>CACZIO010000011.1 GCA_902781215.1 uncultured Lachnospiraceae bacterium
GTGGACCATGACAGAGGAACCAAGGCCGGCTTCATTGGAGAAGACGCCGCGCTTCATGCCCATCTTCATGGCCAGGGCGATGCCGGAACCGACAATGCCCCCCGCGACGGACTTCATGGCAAATGCGCCCTTAAAAATGGAAACAAATACAGCGGGCACCATGGTAATGTGCAAGATGATGATGAGGAGGGTTCCGAGGAGATAGAGGATGACCATGAAAGGCACCAGCTTCTCTGTAAAAGCCGCAACCCTCTGGAGGCCGCCGACGATGACCAGGGCGACCGCAAAGAAAAGAAAGACACCGACTGCCAGGTTGGGGATGCCGAAAGCATGGTTCACATTCTTGACCATACTGTTGACCTGGCTCATATTGCCGATGCCGAAGGAAGCCAGCAGGCAGAAGCAGGAGAACAGAACGGCCAGGAAAGCGCCGATGGCCTTACAGTTTTTCCTGCCGCCGAGGCCGTCGCGGAGATAGTACATGGCACCGCCGACCCATTCTCCCTCGGCATTCTTCCTGCGGTAAAGGATACCCAGGACATTCTCCGAAAAATTGGTCATCATACCGAAAAAAGCGATCAGCCACATCCAGAAAACCGCGCCAGGTCCGCCGGTGGCAATAGCGCCTGCCACACCGACAATATTTCCGGTGCCGACCGTGGCGGCCAGCGCCGTGCACAGGGACTGGAACTGTGAGATCGAAGCGTCTTTGGTGTGGGCTGTAATACGCTTCTCGCCGAAGATCTGGCCGATGGTATGGCTGATCCAGTAGCGGAAATGAGAAATCTGGTAGAACCTGGTCAGACAGGTCATCAAAACGCCCGTAAAGCCCAGCAGGATCAGGGCCGGCCAGCCCCATACAAGCCCGTTGACAGTGTCATTGATGTTGGTGATCGTCTGCAGCATAAGCATCCCTCTCCGAATGAAACAAAAAATAAGAGGTACCTGTGTATTTTTGTATGCAAAAATACACAAATTATTCTAAATCATAAATATATGGATGTCAAATGCCAATAACAGGATGAAAGATTGTGACCCATCACTGAGACGAGTCACATGGTCCGCAGCAGGTCGGTTGTCAGGCGCTCCCACTGATATTTTTTCAGATCCACCTTCCCGCCCGGACAGGGTATACCTTCCGCTTCCAGCAGCTCGATCTGGCGGTTGCCGCCGCCAAATGCAAAGGCCTCCGAGACCTCCCCGAAGCGGTTGACAACACGAAAGCAGGGAATCCCGTCCGGGTCCGGATTGACATGCAGGGCATAGCCCACGACCCTCGACCACCGGCGGTTTCCTGCCAGCGCGGCGATCTGGCCGTAGGTCGCGACCCTGCCAGCGGGAATCTGCCGCACGATCTCATAGATTTTTTCAAAGGAGTTTTCTTTTTTCTTAATCATGAGGTCCTTTCCGCCCTCCGGCAGGTATGAAAAGCACTTTTGTCCGGACATTTCACCGCGCATGTGCTATGTGTTAACTTCATGTAAATTTAATGATTTTAATTTGCCCGTTTCCATTGCCTTATTCATTAAATAAGCTTATACTTCTCCATATTGCAAAACGCCCCTGCATAATAAATAAGAAAAAAGAGATATGAATCAGGCAGACAGAAATGCTGTCTGAAAAAGCCCTGTAAGGAAACGACACTATGATCATCAAACGAGATATTATGTTTACGCCGGCGAACACGACCCGTCATCTGCATATTCATCTCCCTGAGAGCTACTCCACCGGTCATCAGCTGTATCCCGTCATGTATTTCTTTGACGGACACAACCTGTTTGATGACAGCGAAGCGACCTTTGGAAAAAGCTGGGGTCTGAAGGATTTTCTGAAACGCTGGTCAAAGGAAATGATCATTGTGGGAATCGAATGCGGCCATAAGGGGAACGAGCGTCTGAAAGAGTACTGTCCCTATACCTTCAGAGGAAAATTCTGGGGTGGTACGCTCAAGGGCATCGGCTTTGAAACGCTGCAGTGGGTCGTGTCGGAACTGAAACCTGTCATCGACCGGGACTATCGCACCTGGCCCCACCGCGAGGCGACCGGAATCGCCGGTTCCAGTATGGGCGGCCTGATGGCTCTGTGCGGAGCAGTCTGTTTCAACGACTGGTTCTCCAAAGCAGCCTGTGTCTCCAGTACGATTTCCCCCTGCATGGCACCTCTGCGGCGGGATATTCACAAGGCGGATATACAGGAGGATACCCGGATCTACCTGTCCTTCGGGACAGAGGAAGCCTTCCACCCGCACCCGACGGATCCGATGCAGAGCCGCACGGCTCTCCAGAACCTGAAGGTCCAGGAGGAACTGCGCGAGAAGGGCGTCATGACGTCGCTCTACTGTCAGGTCGGAGGGGGCCACAATGAAGCCAGCTGGGAGAAACAGGTCCCGCGCTTCATGGATTTCCTGTGGATGTAAGGATTTTATGTAGAAGTATATGCTGATATAACTGTATTCTGATACAGGCCATTGAAAGCCTCATTCCGGTTTTCAATGGCCTGTTTATCTTTGCCCCGGTGAATCCCGGAAGCCCGGCCGGAGCTGTTTTCAGCCCGGCAGGTCCTGACTGCTTTCCGTGCAGCCCGGTCAGAGCTGTTTTCCGTGCAGCCCGGTCAGAGCTGTTTTCCGTGTAACCGGTCAGAGCTGTTTTTCCGTGTAACCGGTCAGAACCCGTACTCGTCGTACCAGACAAGGAAGGTGTAGATGGTCCAGATCTTGCGCCAGAGGTCGGAGTTGCCGCCGACGTATTCGTCGTAGATCGCACGGATCTCCTCCAGGCGGAAGAATTTCGCAGCACTCTCTCCGAACAGGCGCCTGCGGACGTCGGCATTATAGCGTTCATCGGCGAGCCAGATCCGGATGGGTACGATGAATCCGAGCTTTTTGCGGAAGGCAATCTCCTCCGGGAGGACCTTTGCCGCCGCTGTGCGGAAGGCCACCTTGTTCTGTTCCTCGTTGACCTTGAAACGGGACGGCATTCTGGACGCGATGTCAAAGATCCGGCGGTCTGTGAGGGGCATGCGGATCTCAAGGCCTGCAGCCGTGCTCATCTTGTCCACGTTGAGATAAATGTCTCCCTCCAGCCAGATCTGAATGTCAACATCCGACATCCTGGCGAGCGGGTCGAGGCCCTCGGTCTCCTCGTAGATCTCCCTGACCAGGTTGATCGGAAGATTCTCCGGATCATAGCGGAGCAGGATCCGTTCCTTCTCATCCTCCTTCATAATGTTGGTGTTGCCGACATAGAAGTTTTTGAGATTATCGCCGTAGCGCTCCGCATTGCGGTACATGTTGTAACCGCCGAAGAACTCGTCCGCGCCCTCGCCGGAGTAGCACAGCTTCGTGTGCTTTGCCGTCTCCCGGCAGGCGATGGCAAAGGCAATGGCCGAGGCATCGCCCAGCGGCTGTTCCATGTTCTTCATGACATAAGGGACAATGTCAAAATAGTCCTCAGGTGTAATGCGGCAGCGGCTGTTGCCGCGCCCCAGAATGTCAGCCGTCTGTTTTGCCAGGCCGGACTCGTCAAACCTGGCTTCATCATATCCGCAGGAATCCGTCATCTGCACATCGGATACCGCCAGCACATAGGAGGAATCCACGCCGCCGGACAGGAAGGAGTCAGCCTTCTCCTCCGGATCCTTGACCTCCGGCATAATGGTCTGCAGTGTCGTGTGGATCTCATCCGCCCATTCATCGAGGGTCCTGGACTCATCCGGCGCGAAGGTCGGCGTATAATACCTTGTGATACGGATCTCTCCGTCCGGCTTCCAGACCAGGTACCTGCCGGGCATCAGTTTTTTAATGCCCTTGAAGAAGGTATCCTCGCCCGCAACATAGGTCAGGCTGAGGTAGATCTGGAGCATGTCCTCATTCAGCTCCTTCTGATAGCCGGGTTTATCCAGGATGTCCCGGATCATGGTCCCGTACAGGAGCTGTCCGTCCTCTGTCAGTGTATAGTAAAAGGGCTTTGTCCCGAAGGGGTCGCGGAGGCAGAAAAGCTCCTGCTCCTCCTCATCCCACAGGGCAAAGGCGAACATGCCATGCAGATGCATGCCCATCTCATGTCCCCATTTTTGATAAGCCTGCTGCAGCAGGAAGGGCTCCCGCTCTTCCCGGGACATGGTCTCCACGTTCGTCAGTCCCAGTTCCCCGCTGAGTGCTCTCCAGTTTCTGATGTGTCCTCTATAGGTTCTGATTTCTACCATTCGTATGATTCCTTTTCCTCCGGGCGTCCGCAACCCGGTCCCGGCATCCGGGATGCCGTATCCTGCAATGTGATTCTGATCAGCTTTTCGGCCGGACAACAGGCGGTCAGCAGTCAGCTCCGCTGAAAGGACCTGTCATCATTTCATCGCTTCCACGATCTCATCCAGCTCCGCGTCAGAAGCCTTGCCGGGTTTCCAGAGAATGTGCTGGCCGTCATTCTGATACCTGGGGATGACATGCAGGTGGAAATGGGGCACGGTCTGACCCGCGGCCTCGCCATTGTTCTGCACGAGGTTTACGCCGTCTGTATGGAGCCGCTCCTTCATACGGACTGCAATCTGCTGTCCGATCTTCACAGCGCCGGCCGCCCAGTCCTCAGGGATCTCATAGATGCTGGCGAAGTGCTCTTTGGGAAGCACGAGGGCATGGCCCTTCGTCGCAGGCCCCAGATCCAGGATCACACGATATCTCTCGTCCTCATACAGTGTTCTCGAAGGGATCTCCCCGTTCGCGATCTTACAGAAAATGCAGTTTGTATCCTTCATGGTCGTCTCCATTTCCGCCGCCTTTTTCCACGGCATAAACGCATTTGTCATCTCCGCTTCCGCACATGTTCCGGCTGTTCATGTAAACCGTTTATTCTCCGCTTCCATCCGCGGAACACTTTGTCGTGTGAAAGCAGGTATTCCGCAATCATCTTATCATCGGTCCGAAAATGCGTCAACGCCGACCGGGCGGGAATGGCCCCGGAATAAGCCCCGGTCATCCGTCGGCCGGAAGGATATGGACCGGGGCTCATCGAAAGACAAACTCCATTTTGCCCAGGCGAATGTGGTCCCCGGTCTGCAGGGACCTGCTCTCATTGGGCTGCAGACGTTCCCCGTTCAGCCATGTTCCGTTGGTGCTGTTGAGGTCCCGCACATACATCTTTCCATCCCGCTCAAGAGAGAAGCGGGCATGCATGCGGCTCACCGAGGCATCATGGAGGACATGGTCCACATATTCCTCCATTTTGCCCACGACACAGGGAAGCTCACCCAGGCTGATCTGCTCCCCCCGATAATTTCCCGTCCCGTAGAGACCTGCCCCGCCGGCAGGATCCTGTCCCAGCAGGCAGGTCTCCGCGGGAGGCGCAGGTCCGCAGATCCGAGAGCCGGCATACAGGTCCCGGTCCCTGGAGAAAGGTTCTCTACCATAATCCGCAAAGGATGAGCCGCCTGATTGCAGCTGCCGGAAATCCCGGGCAGCGGCGTCTCCCAGCTGCGGATTCCAGCTGTACCGGTCTCCTTCCTGACTATCCCCTCCATACAGGTCCTGATGTTCTCCTCCTTCTGGGCCGCCTTCCCTGCCCTGTCCGTCACGGCTTTCAGAGCGTTCTCTGTGCCTGCGGATCAGGAAAACGATCAGAAGCCCCGCGCCGGCTGCGGACATGACAGCTCCGATCGCATGGGACAGCAGAAGCCCCCGCTCCTCCATAGGCATCCAGAGATACAGAAAAAACACCACAAGGCCCGCTGCCATGAGTATACAGGCAAGAACCGGAAGCCATCCCGGTCTTTTTGCGGATGAAACCGACGCCGGTCCTGTTTTCTGTCCGGTTTCCGCCCGATCGCGCGCGGGCTCTCCCTCATAAGGCCACAGATCAGACCCATATGCGCCCGGCCCGTATGCACCCGGCCTGTCTTCCCCCTCCCGGGTCCTGCGCCCGGCAGGGGCGTGATCATAGTCAAAAGCTCCATATGTATTTCTCTGTCTGCGCTCCCGGCCCGGAGCGGAACAGGTATCGAATGGATCCGCTATGCCGGCAGGCTCAGAGGGGTATGGCGGATATGATGTCTGCGAGGCAGCTGTCATGAAACGGTATTTTCTGCTGTCTTCCCTTCGCCCGTCTGCCGTAAAGGGGCTGTCTTTCCTGTATGTGTGACGGTTCTGCTGTGACGCCCCGCCTGCCATGCCGAGTTCCTGCAGGGTATCCGGTCGCAGCCGGAAGCCCGGCTTTTCCGCCAGCATACAGAGCCTGTAGATCAGGGCTGCCGCCTGCTTGTCCTTTCCGTCCACACGGTCGGCGAGAAAGGAAAAAAGTTCACTCCAGTTCTGTCCCTGCTCCTCGCCCGGATAATAGGTAAAACTGTATGTCTGCTCACGGAAGTCCACATAGATACAGGCCGGGTCCGTCAGAAGATGGGCCCCGTCCAGCAGATATTCCGTCAGTGTCTCCTCCAGCCCGGCAAGACTGTCCAGAAGCTCCTGCAGGTCAGTGCTTCGGACAGGCTTGTGGTCATAGAGGTCGGTCAGACTCTGCCGGGATGTAATGTCATAGTACAGGTAATCCTGATTGTCGATCGTCCTGCTCCCGCAGGGCAAAAGTCCGCGGATCTGATTGGCCGCAAGCATCTTGTACTGATAATTCTCCTTCAGCTCCGGCGGGCATTCCAGGACCATATAATTGTGCACAGCATCGCTGTAGTAGGAAATCTCCGGTTTCACTTTTCTATCCACCTCCATTGTGTGCCCCTTACCGTCGATCAAAGGCAATCCTTGACAGACACTTGTGCTCCGTCATAAGCATCCGCCCTGTACAGTTTTATGGATCAGAGGCGCCCCCGATTCCGGCAGCGGCGGCGAGATGCAGGAGTCTGCGCACCCTGCGATAATCCTTCGGGGGATCAGTCTTTCTGGCTTTCTCCCCTGCCGCAAGGCTCCACTTTCTCTGACCCCGCAGAAAATCAGGCAGGAAAACCGGGGTCTCCATAGCTGCCGACGCATGGACGCGGATGGTCCCTCCACCGGAACATCCGGTCTCCAGCCCGTGCAGCATAAACAGCTTCTGTCCGAACTGTTCCCGGGCGGCTCCTTCCCCCGCCCTGTCGGCATCTCCCTTCTCGATACTCTGCCGGTAGCTGAGAACATAGCAGTCCTGTGCAAGAATGCACCTGTCATACAGGTAAAAGGACAGGTACATCAGCATCAGGATCACGCAAAGTACGACCGGGATGACCAGGGAGGCCTCGACGGTGAAATACCCGTCCGCAGCCCGGGTCGGATCCTTCCTCTTGTTATGGCTCAGTATTTCAGCACACATCTTCATCTCCTCCCATGGCGCTGCAGCACATCTCTTACCATTGAACCCCTGATTGAAGCGCCGCTGTCAGCAGCACCCAGGCTGCCGCTGTAAATGACAGAAAGGGAAGCTTTGTCCTGCGGCTACCCCTGCGTGTGACGAGCAGGACAGCTCCAGCCGCCGCGGAGAGCACCAGGGCGGCGGTCAGCAGCAGGCAGGTCTTCCATGCCCCTTCCAGGGCTCCAACGACCAGATAGCAGATCCCGTCTCCGGATCCTGCGGCGCCGTCCGCCAGGCGGGCAAGTACCAGCAGGGCCGCGCCTGGCAGGAGTCCCCCCAGGCAGGGCAGGAGGGCCTGCGGCTGGCGAAACACCAATGCCGCATCCAGGCCCAGGGCCAGGACTCCCGCAATGGCCGGAGTCTGCAGGCATATTTTTCTGATGTGCAAGTCCTGGACTGCGCACACTGCCAGGAAGATGCCCGAAAGGATTACTCTCATACCTGTCCCTCCTGATCTTTTCTTTAATGCGCATGGCCGCACTTTGGGCACGGATGAAGGTGCCCTGCTGCCTCCTCCGCCGTCTCCGTGTGGGTGGTGCGGGTGATCCGGGAACAGTCCGCGCTGCTGTGGTAGCGGTCTCCGTCCGGCGTGACGAACACTTTGCCCGACGGAGACGGGTGGCAGTACTCACAGGGATGGTAAATGGAACCGTCATTGGCGCGCAGGTGCTTCAGAGAGGAGGCATTGACTGCGCGGATCCGGGGCCTGAGGTAGACGCAGTCCGGGTCCGTGTGCCAGACCACGCCGTGCTCCGCCACGATCACCTCTTCATTCCCCTGCGAGTCTCCGCCGGCCTCTCCTCCTCCACCATCCCCGCCTTCGTATCCGGTCCAGGCATGCCCGTAATAGGTGCTGCGGATCCGGAAATCCGGCCCGCTCAGGACCGGAATAAAGGGCCGCGTCCGGTAGTCCGCGTTCAGCTCCACGATCCCGTTTCCATCCAGGATCCGGGAGTGCAGGAGGGAGATTCCGCCGCTCCCGCCCCGCAGACAGGTGTGGTTCATGTAGTCGCCGCCCAGATGGCTGCGCAGCTCTCCCGACGCCCAGGCGGCGGAAAGGATATTTCCGGCTGCCTGCGGAATTTGGACCCCGCCGCCTCCGCCGCCGTCACTTCCGCCGCTGCCGGCAGCAAATTCCGGGTACCAGGCATATTCACAGATCCGGTCACCCGCCTGCTGGAGCGCCGCTGTAACGCGGCTCTGCAGGCGCACGACATCCAGCAGAAACAGCACATTGCAGAAAAAGAACATGAACAGCGGCAGCACCAGTGCCGCCTCCACCGTCATGCTGGCGGCCATGCCGGCCCGCAGGAACCTTTTCCTGAAGGCGGCGATACCCTTTTGTGCGTGCGGCGCGCCGCCTTTTTCTGCCCGGAGAGACTTCTGATTCGACTTCATCGCAACCTCCACAAAAAGGTATCGCATCTTTCTTAGTTATAGCCCTCACTTTTTGTCAGGGTCACCTCCGGCCCGAACCGGCTCCTGACCTGTGCGGTCATGGAAAAGGCATCCAGGCACCAGTCCATGCGGAAGCCGGCATTGCCGGGCGTCCTTCGCAGGTCCATCTCCATAATGTCCATGGTCCGGAGGCTTTTGACAGAACTCCCCTCCAGGAACAGAAGTCCCTGGAGATAGTCCGTGTAGCACAGGCCCTCCCCGCCGCCGGAGCCTTCTCTCTGGACGGCGGCCCCCGGCGTCAGCAGATCTGTGAGGGAAGTGCGCCAGGTCTCCGGCGTCTTCAGCAGAGGCACACGGCCGCCGTCAAAGAGGACCCGAAGGTCCTGCACTGACTCCAGGTAGGACCAGGCAAATAAAAGCACTGTGGTGAGCGTATCCTTGAGCTCCGGATTGAGCAGGACCAGGGCGACGACCGCCGCCACTATTTCCGCCTCCCCTCTGCGGGCCTCATCGGAAAACAGGCTTGCGCAGTTGGACGCCGTCCGGATCAGCAGGAGTCTCCGGGCGATCTTTTCGAGATTTTCTTTATCTGACTGCCTGCCTGCCAGAATATACTCGATCTGATACCTGAGCCTCCCCTTTTCCAGGGGCTTTGTATAGCATCCGCACTTCTCCCCGATATAGAGGTCAAACATGATCTCATCCGCCCGGGGATAGCCGTGGGCGTTCTCCACCTGCAGAGAGGTCCCGCTGTGGATGCCCCGCTTCGACAGGACATTTCCGTCCGCGGCAGCGGTGGAAAGCCCCGAGGTCTCTCCAAAGACCTGCCGGAGGATCGGCAGGCGGCGGAAATCGTCCATCCGGGAGATCGCCTGCTCCGCCATGTCGTCTCCTTCCTCGCGGGCCTCCTGCCGCTCCTCGTGGGTGTGGTTCTCCTGTGCGTCCTCTCTGGCCCTGCGCATCTGATCGCGCAGATCCTCACGCGCCTCTGACCGTTCTTTTTCCCACTCGGCCCCATCCTCCATAAGCCCCTGCCACACGTCGACATTTGTCAGGGCCTCCGCCAGGACAGCTCCGGCAGGGTCGGCAGACATGTAGGCATAGACCTGCTCCCGCAGGGCACGGGCCCTGTCGTCCGCCGCGAACCTGGTCCCGGTGATCTGCAGGTCCTCCAGCCGGGTCCCGGTGAAATCTCCCGCGATCCCGAAGCCGGCCGGGGATGTCGTCTCCAGGTTTTTCGCCATATAGCTGCGAAGGTGCTGCTCCACGTTTTCCACGGATGCGGATCCGGTCCCGTAGGAGGTATCGACGAAGTACAGGTCATACTGGCGGAGAAGCTCTCTGTTGAATTCCCCCAGGACGGACCGGACTGCAATGTTGCCGGCCACTTCCGTCTTCATGCGAATCGCATTGACGCGGGCTCCCTCCACCAGCGTCAGGATCAGCGTGAGCAGCACAGCGACCGTCAGGGCCAGGAAGACGGTCAGATAGCCCTCTGCCGGCCGGAGTGACCTGCGGCATCTGCCCACCGCTCTGCCGCTTATACCTTCCACCGCGTCAGCGTCATTCCGATGATCTGATTGCTGTCGGACGTGATCTTCTTGAAGATCTTGTTGACCAGGTCATTGATCTGTTTTTTGAAGATAATGACCAGCCCGATCAGGACCACGATGATCAGGATGACCTCCACTGTTCCCATTCCGGACTCATCCGCCCAGAACCGCTGCAGTGCAGTTTTGATTCCCTCTTTTCTGTCTGTGTTCATTTTTTCCTCCTTTCAGGTGTCTTAAAACGTCTGCGTGGATCATGATTTTCCCCGGGCGGCCTCTGCACAGCACACAGTCCCTTACATCGAAAAGCCGAAATAGGCGGGTACAATGATGATCAGCATGGTGACCCCCAGCATGATCATCATGGGCAGCAAAAGCTTGGTGCCCGCCTCCTCTCCCAGCTCCCGGGCCAGGTTTTTGCGCTCCTCGAAGGAGGTGCTCGCCTCCTCCTGCAGGACCTGCAGGAGGGTGTCGTTGCCTCTCCGCAGGTTCTGGACCAGCAGGCTGGACAGGCGTGAGTACTGGCGGAGCCGGCAGCGGCGGCCAAAATGCATATAGGCCTCGGTCTCGGAGATCCCGCTCTCAAGCTCATTGCACACAAGCAGAAGCTCCTCTCCGAGCCAGCGCGTCTCCTGTTTCTGCCCGCTCCGTGATGTCCGCTGTATTTCATTTTCTCCCGGGAACCTGGTCCCCGGAGCAGCACCCTGCTTTTTCCTTCCATCTGCCCTGAGACTGTCCGCAGCGCACTTGTAAAAGACATTGCGCACACTCATGCCGGCCCCCAGATACAGGACAAACTTGCTTGTCAGCTTCGGATAATCGAGTGCCAGCTGACGGCTCCGCTGCCGGGTCTTCTCATGGAGGCGGCTGTCCAGGATGTACCAGGCTGCCGCGCAGGCCGCTGCCCCCAGGAGAAGCACAGAGCCGCTGATGTCCTCCGCCTGCTCGCGCCAGTCCAGGGTTTTCCCGGCCACCTCACGGGGAAGGACAAAGTGTGCGCCGGAGGCGCTCTCTTCCTCCGCGCTCTGAAGCGCGCTGCGGATCTCCCCGCAGAATTCCTCTCTTTCGTCGTGCAGGGGGGCCCGCACGACAAAGTTCATTTTTTTCTGAAAGCGGTATCCGGCATAGGTCAGGGCGACCGTCAGGTCGACAGCTTCCGACTGGTCGGGCGTGTACTCGCTGTTAAAGATGCTTCCGTCTGTGTCCAGGACCGCATAGCGGCTGCTCTCCCAGGTGACCGCAAAAGGTGCCATTGCCGAGGATGGCGGCATGGACAGGGGTGTCCGGATCATGTCCGGGGCTGAATTGGTGCCCAGCAGGGAGTCCGGGAACCGGTCCAGGATCTCCCGGGCCCGCTTTTGTGCCTCTTCGCGGGTGTAGCGGCGGGCGTGGATCGTGACGGTATAGGTCCCGTAGTCCTTTACTTCCGCCTGCGCCTCCGCTTCGTCTCCGGATCCCCTTCCGCGATCCTCCGTTTCTGTCCCTGTTCCGGCCCCGCTTCCTGTGCGATCGCCGCTGTCTGCGTCATCTTCTGCCTCCTGCGCGGGCAGTGCCTTCACGCAAAGCCGCTGGTCCTCCCCGCCGGCCGGTGCGCGCTCAACACTCACGTTGTCCTGCAGGATCCCTGCGCGGAGGGCCCGGATATGCAGAGATCCGGCCAGGAGGATCCACAGGAGCAGGAGGGCCAGGATCTTCTCCACCTTCTCCGCCTGGTAGCGGACCTCCTGCCTTTTTGCTTTCATGACCGGATACAGGGCCTGCAGGTCGCTGCGGACCCCCTCCGCCCCCGGGACCCGGAAGTCTCCGCCCTCCCGCTGCCGGGCCAGTCTGCCTTCCCGCGCCCTGCGGCAGATCCAGCATGCCATCCGCCGCAGCGGACGCAGGAAAGGGGGGTCTCTGGCATAAGCCGGCAATTCCTCCCTGCGGGACAGCACTGCCAGCAGGATAAAACCGCCTAAAAGCAGCACATACAGCCCCGAATATAAAATGGACAAGACCCTCTCCATCCCCTTCCTCCTTTCCATACTGTCTGAAGATTCCTGACGAAATGAGCAGGCTGCAGGACTGATCGCTGCATGGCTGATCGCTGCATGATCGGTCTCGCCGCCTGCAAAAGCGGGGATCCGCCCTTTGAGAGAAGGTCCTACAGCTCTATCGCCATGATCCTGTCGGACAGGAGGATCGCCGCCAGGTAAGCCGCGAGGCAGCCCGTCATGAAAATGACCCCGCCCGGGTTGTGGTAGAGGACATCAAAGAAGCCCTCCGTCGACATGCCCAGATAAAAAATGATAAAGAAGGGCACCCCTTCCATGATCTTCTGTTCAAACCTCCGGCTGCTCAGGAGCAGGTCGATCTCCGTATCGATCTCCATGCGGTCCCGGATCAGGGATGCGGTCCTGCCCAGGATCTCCGGAAGATTTCCTCCGCTCCTTCGCGCGATGGCAAAGACCTCCGCGAACTCCCGGATCTCTTCGATCTGCCACCTCGCGGCAAATTCCGCCAGGAGAGCGTCCAGCGGGATCCGGTTGCCCAGGCCTTTTTCGATCCGGTCCATCTCCCTGGTAATGAGGGCCTTCTCGCCGAACTGGAACTGCATCTCCCGCCGGCACTCGCGGAAGGCATTTTCAGCGGAATACCCCGCTTTGAGCGCTGTGATGATGGCCGCGAGCGCCTCCTGAAACTGGGCCGACAGCTCCTTCTGTTCCTGACGCCGCTTTTCCTTTGCCCGTCTGCGGTAGTAGGGGAACAGGAGTGGTGACAGAAAGAGGGCCGCCGGCCAGGAATCATAGAAGAGGCAGGCGATGACACAGACCAGAGCAGCGCCCTCCAGCAGCAGCGCCGGATAGGCGGGCCGCCGGAACAGCCGGTGTCGTTTATGGTCCGGGTGTTTTTTGGTTTTTTTCAAATTCAATGCTTTCATTCTCTGTCTTCTTTCCTGTCTGAAGCGCAGGCGGCGGGATCGAAGCCGTCTCCTGCAGAAGCAGGGATCCTCTCATGACTGCGTGACTCCGGCGCATCTGTCCCTTGCGCAGCCGGGTGTGGTGTGCAGGGTTATGTTGTATTCGCAGTATTCGCGGTTTTCGTGCTGTTTGTGGTTTCACCCCCACGGACATTCCACGCCGGCCATGGCGAGTTTTTCGCGCGCCGCAAGCCTGCCGGTCTGCTCCCAGGTTCCCAGGATCCTGCCGTTCCGCTCCCCCGTCTCGCGAAAGCGGAACAGGGGCGATGTCAGGATGCGGCCGTCCTGCATGCCGGTCACCTCGCAGATCTCCAGCAGCCTGCGGCTCCGGTCGCGGAGCCTTCCCAGGTGGACGATCAGGTCGATCGCCGAGGCGATCTGGCCGCGGATGGCGGGCAGGGGCAGGTCCATCCCCATCAGGATCATGGTCTCCAGACGGGCCAGCATGTCCTGCGCGCTGTTGGCGTGGCCGGTTGATAAGGACCCGTCATGCCCCGTATTCATAGCCTGGATCATGTCAATGGCCTCGCTCCCCCGGACCTCGCCGACCACGATCCGGTCCGGGCGCATGCGGAGCGCCGACCGGATCAGGTCCCGGATGCTGATGGGCCGGCATCCCTCCACGTTGGCGTTCCTGGCCTCCAGGCGCACGAGGTTTTCGATGTGCAGGATCTGCAATTCAGCATTGTCCTCGATCGTGATCACACGCTCACCCTGCGGGATATAGGCGGACAGGGCGTTCAGGAAAGTCGTCTTGCCGGAGCCCGTCCCGCCGCTGATGAAAATGTTGTAGCCGGCGCACACCACGCACTCCAGGAAAGAAGCGATCTCGCTGGAGATGGAGCCGAAGGCCAGCAGGTCCCCCATACGGATCGGTTTGTCCGGAAAGCGGCGGATGGTCACGATCGGGCCGTTGAGGGCGACGGGCGGCAGGACGATATTGACGCGGTCCCCGTTCTCCAGCCGGGCGTCCACGATGGGGGACGATTCGTTGACCACTCGATTACATGCCGCGACGATCTGCTGCACGACGTCCTCCAGCTTCTCTCTCGAGACAAATGTGCGGTCTGTCCGCCTCAGCTTCCCCGCCCGCTCGATGAAAACGTGGTCCGGGCCGTTGATCATGATCTCGGTGATGGTCGGATCCTCGATCAGTTCCTGCAGGATGTCCAGGCGGCGGATCGAGTTGAAGAGCTCCAGACGGAGCTGTTTCATCTCATCCAGGTTCAGTTCCCCCGCCCGTCTGGCCCGCACGATCTCCCGGTCGATCAGTTCCAGGACCTCACCGTCCTCCACACTGCGGGAGAAGTCGATCCCGCGCATGACGGCGTCGTGGATGTCCTCCCTGATCCGGACATAGGTCCTCGGCACTGCCGGAGCCGGCCCCATATTTTTTTCAGATACATTTCCAGGCATATCAAAACCTCTGAAGTTCTCCTGATGCCAATGGCTGCATTGTTGCCGCAGGCCGCATTGTTGCCGCAGGCTGCATTGTTGCCGCAGGCCGCATTGTTGACGCAGGCCGCATTGTAACCGCAGTCGCAGGGCACAAGCCACAGGACATCCCGCCCCCTGCTGTCAGCGCGGGGCATACAAGCGTCATGCGCCGGCCCTCTCCTCTGCGTACTCCCTCGACAGCTTCTCCCTGATATAGGCGGCCAGGTCTCCCCGGGTCAGGTCTTCCAGTCTGACGGGGATCTCCCGGAAGACCGGCAGCTTCCAGTACCTTGTGTTCATGCGGACATCCTCGTAATTCATGCTGCGCAGGATCTCCTCATACTGGAAGCAGCGCGCACGGGAAAAGGTGTCGTCCCGCACGATCGTATATACCATGTCGCAGGTCCGCAGCAGATCGAGCAGACCGTCCGTGTGCTCCGTCAGGTCCATGATCAGGTATTCATATTCGGTGACCTTCTCGATCGTGCGCAGAAGGCTGCTCCACTGCTCCTTCCGGATCGAGCGCAGCTCGATAAAGGATTTCATGGGCGGGATGAAATGGAGCCCGCCGATCTCCTCCGTCATGGCCTCCAGCTGGCCGGCCAGCTTTTCTCTTGCGCACTCGTTGTAGTAGATCAGGTCGCTCACACTGCCCCTGAATTCCCTGGAAAGCATTTTCTCCAGGCCTGAAAAGGCCTCGAAGTTCATGTACAGGACCCGGCTGCCCTGTGCCAGGATCTGGCCCAGGGTCAGGGCAAAGGTCGTCTGCAGGCACCGTGTCACGGGCGTATAGACCCCGATCCGGACCATGGGCCTGCCGTGGCGCAGGGAGGCGGCCTCCGGCATCCCGCAGTCCGCACACCGGGCCCTGATGCAGAGGGCGATGTTGGTGATCGACTGGTATTTGCTGATATTTTCAGGTTCGTCCATCCACTCGTCCGTCTCGTTGAGCAGGAGGAGGTTTCCGAAGCCCGCCCCCGCGATCTCCGGCGTATACTGGGACTGCGCCACGACCACCAGGGCCGCCTCCTTTGTCTCCGGGTCCTCCAGCAGCCGGTCCGCGCCGGTGTAGAGACGGATCCCGCAGGGAAAAGCCGCATCCCGGTGCAGGTATTCCATGAGCCTCCCCGCATAGGAGAGGTCGCTGTCGCAGATCGCGATCTTCTTTTCCGTTTGTCTGTCCATCCCTGTTTCCTTTCTGCTTGTGCTCATGGTCTTACGGCCACTGACATTTATGAGTGAAACCTCACTTGACTGTCTTAAGTCACGAGAATGCACCGGTGTATTATCAATACAGCCCTGCCAGGTGCAGGAATACGCTGGCCGCGACCGGCAGGGCGAAGTGCATGGTGTGCACGGTCCCCCGCGACCGGGTCAGCTGCAGGATACCCAGCGCGGCCCCGATCCCGAAGGCCCCCGCAAAGCAGCGCAGATAGGTCTCCGCCGGCATGAAGGCGGAGACAGCCGCCAGCAGCTTGATGTCCCCCGCGCCCAATCCGCCTGCCGTGTAAAAGGGAAAGAGTATCAGGACCGTAAAGCCCGCCGCGCACAGGACCTCCAGGATCCCAGCAGGCCCCGCCCGCAGGACAGCAAAGCAGGTCCCCAGGCAGAGACCCGGCACCGTGACGGCGTTGTAGACCCTGCCCCCGTACAGGTCCGTCGCGGCGCAGACCGCCGCCAGGCAGCCGGCCGCTGGATCTGCCCATCTCTTCATTTCGTTCAGGCTGTTGATGATCTGTGTGAACTGCATCCCGTGGTCTCCTCCCCTTTTAATAGCGGTGTGCCATCCATCTTTTACCGCTCAGCCCTTCTGCCTTTCGCTCCGCAGGACTTCCTCCCGGCTCCTGCGCCGGTCCATGCCTCCTCAGAGGCCCCGGCACCGGCTCTCGATTCAGATATATTTGCATTTGGAATTATTTAATTCCGAATTGAATCATTTTTATGATGCGATTATACTTGCACTTTTTCAACTTTTCAATCCTTTTTTATGGACGTTTTCATTTTCATCGTTTTGACGAAAAATCAGGTTTTTTTTATCCACAATGGGCCTTCTGAGGCGTTCTCATCACAAAAATACATGTCAAAAAAACCGCTTATCCACATACTTATCCACATTGTCCACGTCGTTTTAACTTTATGAAACGCTCCGGGCAGGATTGACTTTGCTTTTTTCACATGGGATACTACTGTCAAAGCTCTCCTGCCGGGTGTGCAGCGCAGGCAATCGCGCGCATCACACATACCGACAGATGCAGAACTTCGGGGATAACCGCTTCGGGGATGTTATATAAAAATGGGGTAATACTGAAATGACAGAGACAAGACCTTATGTCGCATGGGATCTGATGAACGATTTTCTGACGGATGCCTTTGCCGGCTTCGGCGTCCCGCGGGAGGAGGCCGCCATCTGCGCGGATGTCCTGCTTGAGTCCGACCGCCGGGGGATCGAGAGCCACGGCTGCAACCGCTTCAAGCCGATCTATATCGACAGGATCCTGAACGGGACGCTGCTCCCGGAAACAGAGATCGAAATACTGAAGGAGACGCCGACCACCGTCGTCATGGACGCCCACAACGGGATGGGCATGGTGGCCAGCCACCGGATGATGGAAATGCTGATCGACAAGGCAAAAAAGAACGGCATGGCGGGCGGCGCCATCCGCAACTCCACCCACTACGGGATCGCAGGCTACTGGGCGACCATGGCCAGCAAAGAGGGCCTGATCGGCCTGACGGGCACCAACGCCCGCCCCTCCATCGCCCCGACCTTCGGCGTGGAGAACATGATGGGCACCAATCCGCTGACCTTTGCATTTCCGACGGATGAGGAATTTCCCTTCTGTATCGACTGCGCGACCTCGATCGTGCAGCGCGGCAAGATCGAGTACTATGCCCGCGAGGGGAAGGACACGCCCGCCGGCATGGTGGTCGCGCGCGACGGCACGGCCATGACCGACAGCGCACAGATCCTGCAGGCCCTGGTCGACGGGGAGGCCGCGCTCGCCCCGCTGGGCGGCATCGGCGAAGAGCTCGCCGGATACAAGGGCTATGGCTACGCGGCTGTAGTGGAGATCCTCTCCGCCGCCCTGGCAGGCGGCAAATTCATGAAGGCGCTCACAGGCGTCGCGGAGGACGGATCCCGCCGCATGTACCAGCTGGGTCACTTCTTCTTTGTCATCGACCCGGATGCCTTCATGGGACAGGACCAGTTCCGCAAAACCGCGGGCGATATCTGCCGCGCCCTCCGCGCCTCGCAGAAGGCCCCCGGCCACGACCGCATCTATACAGCCGGCGAAAAAGAGTACCTCACCTGGCTGGACCGCAGGGACAAGGGCGTTCCGGTCAGCGCCGCTGTGCAGAAGGAGATCCTGGAGGTACGGGACAGGCTGAACCTGCCCTATCATTTTCCCTTTGAGGATTGAGATCTTTCGTCAAAAAAAGAGACGGCCCCTCTGAGAGACGTCCCCTGCCTTTTGAAAAAACACCGGCGCATTCTCGTGACTTCATAACAGTCGTGCGAGGTTTCACAACGGATCATCCCTGAGAACCGGGCTCGCCCCTTTTAAGGCGCGATTTTTTTCCTGAGAATTCAAAAAACGGAGGTTCTGAACCATAGATATGAGCGAGAAGAAACTTCACCCCCTGCTGGAGGCCTACTATGCGGAACTGGAGCCGGACGCCCGGCGCAGGCACCTGGAGGCCTATGCCGCCGCGCGCAGGGAGGCGGATCTGCAGGCAGCAAAAGCCGCGTCATCCGATGAAAACGATCTGGCGGATGACGCGGTATCAGGTCTGGATGTTCTTTTGGCAGCGGCCGGAGATACTGCGGAGGCCGCATCTTTCGGGTCTGCGCAGGCGGATGCCTACCGCGAGGCTCTCTTTGCCGCGCGCCACCAGGACAAAAAACATCCCGGCCAGCCGGTCGACCGCTTCCTGTGGTACCTGATGAATATGTCCACCATCTACAAGAACCCCGGCTTCTTCCCGAAACGGCACAGGAAAGAGGTGCTGTCCTATCTGCGCAGCATGGAGCTGGATGACCGCCCCCGCAGCGATGCGGCGTGCGGGGATGTCCTCTACATGGAGCTGCGCAACCTGGTCCACCGCTACTACTTCACCTGCTCCGACCCCTCCTACGGGCGGAGCCTGCTCGGCATGCTTCCCGCCGATGCGGGCAGGCGCGCCGCCCTGTGCTGCACGGACATCTGGAACTTTTCCCGCGGGATCGCGGAAATGACCGGTCTGGAGGAGGAGATGGAGCTTCTGTGCCGCGCCGCCAACGACGAATACTGCGCCCTGGTGCCGGAGGCAGAATCCCTGGACGCCGCCTATCGGGCCTTTAACCCCGACAGCAAAAAGCGCTGAACAATGCGCCTGGAAGCAGGGTGGCTGGTTTCACCCGGCTATCCGCCGCCTGCCTCCATAAGGCTCTTTCAGCGAGCCCTTTCTCAGAACATAAAAACCGTTTTCCCACAGGATACAGCATGTCAAATACTGAATCCCCCGGGAAAACGATTTTTCTCATCTTTTTGCTTTTGTGATCTGATTTATTTCGTATACCCGGGACCTGCTCCCGAGTATTGGCCGGCGCAGGGAAGGACCCTGCCGCCGGATCCCTGCCACCGATTATCCCTCCTGGTCGTCTCAGGCCCCGCCCCAGTTCTTCCTGCCGACGCGGTAGAGGACCAGGCAGATGACCACGGACAAGAGCGACCCCATGGGAGCCGCGATCCCCATGGCATAGAGGGTCTGCGGGAAAAGGACGGCCGCGGCCCAGGCGCCGGGGATGCGAAAGGTGATGATCGAGATGATGTTGTGCAGGAAAGAGTAGCCGGATTTGCCGTAGGCGCTGAAAAAGCCGCTGAAGCAGAAATGGATGCCCGCCAGCATGCAGTCCAGTGAATAGGTGCGCAGGTACTGGCCGCCCAGACGGACGACGGCCTCCACGTTGTCGCCCTGCTTTACAAAGAGCGACACGATGTGCGGCGCCAGCGGCTGGCAGAGGACGAAGACCACTGCGCCGAAACCCGCGCAGATCAGGCAGCCGATGCACAGCACCTGCCGGCTCCGGTCGTGCCGGCCCGCGCCCGCGTTCTGGGCGGAGAGGGCAGAGACCGTCGAGAGCATGGCACTGGGGACCAGGAAGAGGAAGCTGATGACCTTCTCCACGATGCCGACCGCCGCCGCGACCTCGACGCCCCGGCTGTTGGCGATCATGGTGATGACGAGGAAGGAGATCTGGATCAGGCCCTCCTGCAGGGCGATGGGGACACCGACACCCAGGATCTTCCCGGCGTCGTCCCTGTCGGGCCGCGCCCCCCTGTGGAAGGCGTCGCCGTGGTATCTTTTCAGCGCGATGAGGCCCAGCAGGACCGAGACGCCCTGGCTCACCACAGTCGCGAGAGCGGCGCCGCCCGCCCCCATGCCTAGAGGCCCCACCAGGAGCCAGTCCAGACCGATGTTGAGGATCCCCGCCGCCGCGACATAATACATGGGCCGGCGCGTGTCGCCCAGGCCCCGGAAGACTGCGGAGACTACGTTGTAGGCGGTGATGAAGACGACACCCCAGAAGCAGATGCGCATATAGGCCGCCGCCTCGGGGACTGCCGCCGCCGGGACCTTCAGAAGGACGATGATGGGATTCGTAAAGAGGAGCAGGATAACGGTGAGGCCCGCTGCCAGGGCCGCGAAGACGGCAAAGGTCGTGCTGACCGCGCCCGCGATGCCGCGCCGGTTTCCCGCGCCGACACTGCGGCCGATGAGGACTGTCGATCCCATCGCGAAGCCCGCGATCACGACCGTCAGCATGTGCATGAGCTGGCTTCCGACCGCCACGGCCGAAATCGAGGCCGGTGCGTTGAACTGCCCCACGATAAAGAGGTCTGCCATCCCGTAGAAGGTCTGCAGAAAGCACGTGATCAGGTAGGGCACCGAAAAACGCAGCATGCCCCGCACAATATTTCCTTCGGTAAATGATTTCGTTTCCATACTCCGAAAGTGATCCTTTTTTTGTAGAATTCCGGCTCCTGTGCCGACTGATGCGCCATCTTCTCTTTGACAGATGTCCGTGTATTTGTTAATGTACTATCAGACTGTGCGTTTGCAGACAGGTTCTCATTTTTGAACGACCTGAACGGGCATCTGGTGACGCACGGAAGTCTATATTTTACCACTTTAATTCAAAAAAGCAAACAGATATCAATGGAGGAAGAACCATGGCAAAATTTGTGTGTGATGTGTGCGGTTATGTCTATGACGAAGATCTCGGCGATCCCGATGCCGGCATCGAGCCCGGAACCAAGTTTGAGGATCTCCCGGACGATTTCGAGTGTCCCATGTGCAGTGTAGGCAAAGATGAGTTCTCCCCCGAGGAGGAATAAGCTGAAGAACTGCAGGAACTCATCTTCAGATGAGTTCTCCCCTGAGGAGGAATAAGCCGGTAAACTGCAGAAAACAAGTCAGTAAAAAAGGCATCTCCCGCCTGCGGGAAATGCCTTTTTCATTTGTCAGAATAGTGTCCTCTGCACTGTTTGATCAGCACGACCTCCTCTTCGATCCTGTACACGAGTCGATCCTGTGCATTGATCCTTCTGCTCCAATCGCCCTCCCTGTTTTTCAGAGGTTCCGGTTTCCCCGTGCCATGATAGGGGTCTCTCTGAATTTCCTTAAGCAGGGCGTTGATTTTCCTCAATAACTTTTTGTCCTGTATCTGCCAATACAGATAATCCTCCCATGCTGACTCTGTGAACATGATTCTGCTCATTCCGCCATCGCCTCCAGCTCCTCCATTGTCTTGACAACCACTTTTCCGTCACGGAACTGCTGCTCTGACTCCTGCAGCCTTTTCATATTGGAATCTGAGAAAAACGGATCCTCCGGTGCAGTGACTTCAAACGGAATTTTCCGGTCCCGCAGTGCCCTTTTTGCATAAATCATAAAAAAGGTCGTGATATTCATGCCCATATCATCGACCATTTTGTCGAGCTCTTTCTTCATATCATCATCGAAACGAAGTGTGACCGTCGTCATATAATCACCTCCTTTTTCTTCCTTTACTGTTTTTACCGAGGCACATCAGGTCATACAGTCTGCCTCAAAATCATCTCGCTTATATAATTATATCCAGTCCCTTATAATATTTCAACAGTTCGAATGATAATTGCTTCTTTTATCATTCATTTTGTCGTTGCTACGTCCTCTCAAGGGCCTGACAGTAACCACATTTTACTTAATTCATTCATCGCAATTCATAACAGACATTTTTTGCACTGCATCTGAACCATCGTTTCTTAACAGCTCACTCCATCATGGCCTGACGGTGACCAGGTACCACTTGGCAAAGGACGTCCCGATGATGATGACATAGCCGATGATGCTCCAGAGGTCCGGGAGCTCGCCGAACAGGATGAGGCCGAAAACCGCCGCGTAGATGACCTGGGAGTAGTCAAAGACAGAGATGTCGCGGGCGGGAGCATGCTGGTAGGCCGCCGTCACCGAGAGCTGTCCGCCGGCGGCCGAGCAGCCCGCCAGCAGGAGGAAGACGGTCTGCTGCAGGGTCATGGGATGAAAGCGCAGCAGGAGGTTGGGCAGCAGGACCAGGGTGGAAAAACCGGAAAAGAAGGCGACCACGGCGGGTCCCTTCACCCCCTGCAGGCCCAGCTTCCGCACATAGGTATAGGCGGTGCCCGCCGTAAATCCGCCCAGGATGCCGACCAGGGCCGGGAGCGAGAGGATGCCGGCGGAGGGTTTGGCCACAAAGGCTGCGCCGATAAACGCGAAGAGGACGCTCAGCCACTCGATCCGGTTGGGCTTCTCACCCAGGATAAAGATGGACATGAGGATGGCGAAAAAGGGCGAGAGCTTGTTGAGCATGTTGGCATCCGCAATCCCCAGATGATCCACCGCCCAGAAATTGGCCAGGATCCCGGCGGTCCCGAAGACGCACCTCATCAGCAGCGGAAAGACGTCCTGCCTGTGGAGGGAGACCCTCTCCCCCGAGCGCAGCAGGATCACCACTGCCACGACAGCCGCCACGATATTCCGGAAAAAAGCCTTCTGCATGGTCGGCACATCGCCGGACAGGCGCACGAAGATAGACATCATGGAAAAGAAAAAGGCGGCCATCAGGATAAACAGAATGCCCTTCCTGCGGCTGCCGCTTTCCGTTTTTTCTGCTCCTGTGATCACTTTTCCCTTTTCCTCACTGCTCCGCATTTCCTCATTCTCTGTCACTTTCTCTTTCCCGCGCATTTCCTTATTCTCTGTCATTTCTCTCTCCCGGCAGTTCCTTATTCCATCATCCCGAACAGTCCTGCCTGCATCTGTCCCCGGCGTCAATCCATTCATACGAAAATCTAATTATATTCCTTTTTTCTCTTCTGGCAAGTGCTTTGGGTAGGCCCCTGTCCCGGTACTTTGGGAAGGCACGTGCCATCGCTGCCGCTGAACACAGCCCTCAGACATGTATTTGTGCGGAAATACATCCGGTCATATTGTACCGGTTATACATGCATGAGAACGCATATGTAATACCACTAACATTTTCTTGTTTTTACGCTTGCTTTTTGCTTTTTCAGATGTTATTCTTTGGAAAATCGCATCTGACAGAGCCGCAAGGCCGGACAGATGCACAAACCGATGAGGGAGAGTGAGTAGGCTATATCCCTGGCTTCACAGAGAGCCGCGGGCGGTGAGATCGCGGCAGGTCACATACAGCTGAATGGACTCCTGAGGGCGAACAGAAAGGACAACTGTCCGAGTATGTGAGACGGAGAAGGCGCTCCGTAAACAAAGGCCGGCGTATGTTGGTACGCGCTGAGTGGGTACAGTTTCTGTACCAAGCCGGGTGGCACCGCAGGAATTATTGATCCTGTCCCAGCAGAACTCTATATTCTGCCGGGGCAGGATTTTTGCGTGTAGCAATGAGCCATGCGTGAACAGACGAAAAGACAGCCGCCGGGAGCTTGCTCACAGGCGGATGGCTTTTCGGATGAGCACATACGGCGAATGCCGCGACAGCGAGCGAACTTCGTTCGCGAGCCTGTCGGCATGGCTCATTGCGGCATCACCGCCATGCGCGCTCTCTCCTGTCCCGACCTACTACGTTGATTCCATCGGGAATAATCACAGTGATTTCCGCGATGGGTGTCTCAGCGCAAAGCGCTGCGATCGTTTCGGTACAGGAGGTAAATGATGTACAAGGACATTCTGAGCAAACTGACAAATGGTGTGGATCTGAACGCGGAGGAGGTCTCCGAAATCATTTCCGATATCCGCGAAGACCGGCTGACCGAGGGCCAGATCTCCGGCTTCCTGGTCGCCCTGGTCATGAAGGGGACGACCCTGGAGGAGACCGCTTACATCGCCCGCGCCATGCGGGAGAACTGCATCCCGATCCTGCCCGCTGTCGAGGCGGAAATGATGGATACCTGCGGGACCGGCGGCGGTCTGTCGACCTACAACATCTCGACCGCGACCGCCCTGATTGCCGCGGCGGCCGGCATCCCGGTCGCCAAGCACGGGAGCCGCTCCATCTCCAGCCTCTCCGGCAGCGCGGACGTCCTGGAGGCCCTGGGCGTCAATATCAACCTGACCCCGCAGCAGGCGGCAGAACTGATCGAGCAGATCAACATCGCCTTCATCTACGCGCCCCTCTTCCACCCCGTCATGGGCAAGGTCCTGGCGCCGGAGGCGGCCCTGGGCATCAAGACCATCTTCTACACGATCATCGGTCCCCTGATCAACCCTTCCTTTGCCCCCCGCCACCTGCTGGGCGTCTACAAACCGGAGCTGCTGGAGCAGGTCGCCACGGTCGCGAAGGAGATTGGCTACACCCGCGCCATGTTCGTGCACGGCCTGGACGGCCTGGACGAGATCTCTCTCCTGGGCAAGACCCGCATCATGGAGCTCAGGGACGGCGAATTCAATACCTATGAGATCGCGCCGGAGGACTTCGGCCTGCAGCGCTGCACGCTGGACCAGATCCGGACCGGCACGCCGGAGGAAAACGCCGCCACCATCCGCGGCGTCTTTGACGGGACGATCCGCGACGCGCGCAGGGACGCCGTCCTCCTCAACGCCGCGGGCGCCCTGATCATCGGAGACAAGGCGGACGGCTTTGCGGACGGCATCACCAGGGTCGCGGAGATCATCGACAGCGGACAGGCCTCCGCCAAGCTCGCTTCCCTAGTGGAAAAGTCCAACGCCTATCTGAAGTGAACTAAGCCCCGCCTGCGCATAGGCATAGTGGCGGGAGTATTTCTCCACTGAGATCAAGCCTGAGGAAAAGCATATGAATTTCCTGACCGCATTGAAAAAAAGAAGGGATGCCGGCCCCTTTCCGGTAATCCCGGACATCAAATCCTTTTCCCCCAAGGAAGGCGACCTGCTGCGGGGCCGGGCCCCCGTATCCCTGGCCCTGCAGCTGGAAGCCGCCGGCGCCTGCGTCCTCTCCGTCGTCACGGAGGAGCGGGAATTCCACGGATCCATGGACATCCTGCGGCAGATCTGCCGCGCCGTCTCCGTCCCGGTCCTGCGCAAGGACTTCATAGAGTCAGAGGCAGACCTGCTGGAGACAAAAAAGGCCGGCGCCTCCGCTATCCTGCTCATGTACGCCTGCCTGGGAAAAGACCGGTTGGAAGCGCTGTACGAAAAGGCTCTGGAAATGGGGCTTGTTCCCTTCGTGGAGACCCACACTGCACAGGAGCTGCAGTGGGCGGCAGAGCTGGGCGCCGGTCTGGTCGGGATCAACAACCGGAATATCCTGGACCTGGAGCGCGATGACGGAGATGTGCGCAAGTCCGAGAGTCTGGCAGGCTTCCGGCCGCAAAATGCCTTTCTGGTCGTGGAGAGCGGCCTGCAGGGCCCTGCGGATGTGCGGCGCGCCGCAGGTTTCGGCGCCGACTCTGCCCTGGTCGGGACGGCGATCCTGCAGGCACCCGATCCCGCCGCCATGTACAGGGCCATGACCCGCCCCTGCGGTCTCAAGATCTGCGGCATCATGGACAGGGAAGGGATCCGGATCTGCCGGGAGCAGCAGGTAGATGTGCTCGGGTTTGTGACGGAATATCCCGTTCCCGTCCCCTGGAACCTGACCCGGGAGAAAGCTGCGGACCTGGTCTCCTTCGCAAAGAGAAATTCGGAAGACGAGGCAGACGCTGTCATCCCCGGTGATGCGGATCAGGATCCCGGTGCTATCCCACAAAGCCTGTCTTCAAAGTATGGCGGAGGAGGCAACACCGGCTCTGCCGCCGGCAGACCCGATGAACCCGGCTCAGACACAAAACCCGGCTCAGCGTCTGAACGGTCTGTAAAAACCTGCATCGTGACCGGTGGAACTCCCGATCAGGTCATCCGGCTCGCGCGCGAGATCCGGCCGGACCTGGTCCAGCTCCACTATACGGAAACCGCCGCCGAGACAGCCCGGATCACAGAGGTCCTGGCGCTGGAGGGCATTTCCGTGATCCGCAGCATCCCCGGTGACCCTGCACAGCGCAGGCGCATGTTCGGGACGGAGGACCTGACAGAGATCGCAAAAATGATGGAGACGGCGGGCGTAAGCGCGCTCCTGCTCGATTCCCGTGACGCGGGCAACGCCGCCGCGGGCGGCGGCGCCATCCTGGAGCAGATGGACGCGGGCTCCATCAGGCAGATCCGGAGCTTTTTTTCGGGAGAGATCATCCTGGGCGGAGGCCTGACGGCCGCCAACATCCGGGAGGCCGTCCGGGTCCTCAGGCCGGACATGGCTGATGTAATGACCGGCGCAGAGACCTCGCCCGGTCGGAAAAGCGCAGAGCTGGTGAGCGCCCTGGTCCGGGCCCTGGAAAATTGAGGGCACCCCAGTCCGGGCCCTGGAAAATTGAGATTAACCCGGTCCGGCGCAGTGAAGTTTGAGGGCACCTCTGAATGCCGGAATTAGTATTCTATGATCTTCAGGATCATTTGTTGTTTTTGGATTCACCTGTGGATTTTTAAAAAGAAAAAATAGCGAGGAAAGACATGTCAAAAGGAAGATTCGGGATCCACGGCGGGCAGTACATTCCCGAGACGCTGATGCACGCTGTGGGAGAACTGGAAGAGGCCTATCTGAAGTACCGGGATGATCCAGACTTCCAGAGAGAACTCACAGACCTCTACAACAATTATGCAGGGCGTCCCAGCATGCTCTACTACGCGGAGCATATGACCCGGGATCTGGGCGGCGCCAGGATCTATCTCAAGCGGGAGGATCTCAACCACACCGGCGCCCACAAGATCAACAATGTGCTGGGCCAGATGCTGCTGGCAAAATACATGGGCAAGACGCGCGTGATCGCGGAGACCGGCGCCGGCCAGCACGGCGTCGCCACGGCGACGGTCGCGGCCATGATGGGCATGGAGTGCGAGATCTACATGGGCAGGGAGGACTGCGAGCGCCAGTCGCTCAACGTCTACCGCATGCGGCTTCTGGGCGCAAAGGTCCACCCGGTCGACACCGGGACGAAGACCCTCAAGGACGCAGTCTCGGAGACCTTCAAGGAGTGGACCCGCCGGATCGACGACACCCACTACGTGCTGGGGTCTGTCATGGGTCCCTACCCCTTTCCGGAGATGGTCCGCGATTTCCAGGCCGTGATCAGCCGTGAGATCAAAGCCCAGGTCCTGGAGTGCGAGGGAAAGCTCCCGGACGCGGTCCTGGCCTGCGTCGGCGGCGGTTCCAACGCCATCGGCGCCTTCTATCATTTCATCGGCGATCCCTCCGTGCGGCTCATCGGCTGTGAGGCCGCGGGACGGGGCATCCACACGGCGGATACGGCCGCCACGATCGCGACCGGCCGGCTGGGGATCTTCCACGGGATGAAGTCCTATTTCTGCCAGGATGAATTCGGCCAGATCGCGCCCGTCTACTCCATCTCCGCAGGCCTGGATTACCCCGGCATCGGCCCCGAGCACGCCAACCTCTATGACACAGGCCGCGCGGAATACGTGCCCGTCACCGATGAGGAGGCCGTGCAGGCCTTTGAGTATCTCTCCAGGACCGAGGGCATCATTCCGGCGATCGAGAGCGCCCACGCCGTGGCCCACGCCATGACCCTGGCGCCCGCCATGCGGCCGGACCAGGTCATGGTCATCAATATTTCCGGGCGGGGCGACAAGGACGTCGCGCAGATCGCCCGCTACAGAGGAGAATCGCTCTATGAATGAGCCGCCTGAAGCAAAGATCCCGTGTCCCCAGTGGCACCCGGGGGTATTGTAAAAGGAGCACAAGGAAATGAGTAATATCGCAAAAGCATTTGACCACGGCAAGGCCCTGATCCCCTTTATCACCTGCGGCGACCCCTCCCTGGAGCAGACCGCGGAATATGTGCGCGCAGCCGTGGAGTCAGGCGCCGACCTGGTGGAGCTGGGCATTCCTTTTTCAGATCCGACCGCCGAGGGCGCCGTCATCATGGAGGCGGACGCCCGGGCCCTGGCCGCCGGGACTACGACGGAGAAGGTCTTCGACCTGGTCCGGGACCTCCGCAGGGATATCGATATCCCCATGGTCTTTATGACCTACGCCAATGTCCTCTTCTCCTACGGGTCGGAGGACTTTATCCGGACCAGCCGCGACATCGGGATCGACGGCTTCATCATCCCGGACATCCCCTTTGAGGAAAAGGCGGAGTTTGACGGCTTCTGCAAAGCATACGACAGAGACCTGATCTCCATGATCGCCCCGACTTCCGAGGACCGGATCTCCATGATCGCCAGGGAGGCCTCGGGCTTTCTCTACTGCGTCTCCTCCCTGGGCGTCACCGGCACCCGCGGCGCGATCACGACCGATGTCGGCGCCATGGTCCGCACAGCAAAAAAAGCACAGGACATTCCTTGTGCCGTAGGCTTCGGTATTTCCGGCCCGGACCAGGCCGCCGCCATGGCCGCCGTCTCGGACGGCGCGATCGTCGGCTCCGCCATCATGAAGATCATCGCGCAGCAGAAACCTGACACAGCCGGCGAAGTCTACCGCTTCGTCAAGGAACTCAAGGACGCCGTGCGCAGCGTGCAATAAACCATTTTGAACCATTTGGGACGGTTCCCGTGGTTCAAAGCCCGCAGTGAAACCGTATGGGACGGTTCTCGCAGTTCAAAGCAAGACCAGTGAGCTGGTTTCCTCGGTTCAAATAACATCAGAAGCGGTTTCCGCAGTTCAAAAAGGCAAAAGAAAAGGGACGGATCTCAGCGGTTCAAAAAGAACCGCTGAGATCCGTCCCCTGTGGTTTGCGAGATCCGTCCCTGCTGGTTTACCTTGCTTCTCCCAGGACATCGTCCACGATCGACTTGACGGTCGCGGCGGACTTGCGGATCTCATCGAGCTCGTCCTCGTTCATCTCCACGGGGACCAGGCACTCGACGCCGTCCGCGCCGACCACGGCCGGCATGGACAGGGCGATGCCGTCGATATCGAAGGCCCCGTACATGAGAGAGGAGACGGACAGGACCGCCTTCTCGTCCCGGACGATGGCCTCGCAGACCCGGCGGGCCGCCATGGCGACGCCGAAGAAGGTGTCGTCCCTGCGGTAGCTGAGATCGCCGGCCGCCGCCCTGACCTCCGTGATGACTTCCTTCAGGAAGGCATCCGGATCCTGATAGCCCCGCATCTCAAAGAAGTCGCGGAGCGGGACCCCGGAGACGCGGGCGCTCGACCAGATCGGCACCTCGGACTTTCCGTGCTCGCCGACGACAAAGGCGTGGACATTGCGGGGGTCTACATTGAGTTTTTTGCCAAGCAGATACTTGACCCGCCCCGTATCCAGGATCGTTCCGATTCCCATGATCCGGCTCTCGGGGATCTCGATGAATTTCAGGGCGGAGTAGGTCAGGATATCGACCGGATTGGTGACGACCAGGAAGATGGCCTCTGTATTCCGCTTTGCGACCTCCGGAATGATGGATTCCAGCACATTGACGTTTTTACGGATAAAATCCATGCGGGAATCCGTCTTGAGCATGGGCTCGCCCGCCGCCAGGATGATGATGCCGGCGTCCGCCAGATCCTCGTAAGCGCCCGCATAGATCTTCATCGGCTTTGCAAAAGAAGTCCCGTAGGCGAGGTCCAGCGCGACGCGGTCTGCCCTGCCCGCCAGCGAATCGATCAGTACCATTTCTGAAAACAGGCCGCTCTGCATCAGCCCGAAGCTGACCGCAGATCCGGAACGGCCGCATCCGACAATTGCCACTTTCCGCATATTCACTGCCATGATCTTTCCCTTTCTGCCTGTCTGAACCAGTGATCGCAGACATGCCACTGATATATAGCAGACCCCTGCAGGGCAGCATTGCTGCGCCGCAGGGGTCTGATTTCAATTGTCTGCGCAGGAGCGCTCATTCAATTATTTGGTGTGATTGAAAGCCGCGAAGCCCGGATATACGGCGCTGTCGCCCAGAGCTTCCTCGATGCGGAGGAGCTGGTTGTACTTGGCAACACGCTCGGACCTGGAGGGAGCACCGGTCTTGATCTGGCAGGTGTTCAGAGCAACTGCGAGGTCAGCGATGGTGGTGTCCTCGGTCTCGCCGGAACGGTGAGAGGTAACAGCGGTCATGCCGGCCTTGTGCGCCATCTTGATGGCCTCAAGGGTCTCGGAAACGGAACCGATCTGGTTGAGCTTGATGAGGATGGAGTTGCCTGCGCCGAGCTCGATGCCCTTTTTCAGTCTCTCGGTGTTGGTGACGAAGAGGTCATCGCCGACGAGCTGGACCTTGCCGCCCAGTTCCTTGGTCATCTTGACCCAGCCTTCCCAGTCTTCCTCATCCAGACCATCTTCGATGGAGTAGATGGGATATTTCTCGATCAGGCTTGCCCAGTGAGCGATCAGCTCATCGCTGGTGAAGTCTTTGCCGGACTTGGGCTGATGATAGAAGCCTTTGCCCTTTTCGCTCTTCCACTCGGAAGCAGCAGCGTCCATAGCCAGGACGAAATCCTTGCCGGGCTCATAGCCTGCAGCCTTGATGGCCTCGATGATGAGATCGATCGCGCCTTCATCGCCTTCGGGCTTGTTGGGAGCGAAGCCGCCCTCGTCACCGACTGCAGTGACGTCGCCGGCAGCCTTGAGGATCTTCTGCAGCGCATGGAAAACCTCTGTGCACTGGCGAAGGCCTTCCTTGAAGCAGCATGCACCTACGGGCATGATCATGAATTCCTGGGTATCAACGGAGCTGTCCGCATGTGCGCCGCCGTTGAGGATGTTCATCATGGGGACAGGAAGCTTGTTAGCCTGCAGGCCGCCGAAGAAACGGTACAGCGGGATGTCCAGAGCAGCAGCTGCTGCCTTGGAAGCGGCGATGGAAACCGCCAGGATCGCATTTGCGCCGAGGTTGGATTTGTCCTTGGTGCCGTCGAGGTCGATCATGGCCTTGTCGACTGCATAGATATCGGAGGCATCGATGCCGATCAGCGCGGGGCAGATCTTCTCATTGATGTTGGCAACAGCCTTGGAAACGCCCTTGCCGCCGAATCTGGACTTGTCACCGTCACGAAGCTCAAGAGCCTCGAACTCACCGGTGGATGCGCCGCTGGGGGCTGCGCCTCTGCCGATCGTGCCGTCCGCAAGATAAACCTCAGCCTCTACGGTGGGGTTGCCGCGGGAGTCGATGATTTCACGTCCGATAACTTTTTCAATCTGTAAGTAATCCATAGCTTTCCTTTCTTTGTCTTAAGACAAGGGAAAATATTGATTCGAACCAATGCTTATTGTAGCAATTCCCATAGAAAATAGCAACCGCAGCCGAATCATTTTTGGTAAAAACTAACAGCGTGAAAGTTTTCACATTGTTTTCGGAAAACTCCCACGCTGTATATGTCTGACCGCTCTGTTTATTTTCAGGCGTCTGCACAGTCTGCTGCCGGCATCAGAGGCTTTGCGGGACCCGGATGCCGCGGGGCGGTGCAGGGCTTTCTCTTCTCTTCCGGGCTCAGATCTCGATCAGGCCAAGCTCGACGTTGAGGTATCTGGCGACTTCTTCCGCATCCAGTCCGTGGACCTGGCAGGCCTCGGTCAGGGACTCCATCTGGGAAGCGGGGCAGCTGACACAGCCCATGCCGCAGTTCATGAGCAGGAACTGAGCGTCAGGGTATTTGCCGATGATGGCAGCGATGAGCATATCGCCGGTGATGGGCTCTTTGGCAAGAGTTGCGTTTTCCATGAGAATGATCCTCCTTGTTGATCTTTTTTGTATAGTAAAAAATATTTGTTTACGTCGACAGCGCTGCAGGATCCGGCCGTTTTTCCAATCGTATTTATTCGCCTATGAATCCTACAGGTAATTACAGATTGTATCAGTCAGCGCGCGGCTCTGTCAAGATGTTTTTCAGACACCGTTGCCCAGCACGATGAGGTAGTACAGGTAGTAGATGCCGGAGACAAAGTGGGCCAGCAGGACAAGGCCGCAGAGCAGAAAGCCGATGATGGAGAAGACCCTCCACACGCTGATCTCGCCTGCGAGCCGCCCCTTCCAGACCGCGAGGTCGCGGATGCTGACAAACCACAGCAGGTAGAGGGCGATGATGTAGCCCCAGCTGAAGTTGCCGTGCGCCATGCGGGATCCGCCCTCGGCGAGGAGGAACTTCTCCGCCATGCCGACGAGCAGCATGACCCAGGCGAAGAAATCTGTCCAGTCAAAGGTGCGGCGGATGATGCTGCACAGGCCCATCAGGAGCGGGAAGGCCAGGACCAGGAGCGTGGAGATGGCGATGTTGTCCGTGTAGAGGCCGGCGACCTTGAAGGGGGCGATCACGACCCCCGCGGAGTCACTGTTGGTGGTCCCGTAGAAGGCGGACAGAAACTGCATGCCCATGAGGCCGACGGAGGGCAGGCAGCAGACCAGGAGCTGCATGCCGAAGGGGAAGTTCCGGAAGCGGTAGGCAAAGAGCCAGAGGAACATCAGCACAAAGATCGCGGGATAGAAAACCTGGATAAAGCTGGGCTTGGACAGGTTGGACAGGACCAGCAGGACCGCGAGGGCAAATCCCTTCCAAATCCGGAGTCCCTGTCCCTTCTGGAAGCCGCCGCGCTGGACGCGCAGGCACTCTCCCATCACCAGGACGAAGATCAGCAGGGCGATGGGCCGCACCATGATCGTCGTCGGATTGTGCCAGGGGTTGGGGGATCCCTGGCCCAGGTAGGGCTTGGGATTGAACCAGGGGACAAAGACGGCGCTCGAGATGCTCAACAGGAGGGTGAAGACCGCGGCGCCGGCCACGGACAGGCCGCTGAAGTGGCCCGTTCCGGACGCGCCGGCCGGGATCCGGACCGCGAGGGCCGTCCCGCTGTCGGGATTCTGTGTTCCCGCGACAGAGGCGTTGACCGCGCGGTGGATGAAATGGGCCGCGATCAGGTAGGTCAGGGCGCAGAGACCGCCGGACACAAGGCCCGCCGCCCGCTCCGCGGAAAAGCCGCCGGCCTTCATGGCCGCGCGCACCAGCAGGTGCCAGACGGGCTCCGGGTGCTCCCGGAGCATCTGCACGGGGTCACTCCAGTCCAGCTCCTTCGCAATGTCCACATGGATTCCGTAGTCGACCGACACATAGCTCACCTTATAGGTTGCGTAAAAGACCGCCATGGCGCCCACCAGCAGGAGCACGACTCCAATCAGAATGGAAAGAACACTTTCTTTTTTTCCTTCTCTGTATCCGCCCATTGTTCCGGTTTCCTTTCAAAAAACATTCATTCCTTATGTCAGCGGCAGCGGCTCCGCCGCCGGACAGAGCTTTTTTATTTGGCGCCTGTCACCGTCACGATCGCCGGCTCTGCAGTCAAATTCGCAGGCGGCTGCCGGAAGGAGGCAGGCATCAGTCCAGCCCCCTGATCTTCGCGATGACCGCGTAAATGAAAAAGGCGGCCATGTTGCAGAGGACGATGCTGGCCCCTGTGGGCGTCGCGTACAGGTAGGAGATCACAAGCCCCAGCAGGAGGCAGACGACCGAGACGATCGCCGCGCTGATCATGACGCTCCGGAAGGTGCGGCAGAGCCGCATGGAGGTCATGGCCGGAAAGACGACCAGGCTGGAGATCAGAAGCGACCCCATCATCCGCATGCCGATGACGATGACCAGGGCCGTCAGCAGGGCGATCAGGGAATTGTAGGTACCCGCCGGAATGCCGGTCGCGCGCGTAAAACTCTCGTCAAAGGTGACGGCAAATATCCTGTGATAAAAAAAGATAAAGAGGGCCAGGACGACCACCGAGACAACGGCTGTGATCCAGACGTCGCTGCCCGACATACTCAGTATACTCCCGAACAGGTAATTGTACACGTCCGTATTCATGCCGGTCGTCATGGAGACGACCGTGACGCCCACGGCCAGGGCGCCCGTGGAGATCAGGGCGATCGCCGAATCCCCCTTGACGTGACTGGTCTCCCGCAGGCGCAGCAGGAAAAAGGCCGCCGCGACGACCACGGGGATGGCCACGGCCAGGGGCGCCGCGTTCATGGCGGACGCGATCGCCAGGGCCCCGAAGCCCACGTGGGAGAGGCCGTCGCCGATCATGGAGTAGCGCTTGAGCACCAGGGTGACGCCCAGGACCGCCGCGCACAGGGCGATCAGGGCCCCGACCAGCAGGGCGCGGACCATAAAGGGATAGGAAAACATTTCTATGATCAAGTGAAGCAAGTTTTTTCTCCTCAAAATACAGGCGGGTCTGTCCTGTGGCCGATCCGGGTTTCAGCGTCTCTTCAGGACACGATGCGGTTTTATCCACCGACCTGTCCGGCGCATTTCATACCGGACCCGTCAGTCTTTTCACATTTTATCGCCCTGTTCACCGCTCTCCGATGCAGAAGGCCTGTCGTGTGCGATCGGTGTCTTTTCCCGGTCTGCCTGTTCCACAGCCTTCTTTCCGGCCCTGTGCAGGCCTTTTTTGCCGGAATGGATCTGAACCCGGCGCTCAGTCTCGGTCGGCTCCACGGTCTCCCTGGGGGCGGGGCGGCCGGACCGGTTGGGGAACTCGTGCTTCCACATGGGAACAGCGCGGTCGCCCAGGAACTCGTGATAGACAGCGCTGCGGCGGTACTCCTTCTGTGTGCCGAAAAAGAGCTGGCCCTCCTGGCCGAGATGGAGGATGTGGCTGGCGTAGCGGAGGGAGGCGTCGATGTCGTGGGATACCATGATGACCGTGATGCCCGTCTTCTCATTGATGCGGGCGATCTGGGCATAGAGGCTCCGGGTCGCGACCGGGTCCAGGCCGGAGACCGGCTCGTCGAGCAGGATCAGCTTCTGGGCGGCGCACATGGCGCGGGCCAGAAGGACGCGCTGCTGCTGGCCGCCGGACAGGTCCCTGTAGCACTGGTCCTGCAGGTCCAGGATCTCCAGGGCCTCCATGTTTTCGCGGGCGCGCGCTTTTTCCGCCCGGGAGTAGAAGGGCCGCAGACCCATGCGGTTGAGGCAGCCGGACAGGACGACCTCCCGCACGCTGGCCGGGAAGTCCTTCTGGATCTGGGTCTGCTGGGGCAGGTAGCCGATCTCGGTCGCCTTGAGCCCCTGGCCCATCTCCACCGTGCCGGCGGAGGGCTTTTTCAGGCGCAGAAGGCCCTTGATCAGGGTGCTCTTGCCGGCGCCGTTCTCACCGATGATGCAGAGGTAGTCTCCCTCCTCCACGGTAAAGTTCAGATTGTTGACGACTGTCACGCCATCGTAGGCGAAGGACAGATTTTCACATTTGAGCAGACTCATGAATCTCCTTCAGCAAACCGTTTGAAAACCGCTTGGGGAAACCGCTTGGGACGGTTCTCCGTGGTTCCGGGTGGTTTCGTTCAGTTGAGGGCCTGGCGCAGGGCTTCGAGGTTGCCCCGCATCAGAGAGAGGCAGGTCGCGCCGGACGAATATTCGTCTCTGGTCACATTGTGGCAGGAATGGAGCTGCAGGACCCGGATCCGGCCGGTCTGTCCTTTGATCCGCACCTGGGCCGCCTCGCTGACGGCGCGGGCAATGTTTCCGTTGGAAAACTCGATCCGGAAGACGACCGGCAGTTTCTCATCGGCGGCCTTGTCAATCAGGAAGGCGATGGTCGCGGCGCTGGGCTCGGACTCCGCCGAACAGCCGGAAAAGGCCGCGTAACAGGTCAGTCCCAGTTCCTCCGCCAGGTAGCGGAAGGGGAAACGGTCGCCGAAGAGAATGGTCTTTCTGGCTGCCGAGGCCGCCATGGAGAGGTATTCCCCGTCCAGTTCTTCAAAGGCGGCCCTGTAGGCGTCACCGTTTCTGCGATAGACGGCCGCCCGGGCCGGATCCTCTTCGCAGAAGATCTCTGTCAGTTTTTCGATCAGGATCACGCAGTTTGCCGGAGATGTCCAGACGTGCTCGTCCGGCTCCTCTTCGTGGACGTGGGAATGTGTGCCGCTGCCCGCGGCGTGCTCTTCATGGTCCTCTTCCTCATGACCGTGACTGTCCTCCGACTCCTCGTGGTCATGATCTCCGTCCGCATCCTCGTGCTCTCCGTGGTCGTGGCCTTTTTCGGGCATCATGCCCTCCAGCTGTTCCTCGTTATAGGTCTCCACCAGATCGAGCAGGCGGACGGGCCGGGGACCGGAGACAGACGACAGGATGTTCTCCACCCAGACATCATTTTCCCCTCCGGTATAGATAAAAAGGTCGCAGTTCTGGATCATCCGGATGTCCTGCGGCGTCGGTTCGTAGGAGTGGATCTCCTCGCCGGGTTTGAGGAGCATGCGCACATCAGCGCTGCCGCCGGAGATCTGTCTGGCAAAGTCATATTGGGGGAAAATGGTGGTGACCACCTGCAGACGGTCTTCCGATGTATTCTGATCCCTGTCAGGGAGACCGGCGGAAGCCGTGCTTCCGCAGCCGGAGAGCAGGCCTGCCAGGAGCAGGACAGCCAGACATGCCGCCATGACCGCGCGGCATGATCGCAAATATTTCATATGTTTCTATACTTTCTTTTTATGTGTGTCCATTTTTCCACTGCATGCCGCGACAGCGGGCAAAAAGCAACGCGTTTGCGAGCCTGCCGGCACGGCGGATTGCGTCCCCGCTGAAGCCGCTATATCACGACAAACCGGAGTTTACCGGAACAGGCTGCTGCGCAGACATCGCGCAAAAGATGAACGACAGCGTGATAATATCGAAAATAGGGCCCTGGAACCGTCCCTCTGGTTCCCGTAAGTGCGCGGGCTCATTCAAATCCCAGAGCAGTCCGACGCGGCCAACGAGCTGGTTCCCGTAAGTGCGCGGGCTCATTCCCTGCAGTCGCCGCACACGCCGTAGATGACGGTCTGCACATTGTCCATGCGAAAACCGCTTCTCTCCTCAAGGAGGCGGGCCATCTCCTCGATCTCACTCCTGTCTATGTGGAGGAGCTTCCCGCACTTTTCGCACTTGCAGTGGATGAAACGGGCATGACCCTGCTCGGCACCGATATATTCGAAACAGGCGGCGCTGCTGCTGTCCACGGTATACTTGCGCATCTGCCCGTCCGCCACCAGCTGCTCCAGCTGACGGTAGATGGTCGCGACGCCCATCGTGCTCCCCGTGCTGCGGAAGTGGTCATGGATCTCATTCACTGTCACATGCGACCCCTCCCGGCTCCGCAGGTAGGCCACCAGTGCGTCTCTGTTTTTTGTTCTGTAATGCATTCCGTTTTTTGCCGGCATATCTCCTCCATTTTCAGACAGTTTTGAAAATGATTCTCATTTTCTCAACAGAAGCATTATAACGGTTCTCTGCCGCTTGTCAAGCCTCCCGGGCGGCTGTGACGAGCTGCCGAAAGAAAGGCATGAAAGATATGCTTTTATGTTAGAATGACAGACAGGGACAATACTTTATGTCGCCGGGACAGGCAAGGGGGACGTGGGCATGTTTCTGATCGATGCGTTGCAAAGTATAATAAATGCGGAAACGGGGCAGCTGCTCACCTGGGTCACAGGCCTGCTGCCGCAGGTCTTTTTGTTTCTGATCCTGCTCAATGCCGTCACCCGCCTGATCGGCCGGGCCCGCGTCGAGCGGCTGGCGGCCCGATGCGGCTCCAATGCCCTGCTCCGCTACCTGGTCCTGCCCTTCCTCTCCGCCGTCGTGCTCGGCAATCCCATGGCCATCTCCATGGGCCGCTACCTGCCGGAGCGCTGCAAGCCGGCCTATTTTGCCTCGGCCAGCTACCACTGCCACACCAACAGCGGCATCTTCCAGCACATCAATCCCGCAGAGCTCTTTATCTGGCTGGGCATCGCCAACGGGATCCTGTCCCTCGGTCTGGATCCCGTCCCGCTCGCCCTCCGCTATCTCTGCGCCGGCCTCGCCGCCAACTTCGTATCCGGCTATGCCACTGAGCTCATCACCGGATGGATCGAAAAAAAAGAAGGCCTGCACCTGAGCGGGCATGTGCATCTGACGGAGACTGCGGACAGCGGACCGGAAGATGCGGAACAGGCTGCGGCCGGCGGATCCGGGTATGGAAAAAAGGCAACAGCCGGTAACTCTGAGGATCCCAAAGTTTCCGAGGCCGCCGGTCCGCCCTCCGGCTTCCGCAGCATCACCATCACCTGCGGCGACGGCGGCTACGGGGGACCAGTGACCGTCACGCCCACGAGGGACCGCCACATCGTCCTGTACATGACCGGCGGCGGCCTCATCCCCGAGCCCCTGGACAAGATCGTGGCTCTCTCCGGCATGAGGGCCGTCAACGGAAACGAGGAGACCGTTCCCGACGAGGAGGTCGCCCTGGCCATCATCGACTGCGGCGGCACCCTCCGCTGCGGCATCTACCCCGGCAAGGGGATCCCGACCGTCAACCTGCTGGCGACGGGCAAAAGCGGCCCCCTGGCCAAATATATGACAGAGGACCTGTACGTCTCCGCCGTCACCTCGGCCCAGGTTGAACCCACAGCCGCCGCTGCGCAGGATTCCTCCGTACAGGACACTGGACAGCAGCCCTTCATGCAGGACAAATCGCAGGCAGTTTCTGAAGAAGCCCCTGCAGAACCTCCGCGGAGCGCATTCTCCGGACGCCTCCGCTATCTGCTGCGGCCCGCCTCCGCGGTCAGTAAAGTGATCAGCATCTTCCACCAGTCTGCCCGGGACGCGGTCCGGACCTGTCTGGAAATGCTGCTCCCCTTCATGGGCTTTGCGGCCCTCTTCATCGGCATCTGCCGCGGATCGGGGCTGACGGAATTCCTGGCGTCCGGCCTGCAGCCCATGGGCGGATCCCTGCCCGGACTCATGGGGCTCGGCATCATCTGCTCCATTCCCGGTCTGAGTGCGGTCCTGGGGGCCGGCGCAGTCGCCGCCCAGATGTTTTCCACCGTGATCGGCGACCTCATCGCCAGGGGTGCCATCTCCCCCGCCATGGCCCTGCCTGCCCTCTTTGCCATCAACAGCCAATGTGCCTGCGATTTCATCCCCGTGGGCCTGAGTATGACGGAAGCCAGGCCTGAGACCACCCAGGTCGGTATGACGGCAGTCACCCTCTCCCGCTTCGCGACCGGCTGGATCCGGATCCTCATCGCCCTGGTCTTCAGCATCGGCCTTTACCAGTGATCCCGCCGGACACAGCCACAGGATCGCTGCACCTGCCTGCACCTGTCATCCGCCGCTGCGTCGTTCCGGACAACCGATCTCTCCGGGCCGGACGGCGGCAGTTCGCCCGCTGTTTTCCGACTGGTGGAAAAACTCTGTATTAACTCTTTCTTTCTCTTTTTTAAAATAGAGACGGTATAACTATATCCGCGCTTCTGACGCCTTGCGGAGCCGCTCGAAATGGCAGGCAGCCTGTGCAGGCGCGAAAGCTCGAAGCAGGCCCTGCGGGGTCTCACGCGCAGAGACGGTGTCATGAACACGGACGCAACAGGAAACAGGGGGTATCTGGTGAAGAATTTATATACGGATAACAGACCTGCAAATATTCTCAAGATGCTGGGGACCAAGTCCGGCCTGACGGTCGCCGCCATCGCCCAGGAGCTGGGGGTCAGCGAGCGGACCATCCGCAATGACATCCGCCAGCTGAACGAGGATCTGGGCGACGGCGCTTCGATCGAGGGCGTCCAGGGCCGCTACAGCCTGCGCATCTTTGATCCGGACGCCTATAAAAAAGCATATGAAAAAATCTGTGATACCGACGGGATGTTTGACACGCCCCGCGGCCGGCAGAACTATATTTTCGCGGAACTGATGAGGGCGGATGCCCCCCTCCTGACCGACGAGCTGGCCTACGAGATGAATGTGGGCCGGACGACCCTGGTCAGCGACCTCAAAAAGCTCCGCGAGGAGCTGACGCCCTTCGGGCTCAAGATCGTCGGCAAGACCAGCAAGGGCATGATCCTGCACGGAAAGGAGCTGGATATCCGCACCTATGTGCTGGAGAACTCTTTCGACGCCATCTACAGCGATTATCCCCTCGACCAGGAGATCCGCGAGATGATCCGGGCTGAGCTGCAGCAGAAGGCCTTCGAAAAACAGGTCGGCATCCAGTTCGAGCGCTACCTGATCCTGATGATGGACCGCTTCCTGACCGGACATTTCATCGGAAAGCTGACCGACGCCTACTACAATCTGACGGCAAACGCCGAGTTTTTCCGCGTCAACGGTATCATCGACCGCATCGCGGGACTCCTGCACGTGGATTTCCCCGTGGAGGAAAAGATCTTTACCTTCCTGCCCATCGCCGGCATGCGGACACCGGCCGATCTGGGCTCGGTGGAGGAAATGGAGCTCGACGAGACGATCGGTCCCCTCTCGGAAAAGATCATGGCACAGATCCGCGAGGAGCTGGGTGTTTCCATCGACCCCAGGGATTTTGCGGAGGAATTCTCCTATCACCTGATGTTCATGCTCAACCGTCTGCGCTTCAAGATCCGTCAGCCCAACGTCATGCTGGAGGAGCTGCGGACCAAGTTCCCCCTGGCCTATGAGATGTCCGGCATCGCCGCCCGCGTCATCGAGCGGGAGGAGGGCCTGGAGGTCAACACCGACGAGCGCGGCCACCTGGCCACCTACTTCGGCGTCTTCCTGGAGGAGAACAATCTCGGCCAGCGCCGGCCCTTCCGGATCGCGGTCATCTGCGGCACCGGCCGGGTCACAGCCCGCCTCATCAGCGTCCAGCTCAAAAAGATCATGGACAGCCAGGTGCAGATCCGGACTATGTCTGACACTGCCGTCTCCCCGGAGACCCTGGAGACCTACGATGTGGTCCTGTCCACCGTGGACCTGCCCTTCAGGCCCGACAAGCCCGTCATCCGGATCCGCGAGATCTTCGACGAGCGCGAACTCAAGCAGAAGCTGGAGAAGGTCCGCTACTGGGACAGCGTCGACATGCCCCTGCTCGACGACAACCAGTTCATCATGAGCAGCCTCCTGGACGAGGACAGAGTCTTCTTTTTTGAAAAAGGACGCAGCTACGAGGATGCCCTGTCGGAGATGGTCGAGATCCTGGCTGATGAGGGCCAGATCGATCCCGGCTTCGGGGACCGCCTGGCCGAGCGCGAGGAAAAGGGCTCCATGGTCTTTGACAACGGCGTCGCGATCCCCCACGGAATCCAGACCGCCACAAACCGGATGGTCCTGGCCATCGGCATCTTCGAACAGCCCGTGCAGCACAGGGGCCAGGAGGTCCGTGTCATCTTCTTCATGGCGCTCCCGGAGGAGTCGGACGACGATGACATGCTCATGATCCGCGTCTACGACGAGCTCCTGGAGATCTCCCGCGACACCGATATGCTCCAGGCCATCTCCCGCAGCTCCAATTATCCGGAGCTTCTGCGGGTCCTCTACAAAAAAGCATAAAGGCCATCCTTACACTTACAAGGAGCGCACAGGGATCCATGGGGGCAGCATATCACCATCCGCCCGGTGTGCTCCTTTTTTTATCTCAGTGGGGGAAGGCCCCCGCTTCTATAAGCGAAGGGATAAAAATTGCAGCTTGCTTGTCTCAGCGGCGGGTCACAATCCCCCACTGAGATAAACGCTTCCACTAACCGAAGGTTTGTTAGATGCAGCACATGCTTTGCATGTGCGGAAGATGCTGCCCTTACATCCCCGATTGTCCACCTGATTTCCGCGGCCATGGAAAAGGGCGGATTAAGTCCTGCGTTTTTTTCAGGTATCATACAATCATCAAAGGAAACACAGGCGCTCCGGCAATCGATACGATCGGAAGGCCGGAAAGCAGAACCATTGCAAAGGCAAGCGCAATATTAAAAAAACGGAGGTGGACCATGCTGTCATTGATCATCGTTGTCGGAATCGCTTTTCTCCTGCAGGGACTTTTCAGTTTTCTCCAGATGAGGCACCTGTCCAATGAATTCATCAAGCTGCGCCGCAAGGGCAAGGTCGCCTTCGGCCGCAAATCCGGCGGCTTCCGCGCAGGCGCGGTCGTCATGTTCCGGATCGACGACGACGGCATCATCCAGGAGGGCCGGATGCTCTCCGGCCTCACCGCTTTCGCCAAGGTCAGACCTCTCGACGGCTTCGAGGGCCGCTACATCGGCAGCCTGACTGCGGCCGACGGCCCCTCCAGCCACAAAAACCTGTGCAAAGCCATCGAGGACGCCGCCCTCACCTACCGCAAGTACACCAACGGCGAAGTGATCGAAGAGTCGCCGACCCCCATGGAGAAAGCCGGTGCCGCTGTCACAAGCCTCCTGCGCAGACCCGCGAAGGCAAAGACCATGTGATTCGCTCACAGCCCGTCTGCAGCGCCCGGGGAGCTGAGCCCCGCCTTCGCTTTTCCCAAACTTTTGACAACTCCTTTCTGCCGGGCCCTCTGCGGACTTCACCCCCCGGTTCGCCGGGTCCGGTCCATTTAAAATACATCCCCTGTAATTGCCTCCCTGTCAAAACCGCCTGCGGCATCGATCACGATCCGGTCGATGCCGCAGGCGGTTTTCATTTCGGGAACCATAGAGACGGTTCCATGGCCCTTTTTTCATTCCGGACCACGGGGACGATTCTGTGATTCCTTTTTCATTTCTGCAGGCCGGGGCCGGAGAACCGTCCCCCCGGCTCCCGGACACCACTGTCTACAGGAAGCGGCCGGTCAGGCTCTCCGGGCAGGCGCGGACCTGCGCGGGGGTCCCGCTGACGACGATGCGGCCGCCCTCGGCGCCGCCGCCGGGTCCCATATCGACGATATAGTCCGCACTGCGGATGACATCCAGGTCATGCTCGATGACAACAACTGTCGCGCCCTGGTCCAGGAGGGTCCGGAAGACGCCGAGCAGGACGCGGACGTCCTGCGGGTGCAGGCCGATGGTCGGCTCGTCAAAGACAAAGACGGAGTCCGTCTGGGGTCTGCCCATCTCGCTGGCCAGCTTGAGGCGCTGGGCCTCGCCGCCGGACAGGCCGGGGGTCTCCTCACCCAGGGTCAGGTAGCCCAGTCCCAGATCGTGCAGGACCTGCAGGCGGCGCCGGGTCGCGGGCAGGTCCGCGCAGGCCTCCAGGGCCTCGTCGACACTCATGGCCATCAGGTCGGGCAGGCTGTAGGCACTGCCGTCCTTTGCCCTGCGCAGGACCTCGTGGGCCTCCCGCCGGTAGCGGCGGCCGCGGCAGTCCGGGCAGGGAATATCGACATCCGGCAGGAACTGGACATCCAGGGAGATCTCTCCCGTCCCGTCACAGGTCGGGCAGCGGAGTTTGCCGGTGTTGTAGGAGAAGTCGCCCGCCTTGTATTTGCGCGCTTTCGCGTCCGGTGTCCGCGCGTAGATCTTGCGCAGCTCATCGTGGACATTGGCATAGGTGGCGACAGTGGACCGGACATTGATCCCGATGGGCGTCGCGTCGATCAGCCTGGCCTGGCTGATGCCCGGCGCCTCGATGGACTTCACGTGCGCGGGCAGCTTCCCGCCTCCCGCCTGCAGGGCCTGGATCAGGCTCTCCAGGACCATGGTCGTCTTGCCGGAGCCGGAGACGCCGGTGACCACCGTCAGCCTCCCCACGGGAATCTTCACATCCAGAGGGTGCACCGTGTGGATCCGGTCCGTCACCATGTGGATCGTCCCCCCTGCAAAAAGGTCCTGTTCAGGTGTTTTTCCGCTCTTCCGGTCACTCTGTCCGGTCTTTTCACTGTTTTTTTCTATCCCGCCGCGGCCGGAAGCAGGACCTGCAGAGGATGTGCAGGCCGCATCCTCCCCCATCCGGACCGCCTTTTCGCCGGACAGGTAGGGTCCGATCACGGAGGCGGGATTTTTTTCAATGTCTTCGACGGTCCCCTCGGCGATGACGGTCCCGCCGGAGGCGCCGGCGCCGGGGCCCATCTCGACGACCCAGCCCGCGTGGGACAGGACCTGGGTGTCGTGGTCGACCAGGACGACCGTGTTGCCGTCCGCCTCCAGGTCATCCATGACTCCGGTCAGGCCCTTCAGGTTATAGGGATGGAGGCCGATGGAGGGCTCGTCCAGGACATAGAGGACGCCGGTCGTGCGGTTGCGTACCGCCCTGGCCAGCTGCACGCGCTGGCGCTCCCCGGTCGACAGGGTCGAGGACGCGCGGTCCAGGCCCAGGTAACCCAGGCCCAGGTCCATCAGGCGGACGGAGGTGTCCAGGAAGGACTCGCAGATGTTGCGGGCCATGGGCCGCATGGGCTCCGGCAGGGACTCCGGCACACCCTTTACCCAGGGAATGAGCTCCGAGAGGGTCATGGCCGCCGCCTGGTCCAGGCCGATCCCGCGGACCCGGGGCGCGCGGGCGGCGTCGGACAGCCGTGTCCCGCGGCAGTCCGGGCAGGTCCCCTCGGTCAGGAAGCGCTCGATCCGCTTCATGCCCTTTTCATCCTTGACCTTGGAGAGGGCGTTTTCCACCGTGTAGACGGCGTTGTAGTAAGTGAAATCCATCTCCGTGGACTGTTTTGTCTGCGGATTCATATAAAAAATATGCTTTTTTTCCGCCGGACCGTGGAAGACCATCTCCCGCTCCTCCGCCGTGAGGTCCCGGAAGGGCACATCCGTGCGCACACCCATGGCGCGGCAGACATCCTTCATGAGCGACCACATCAGGGTTCCCCAGACCACGACCGCACCCTCGTCGATGGTCAGGCTCTCGTCCGGAACCAGGGTCGACTCATCCACCGTGCGCGTGATCCCGGTCCCTCCGCAGGTCGGGCAGGCCCCGGAGCTGTTGAAGGCCAGCTCCTCCGCGCCGGGTCCGTAGAAACCGGCCCCGCAGACCGGACAGACTGTCTCCTGTCCCGCCGCTACGTCCATGGACGGCTCCACATAGTGGCCGTTGGGGCAGCGGTGGCTGGCCAGGCGCGAGAACATGAGCCGCAGGCTGTTGAGCAACTCCGTCATGGTCCCGAAGGTGCTCCGAATCCCCGGAACGCCCGGCCGCTGGTGCAGGGCCAGGGCCGCCGGGACGTAGCAGACATCGTCCACATGCGCCCGCGCCGCCTGGGTCATGCGCCTGCGGGTATAGGTGGAGAGCGACTCCAGATACCTCCGCGACCCCTCCGCGTACAGGACGCCCAGGGCCAGCGACGATTTGCCCGACCCCGACACTCCCGCGATCGCGGTGATTTTGTTGAGCGGAATATCCACATCGATGTTTTTCAGGTTGTGTACGCGCGCCCCCCGCACCTGCATGGAGCGCGGGAGCATTTTTCCGTCTTCCATACTCATGTCCTTTTCTGTCTTTTCATGTTGTCCGACGATCCACAGGGACGGTTCTCCGGCCCCTCACGCTTCCGCAAATCCTTTCAGCTCTTCGATAAAGGCCGCAGCGTCCGGTGTCCTGCCCAGCTCTCCGTGCACGTTGGAAAAAACAATGATTTCCACCTGCATCCTGCCGCCGGCCCAGTCCTGCATGACCTCCTGGATGCGCCGGGTCATCTCCGCCAGGACCGGCTCCGCCAGGCCCCTGGCCTGCAGGATGCGGACAGCCTCGTCCGTGGAGACGCAATCCGCGAGCAAACTGCGGACCGGAATTTCCGTCTCCGGGACAGATCCGTCGGCAGGGGCGCCGGGGTTTTCGCCAGTATTTCCTTTTTCGACCGTGCCGCCCGCCGGCGCGGCACCCTGCATAACCGCCTCCGCGATGTCCGCCAGGATCTCCATCCGGTGGTCGCCGTACTGCGAGTGGGTGTTGCGGATCCCACCGGCAACCTTGACCAGCTTCCCGATGTGGCCCACGAACAGCATGCGTGTGAATCCGGCAGCGGCCGCCATTTTCACTGTGTCACAGATAAAATTGGAGGAGGTGACTGCCGTGTCCAGTGAAAAGCCGTAGGCATCCAGAAAAAACTGCTTCCCGTAGTTTCCCGGGGCAGCGGGCAGGATGGGCCAGCGCTCCCGCGCGCGGACGCTGATCTCCGTCCGGATCGTATCCAGGAGGGCCTGCTCGCTCATGGGCTCCACAATGCCGGTCGTGCCCAGGATAGAGATGCCGCCGACGATGCCCAGCTTCGGGTTGAAGGTCTTCTCCGCCAGCGCCCGGCCCTCCGGGACGGAGATGGTCACCGAGAGACCGACGCACCGGGCCCGGCCGGGCCTGGTGTCTTCCCTTGTGAGATCTCTTTTCGGCATGTCGAGGCGCTCCTTTGAAAGCTCCTGCAGGGCTCCGGGAAAGCACTCGGAGACAGCCTCCCGCACCGCCTGCGCGATCATGGCGCGCGGCGTGCTGTTGATGGCAGCGGCGCCAACCGGCTGGTCCAGCCCCGGCCTGGTCACGCGGCCCACGCCCTCGCCCCCGTCAATCGAAATCCCGGGCTGGTCCGACCATGCGACGCATGCGTAGACCAGGGCGCCGTTTGTCACGTCCGGATCGTCGCCGCTGTCCTTGCGGACCGCGCACAAAACGGACGCCTCATCACAATGTATATCTTCCAGCTCCAGCAGCAGTTCGATTCCCTTCGGTGTCAGCAGGAGGACATAGGACAGCTTCTCCCCGGTCACCAGCATACGGGCGGCTGCCTTCGCCGCTGCTGCGGCGCAGCTCCCGGTCGTATATCCCCGGCGGAGTTTCTGTCCGCCTTTTTCAACATAAGAATCCAGTCTCATCTTATATCCTGCACTTTTTGTTCATTCCGAATGATTTGTATATCCCACGATGATTGTAAGGGAAGGGTTTCCCGGAAGTCAACCGCAGCCCTGCCTGTAGTGACAGCCTGCCCCTCATAAAGTTACAGGGTTTTTCGCGAAAATACCGCTAAACACCTCGAGTTTCGAGACAGTCTGAACTGTAACCTCATAAACACAGATGCAATAATCTTCCATAGATTGTCTTAACAAAACAGTAAAGAACAGTAAAAATATTGAAAAACAGTAAAGAACAGTAAAAACATCAAAAAACAGTAAAAACAGTTTGAAAAGTCGTTTACACATATCCACATTTTCACCGGATAAGGAGACCTGATCATGGCACAAAATCCCTATACACTCATGTCCGGCCGGGAGCCGGCTCAGCTGATCTCAAGGGCTGCGCAGATGTCAATGGTCACAGATTCTTTTCTGGCCGAATCTCCTTCAACCCTTACAGAAAGCGTCTGATCCAGAAGGGCATTGCAGATGGCAACCGGCACGGACACCTGACCTTCACGCTGCCCCTGTTTGATCTGTTTGTAGTGGAAAACAGCGATTTCCCCGGAGAAATCAATTTGTGAGGAACCGCCGCTGGAACCGTTTCACTCATAAAGTCATTAATGAGGCTGCTTCCGGCTGTTTTGCTTATGAAGTGATCGAACGGAATCGCTGCCGGCCGGATCAGTGCGTGGAAATCAGCCCGCGGATTTGCCGGCTCACTCCAGCACAAACTGCTCCATGTGCCCCGGACAGATCAGGATCTCCCCGGGCAGATTCCGCAGGAACGGCTCTGTCACCTTCGCGTAAATCTCCGGGTCCCCGCCCGGAAAGCGGAGGATCGGCTTCTCGCCCGGGATCAGATAGTCGCCGCTGAAAAAGGTCTTTTCATCCAGAAAAATGCCCGAGCTTCCGGGCGTGTGCCCGGGAAGGGAGACGAAGCGGAAGGTGTGGTTCCGCCATTTCAGAACGGCGTCGTCGGGGATGATCTCATCGGCCTCCCGCCCCGTAAAGGGATCATAGTGGATCCCCGGCTTTCCGCGGAAATAGAGATAGACCTCCATGACTCTGGACATGTTCAGCCGGGCGCTGCGGACGCCGGCGTCGCACCGCTCTGTCGCCAGATAGCGGGCCTTCGGATATTCCTGCCGCAGGGCCTCCAGACCAGCCATATGGTCGCAGTGCTCGTGGGTCAGCAGGATCAGTTCGGGTGTCCAGTTCCTTTTTTTGAGTATGCGGAACAGACCCTCGGATTCCCCTGGATCGATGACGACACACCGGTCTCCCTCCGCGAGTATGTAGCAATTGCTTTCTGTCAGAGGATCTACGGAAACGACTTGCTGCAGCATATTTTACCTCTCCTGATATGTCAGTGTAAAAAAGCGCCATCAGGCGCTTTTTTACACTGCTTTCACACATTTTGGTATCAGTCCCGGGTCAGCCGTTTGATCCACTTGCCGCTGCGCACGCGCAGAAAAACGGGGAGTCCCTTGAAGATCTGGTCGGACTGGATGCAGAGGACGACCAGGGGGATGGGCAGCTTCCAGACAAAGGCGGCGAGCAGGGAGAGGGGCATGACGATGCCCCAGATGCTGATGATGTTCATCCACATGGTAAAGGTCGTGTCGCCGCTGCCGCGCAGGACTCCGTTGCAGACCGGCATCTGATAGGACATGCCGACCATGACAAAGCACAGTACGATGATGATCTGGTTGGCATACTGCAGGGCGGTCGGCGTCAGACTGTAGTGGGCCAGCAGGGGGCCGCGCAGGATGAACAGGAGCAGGGCCAGGACAAGGCCGATCCCCAGGTCCACGACCGACAGGGTCCGGGCATCCGACCGGATGCGCCGCATGTTGCCCTTGCCGACGGACTGGCCCATGACAACCGCCGAGGCGGAGGCCATGGCGCTGACGACCACCTTCAGGTACTGGTAGAAGGTCATGGAGACCGAGTTGGCCGCGATCGCGTCCGAGGCGTCCGCGCCGGGCAGGTGTCCCAGAATCGCCGTCTGCAGCGGCACGGAAATGGCCCAGATCATGGCCATGACGATGACCGGCACCGCGACCCGGATGAAGTCACCCGCCAGCTGGCCCGCACCGGTCAGGAAAGACTCAGAGAAGAGCTCCAGCTTCTTGTCCCTGACACGCACATAGAAGAGCACGATCAAAAACTCCAGCGCGCGGGCCGTCAGTGTGCCGATCGCCGCGCCGCGGATTCCCATCTCCGGGAAGCCGAAATGTCCGAAGATCAGGGTATAGTTGATGGCCGTGTTGACGATCAGCGAGACGACCGACACGTAGAAGGAAATCTTCACGGTGCCGACGCAGCGCAGCGCCCCCATCATGACACTGGTCAGGATAAACAGGGGGAAGGTAAAGAGCAGGATCTGCATGTAGCGCATGCCCTCGGCCACGATGGCCCCGTCCCGGGTGAAAAATCCCAGGACCGGCGCCGGGAACAGGGCGCAGATGACAGCGAAGAAAAGCCCGCAGCCCAGGCCCAGCTTCAGGGCCAGTCCCGTGATCTTGCGCACCGGCGTCATCCGCCCCTGGCCGTAGTACTGGGACGCCAGGATGATGTGGGCATCGCAGACCGCGATCGACACCTGCTGGACCAGAAAGAAGATCTGGTTGACCGTCGCCGCCCCCGAGAGGGAGGTCTGGGAATAGCTGCCCATCATGACATTGTCGATCATGTTGACACTGTAGGCCACCAGATTCTGGAGCGCCACCATAATGAAGATGGAGAACAGCTGCCTGTAAAAGGCCCTGTCCTGTGTAAAAAATGTTTCGCCTGTTTTCATGTTCATCTTGCTCCGCCTTTTGTTTTCTGATCCCTGCTTTTTGTTTTTTATGATTTTGTCTTTCTCTTTGATCTCTTTTATTCTTTTCTGCCTCACCACAGCAGGGAAGCTGCTGCCCCGGCGGGTAGCCTGTATCATGAAATATTTCCTGACACCAAGCTACATTATCATTCTACTCCCCCGTTTGCAATTTATTCTTTCATTTTTTTGCCGCAATCAGGAACCGGAATCCCTTCATATCAATCACTTCATATCAATCACAAAATGAAACTGAAATACAGGCCTACCTGAGAGTTCAGGGCAGACCCATACCTTCTCAGGCCGGCATATTTCCGCGGCGTGGAAATACGTTGAACAAATCAATTTCCATCTGAAAGGAAATTGCAGGATTAAGACACCCCTTCATTTCAGCTATGATACAGTCATCGAAGGAAAACACAGCGACGGAAACACGAACACAAAGCACAGAACAAAACAGAAAGCATAGCCCTGCAACACAGAGTAAAAGCAGAAAGCAACGCACAAAAACAGAAAATCAGGAAAACGTCACCGCAAAAAACATCTACAGCATTTTTTATAAGAAATCAAAAAGGCATTCAACCAAAAGAGGAGGTTACAAAATGAAGGTTATCTACGAGAATCAGGTCAAGGCAGCAGGCGCATCCGTCGAGGAGTTCAAGGATGCAGGCATGTTCATCATTTTCGGTGAGAACGCACCCGAAGAGATCAAGGACTACTGCTACAGCGTCAGTGTCAATCCCATCAACGGCGAGATCGCTCCCGGTCAGTTCCTGGTCATCGACGGCGAAGAGTTCAAGATCACCTGCGTCGGCCACGAGGCCCCCGTCACCCTCAAGGGCCTGGGCCACTGCACCATCAACTTCAGCGGCGCCACCGAGGCCGAGCTCCCCGGCACCATCTATGTCGAGGCAAAGCCCATGCCCGAAGTAAAGATCGGCACCACCCTGCAGATCGTGGAGAAATAAAGCCGGCGCGGTTTTCCGCCGGAACCACCAGGGACGGATCCGGACGGTACTTTTTGTACCATCTGGATCCGTCCCTTAGTTTTGCGTTCCTTTGGTTTTCTTTTGGTTTCGCTTTCAAACCGCTCAAACCGGTTCTCACCGGTATTTATTGTCCCGGTGAGAGCCGCCCCTGAATATTTTGTGGTTTTTGTACCACTTAGGTCCGTCCCTGATGGTTTTCCCCCGGACCGAAATACCGGAGGGCCAGCATGGAAAAATTTCTCCAGCCGCCGGTTTCATGATAATATGTTGTTGTCCAGCCGGATTTTCGGAAAGAATATCTGAACCCGGACTTGATCTCGAACAGCGCTTTTCCTGCAGCCTGTTTTCGGACAGCCTTTTTTTATAGAGACATTCTTAATATAGAGATTTTTATATTTTTTTCAGAAAAGAGTACTAATAGAGTTTTTCAAAAAAAGCACTAATAGAGTTTTTCAGAAAGTATTTCAGAAAGGAACACCTATGGAGATCAGATCAGCCGCACTCATCGGCGCCGGCGCTGTCGGCGCCTTCTTTATCCGCGGACTCTCGGAGAAGCTGGGAGACAATTTCTGCATCATCGCAGAGGGAGAGCGCGCACAGCGCCTGCGGGATGAGGGCCTCATCCTGAACGGCCAACAGGTCCGCCCCAATGTCTACTCCCCGGAGGAGGCGGCGGGCGCAGACCTCATCCTGGTCGCGACCAAATACAACGGCCTTCCGCAGATCCTCGACAGCCTGCGCCACATGACGGCACCGCACACCCTGATCGTCAGCGCCCTGAACGGGCTCGACAGCGAGGAGATCATCCAGGAGGCTGTCCGCGGCGACCACCTCCTCAACGCCTTCATGTTCATTCAGTCCCAGCGCGTCGGAAACCGGATCGACTACGACCTGGACGCCAAGGGTCTCGTTTTCGGCGAAAAGGACACGGCGGTCATGACGCCCCGCGCGCAGGCCCTGGACCGGCTCCTGACGGAGGCCGGCATCGCCCATCGATTTTCCCCGGACATCCTGACAGAGCAGTGGCAGAAGTTCTCGCTCAACATCAGCAACAACCTGCCCCAGGCCCTTCTCAACGTCGGCTATGAGGCCTATGTCGACAGCCCCCACGTCCGCTTCATCCACGACCGCCTCTTCGACGAGGCCATCCGCGTGGCGGCTGCCTGCGGAGTCACCGTCCATTACGACGAGAACCGCCATGGCCGCGTCCAGCCGGACGCCCGCTTCTCCACCCTCCAGGACATCGACGCAGGGCGCCCGACCGAGATCGAGATGCTGGCCGGCGCCCTGATGAAAAAAGCGGCCGCCGTCGGCATCGAAGTTCCCTACACCACCTACACCTACCACGCCATCCGCGCCCTGGAGGAAAAAAACGAAGGCCTGATCCGCTGACCTGCCGGTTCCTCATTTTCGCACGGTCCGCACCTGCCGCGCAGACCGCATACGTCCGTCCGCGCCGCCCGCCCACCGGGTGTAAATGATCAAAATCCAGGCGGCCGGCACGCTGCGAACGTGCCGCAGACCGCTTGCGGCCCGATGTGGTAAAAACAGCAAACAAACTTGTTCACCCACCTTTGTAAACAGGAGGTCATGGTACCAAAATCATGAGACGTAAAATGAAACACTGGATGATTCTGCCGCTCCTGCTGATCCTGGTCCTTGTGATCGTCGGCGGCTATGCGGCCTATGTTTTTCTGACCTACAGCCGGATCGAGGACAACCTGGCTCTGGAGCCCGCAGGCAACGCCGCGCAGGCCGCGCAGACCGGCCGGGAGTATACGATCGTCTCCTGGAACGCCGGCTTCGGCGCCTACACGGCAGACTTCACCTTTTTCATGGACGGCGGAAAAGAGAGCCGCGCCCGGTCGCGGGAGAGCGTGGAGACCTGCATTGGAGGCATCGCGGATACGACCGTCTCCTTCGCACCGGACTTTGCCCTCTTTCAGGAGGTCGACACGGACTCGACGCGGAGCTGGCACGTCGATGAAGCGCAGATGATCCTGGACCGCTTCGCCGCCGAGGGCAGCTTGGACAGCGTCTTCGCGCAGAACTACCACTCGGCCTACCTGATGGTCCCCGTCACACAGCCCCACGGCAGGTCCAATTCCGGGATCCTGACTCTGAGCCGGGCGGACATCACCTCCGCCCTCCGCAGGAGCCTTCCGGTCGCGTCGGGATTCAAAAAGCTCCTGGACCTGGACCGCTGCTACAGCATCTGCCGCATTCCCGTGGAGAACGGCCGGGACCTGGTCCTCTTCAACGTCCACCTCTCCGCCTACGGAACCGACGCCGCCCAGGGCAGCGCCCAGCTGGACATGCTTTTCGCGGATATGGAAAAAGAGTACGCGCAGGGCAATTATGTCATCTGCGGCGGTGATTTCAACCACGACTTCACCGGCGATTCCCGCTCCTTTTTCAACGACGGCAGCCAAAAGACCTACAGCTGGTGCCAGCCCTTCCCGGATGACGCAGTCCCGGCGGGCTTTGTCAAATGCACTGCCTACGCGGAGGGGATGACCGCGACGACCCGCTACACCGACATTCCCTATTCCGAGGACAGCTTCACCGTCATCCTCGACGGCTTCCTGGTGTCGGACAACGTGACCTGTACCTACGTGCAGAACATCGACACCGCCTACCGGTACACCGACCACAATCCCGTCGTCATGAAATTCACCCTGGCGGAATAACCGCCATAGAACCCTCATCATATGTAATAACAGAACTGCATAGACAGCAATCGCCCGCAAAAAGCGGTTTCCTTTCCCCGGATGACTCCGGCGAAGAGGGAGCCGCTTTTTTCATTTCATTGACTTGCCCTCCGCCCCGCATCCTCCCGGCGCTCATCTGATTCCGCATTCTCTCGAGCTCTTCTTCTGTCTCTGCCCCGCATCCTCCCGGCGCGCTTGCAGAAGCACAACTGTTTTTGCCCGCCTTTTTTCCACCGCCCGGCAAAAAACTGAACAAATCCTTTTCCATTTCCGGGGAAATCCGCTGCACAAATCGATTTCCGCGGCGGGGGAAATCGCGGAATTAAAGCGGGCCTCCTTTTGAAATATCATACAGACATCAAAGGAAAACACCACAGCGAAACGGAGACAGAAACGACCTGAAAGCCGCTGCGGAAAACAGAACAAAGCACACAATCCAAAACACTCAACACTCAGAAGGTTCATCGTTCAATTTCAAAAGGAGGAGAAAAAAATGGCAAACTGGTTAAATCTTGAAGACAAAGTCGTAATCGTCACAGGTGGTGCTTCCGGAATCGGATACCATGTCGTGACCACCCTGAAGGACGCGGGCGCGACTCCCGTCATCGCGGACATCTCCGTCGAGACCGGCGATGAGAAGGACGGCATCTTCTGCACCAAGTGCGATGTCACGAACAAGGAGAGCGTCGAGGCCATGGTCGCCTCCGTCGTCGACAAATACGGCAAGCTCGACGCGATCGTCAACAACGCCGGTGTCAACCTTCCCCGCCTCCTGGTCGATGTCAAGGGCGAGCGTCCCGAGTACGAACTGGATGAGAAGTCCTTCAACATCATGTTCAACATCAACGTCAAGGGCCTGATGTACTGCGCACAGGCAGCCGCGAGGCAGATGCTCAAGCAGGGCGGCGGCGTCATCATCAACATGTCCTCCGAGTCCGGCAAGGAAGGCTCCCAGGGACAGAGCGCCTACTCCGCCACCAAGGGTGCCTGCGACAGCTTCACCCGCAGCTGGGCCAAGGAACTGAGCAAGTACGGCATCCGCGTCGTGGCCGTCGCGCCCGGCATCATGGAAGCCACCGGCCTCCGCACACCCGCCTACAACGAGGCACTGGCCTACACCCGCGGCGTCAAGCCCGAGGATCTCTCCACCGATTACAGCAAGGTCATCCCGATGGGCCGCGACGGCAAGCTCGATGAGGTCGGCAACCTGGTCGCCTACCTGGTCTCCGATCGCGCCAGCTACATCGACGGCACGACCCTCAACATCTCCGGCGGCAAGTCCAGAGGCTGATCCTCGGCAGGACGAAAAGCCTTTTCAGGAAAAAAATCCGGATCCGGCGGCAGTCTTCGCCGGATCCGGTAAGGGAAAACAAAACCTTTCCCTGATAAACCGTCAGCCGGTCAGATGTAAGCAGTCAGGCTGAACTCTCCAATCCACATATTTTTTTCAGAAAGGGGACCAATATGGATTTCTTAGTCAAATTTGCATCCGCATTTATGGGAGTCTTCCAGCTCGGCGGTGAGCAGTTCATGGGCTGGGTCACGGGCATCATTCCCACCATCCTGATGCTCCTGGTCATGATGAATGCCGTCATCGCCCTGATCGGCGACGAGCGCATCGAAGTCATCGCCAAGGTCTGCACCAGCAACCCGCTCCTGCGCTACGCGGTTCTGCCCTGGCTCTCCGCCTTCATGCTCGGCAACCCCATGGCGCTTTCCATGGGCAAGTTCATGCCTGAGTTCTACAAGCCCAGCTACTACGCGGCAGCTTCCTACCACTGCCACACCAACAGCGGTATCTTCCCGCACATCAACCCCTCCGAGATCCTGATCTACCTCGGTATTGCACAGGGCGTCACCGCCCTCGGCCTGGATGCCACGCCTCTGGCCCTCCGCTACATGCTCGTCGGCTTCATCGCCAACTTCATCTCCGGATGGGTGACCGATTTCACCACCGCATTCGTCGAAAAGCAGCAGGGTGTCCGCCTCAGCAGAGAGCTGCACACCAAAGCCTGATCTTGAACCACCCGGGACGGTTCTCACCGGTTCTTTTTGAGCCAGCCGGAACAGCCCCCGCAATTCAAAAAGAGTCCCGGCGAACTGTCACCTGAGACTCATCCGCAGTCTCGATCATTTGAAAATTCGAAAATTTAAAATGTACCGGGGAGAACCATCCCTGGTGGTATAGCGCTCCGCGCTTCAGAATAGGAGGAAAAAAATGTCTGAATATCGTGCAATCCGTGTAGAAAAAGGCTCCGGCGGCTTCGGCGGCCCCCTGACCATCCAGGGAACAGAGAAGAAGAATAAAGTCATGTACATCACCGGCGGCGGTGTCGCCCCCGAGATCCTGCCCAAGATCGTCGAGCTGACCGGCCTCGAGCCCGTCAACGGCTTCAAGACCAGCGCTCCCGAGGATGAGCTGGCCCTGGTCATCATCGACTGCGGCGGCACCCTCCGCTGCGGCCTCTATCCCAAGAAGAGGATCCCCACCATCAACATCAACCCCGTCGGCAAGGCCGGCCCCCTGGCTCAGTTCATCAAGGAAGACATCTACGTCTCCGGCGTCACCAACGCCAACATCAGCCTCGCTGATCCGGCGGAAGCCGCAGCAGCCGCTGATGCAGCAGCAACAACAGAAACAGCTGCAGATGCACCTGCAGAAGCTGAAGAGAAAAAGGGCGGCATCGACACCTCCAAGAAGCTGTCCGAGCAGATGGCAGAGTCCGGCAACGGCAACATGCTGGCCAAGATCGGCCTCGGCGCCGGCAAGGTCGTCGCGACCTTCAACCAGGCAGCCCGCGACGCTGTCCAGACCGCGATCAACACCCTGCTCCCCTTCATGGCCTTCGTCTCCATGCTGATCGGTATCATCAACGGCACAGGCTTCGGTACCTTCTTCTCCGGTATCCTGCAGCCCCTGCTCGGTTCCATCCCCGGACTCCTCGTCCTCGGCATCATCTGCTCCATCCCCGGCCTGTCCGCTATCCTCGGACCCGGCGCTGTTATCTCCCAGATCCTGGGCGGTATCATGGGTGCAGAGATCGCAGCCGGAAGGATTTCCCCCTCCCTCGCCCTGGTCGGCCTGTTCGCCCTGAACTGCCACGCGGCCTGCGACTTCATCCCCGTCGGACTTGGTCTTGCGGAAGCTGAGACAGAGACCGTTGAGGTCGGCGTCATGTCCGTCATGTACTCCCGCTTCATCACCAGCTGGGTCCGCGTCCTCCTGGCAGTCGTCTTCTCCATCGGCATGTACGCCGCTTAAGGATGTCCTCCTTTCCCGAAGAACAGAGAAGGTCCGGACACCGGCGCCGGATCTCGGCCGGACGGCCGGTACATCACCGGACATAAACAGTAAACATTTCATCCGACAACCCAAAAGGGCACACAGGAAAATCGCCTGTGTGCCCTTTATTTGTGCCCTTCTCAGGGACTGTAGCTGCCGGTTCCGTCATTGTGTCTTTCTCAGGGACTGTAGCTGCCGGTTCCGCCATTGTGTCTTTCTCAGGGACTGTACCTGCCGGTTCCGCCATTATGTCCCGAATAGCCGCTCCAGTACATCTGCAATTCCATCGTGATCGTTGTCGGCCGTGACCCGTCCGAACTGCCTCCGGATCTCTTCCGGCGCATTTCCCATCACATATCCCTGTCCCACTGCCCCCAGCATCTCCACATCATTGTAATGGTCCCCGAAGGCGATCGTCTCCTCCGGCAGGATCCCGGCATATTCACAAAACCGTCTGACAGCATCCGCCTTCGAGGTCCCTCTGTCCATGATTTCGATAAGAATATCGCTGGATCTGACCACGAAGACCTCCGGAAATGCGCCCCGGATCTCGCGCTCGATCGCCGTGGTCTGCTCCGGGGCACAGATACAGAGAAACTTGTTAACACCTGCTCCCGGAACAATGTCACGGACGGATCCCTCCCGGGACCGTGCCTCCACGATCCTCTCCTCGCGCAGGATCCTGGGATCCCTTCTGTCAGGAGCCAGCCACAGGTCCCCTGAATAGACCGACCAGGTCATATCATATTTCTTTTTGATGGAAGTTATAAAAAAATACTCTATCTCTGCCGCAAGATCTCTCCGGATCTGCCTGTTGAAAAGTATGCTGCGGTCCCTGTCCAGGATCATCGCCCCGCTGTAGGCGATCAGGGCACATTCCAGATCATTTCTCTTCAAAATCGGATAGATGCCGGAGGGACTCCTCGCCGACACAATGACAAACGGAATATCCTGTGCCATCACCCGGCGGATCCACATCCCGGTGCGCGGCGTGACACGGTGGGCGGAGTTGAGCAGGGTTCCGTCCACATCACTGAAAATGGCTTTGATGGTATCGGGCTTCTCCATGACGCCGTATTCTCCCTTCCAAAAAAACAAGGGGGCTGTGCCGCAGCACAGCCCCCATTATGCCAGGATCAGATGTTTCTCTCCGCGAAGAGCATGAGGCGCTCCGCATCCTCTTCCCGCCTTGCGCCGGACAGCTCGATCTCCAGGGTATCCCCCTGCCGTGCATGCAGGCTGAGGACATTGAAGATCATCTTCGCGTTTCCCGTTTTCTGCCCGCATCGGATCCGGACATCTCCGTCACATGCGATCGCCTCTTTGACGAGTTGGCCCGCGAGCCTGGCATCCAACCCGTTTGCGTTGTGTACCTGAATCGTAATATTTGTCATGACCGCACTCCACATCGTTTCTTTCAGACATTTTAAGTCCTGCCGCCCGTCAGAGCGGCACCGCTCAGAGCAATCGCCAGCAGATCGATTCTCCCAAGCGTTTACCGGCCCCCGCAGCGTTCTGCAGCTTCCAGAATATGCTCGATATTTTTGCGGCCGTTCCGGATCCCGAGATCACAGAGGACCGCGACCGCCAGACCCGCCGCAGCCATAATGCCGCCCGCGGCCAGGAAGGGGATCCGCAGGGTGCTGCGGTGCAGCCCACCGTAAAGCAGGGCTGCGCCCGCTGCGGCCAGCACAAAACCGGCCGCGCGCCACTTGCTGATCGTTTTCAGAGCCTCCGACTGACGCTTTGCTTCTTCGATCAATTCTTTTGCAGACATTTTTTATCTCCTGTGCAGACGATGCCCGTTTCCTGTGCCGGGTCCGTGTTCTGTAAAGACATGTTTCTTAGTAGGCCAGACCGGGGTTGAAGAAACCGAGCAGAACGCCGACGAAGGCGATGACGACCAGAAGTCCCATGACCTTGAGAGGGCTGAGCTGCTTCTTGGCCATCAGCCACCAGCAGAAGATAACGCAGATCGCGGTCAGAAGGCCGGGGAATACGCTGTCGAACTTCTCCTGCAGGACCATGTAGGCTTCGCCCGCCTCATTGTAGAGGGCAAAGCTGGTCTTGACACTG
>CACZIO010000012.1 GCA_902781215.1 uncultured Lachnospiraceae bacterium
TGCCAATAAGCAGCTTTCCATATTTGATATCCTTGGCGAGTCGGAGGAGACACAGAACAAGCCATACAAAGCGGTCGTTACTACTGTCTATGACAAGACCGGTGACGGCGGCGTGGATATGTTGGATGTGGCGGAGCTGTTCAAGTCGGGAGAAAACGAGCTGACGGAACTGAAAGTGATATGCTACCTCCAAGTAGGACACCAACCTGAAGACCAGCTTCTCTCGTAAATAACCGGTGTCTGGAGACGGGGCCCGCTTGCGTTATTTTTTACAACCTCGCACCTTGCCATCCGGCAGATGATTTGAGAAAATATAGTTTAACGGTTTATGAATCATTTCGCTTTTGCGGTTCAGGAGGTAATCAAGATGCACAGATTTTTAAAGAGAGGATTGATTGCGTGTCTGGCAGCCCAGATCTGCCTGACAGGTGTGACGGCTTTTGCCGCGGAGAAGGCGGCGGCGCCTGCCGATCCGACTCAAAAGGAAGCTGCTCCGGCGGCGCAGCCTGCAGCACCTGCCCAGCCTGCGGCACAGCCCGCTCCCGCACCGGCGCCGAAGCCGGCGGCAGGGGTCTGGAAGCTGACCCAGATGACGCTGGGGGAGAGCACCATTACCACAGAGAGTCTGAAGGAGTCCGAGGCTCTGGGCGAGGTCTGTTATATGGAACTTCGCGAGGACGGGACGGCCACCTTCTACAATCTGCCGGATGATGAGGACGGCGCCGGGACCTGGGATGCCGCGTCGATCGTGCTGGACAGCGGGGCGGCCGCCTATACGCTGGGTGCCGATAACAATACGCTGAACCTGCAGGCATACGGCAGCACCATGGCTTTTGAGCGGACGACGCGCGAGGCGGTCTACGCCATTCTGGGCTACAAGGAGGGCGTGCTGGACGCAAATGTCAAGTATGTGCAGGAAGATAAGAAGATCCTGAGCACTGACGATGTCCGGGTGAAGATCACCGGTTATAAGGCCGACATGAAGGGCTTCACGGTCAAGCTGCACTGCGACAACAAGGGAGAGCACAAGACCGTGATCAGCGCGGACAACAGCGCCGTGAACAAATATAATATCGAGACCGCCTGGTCGGTCAGCCTGGGCAAGGATGAGAGCTGTGATTCGGAGATCCTCTTCCCGGTGCTGGAGCTGGAAAAGCTTGGCATTACTGCCGTGGACGAGCTGACCCTGCGGCTGTCCGTCTATGACGGCAAGGACGGGGATGTCCTGAGTGAGAATTCTATTGCCACCGTCTATCCGACCGGCAAGAAGGCGGACCAGGTCGTGGCACCGGAGCGCAAGCCTGTGGACAAGGAGGCAGTCGTAGTCAATGATGCCGCCTGCACCTTTATTCTGCAGGGTCCGGTTCAGAAGGACGCGGTTGCCAGCAGCATTCCCTGCTATATCGAGAACAAGACGGACAAGGTGATCAGCCTGGTCCTGGAAAACAGCACGGTCAACGGCCAGCCGGTCGAGGGTTTTGTCAGCATGGAGATCCTGCCCGGCACCCGCGGTTACTCGAGTGTCCTGTACATGCAGGATGCGCTCGCGGCCAAGGGTATCACGGATATCACCGGGATCGCGGCGACGCTCAAGGTCTACTCCAGACAGGAAAGCTCCCTGGAGCTGGTCTCGGAGGCGGCGGTCAATTACGCGCCGTGAGAACGTGCTGTAAAAACGCACCGTGAAACCACCTGGGACGTATCTAACCGGTTCTTTTTTGAACCGGGAGAATCGCCCTGGGTGGTTCTTTTTGAACCAGGAGAAACGTCCCAAGTGGTTTCTTTTTGAACCAGGAGAAACGTCCCAAGTGGTTTTTCCAAGTGGTTTTTCCATGTTTTCACGTATGCGATTGGTCACCTGAAGGGCAGGTCATTGAACACGTACTCATCCAGACGCCTCATGGCCTCGCGTACCCGGGCTTCGGGGAGGGCGAGGTTGATGCGGAGGTTCCATTGGCCGTTGAACATGGCGCCGTCCTGGAGGGCGACGCCGACGTGCCAGCAGAGCTGTTCGAGCTCGGTCAGGGTCCTGCCGTTGGTCCGGCACCAGTGTTGGCAGTCGGGGAAGAGCATGTAGGTGCCTTCGGGCTCGAAGAGGGATACGCCGTGGAAATTTTCACGGATGTATCGGGCGGCAAAGCGGACGTTGCGGGTCAGGACCTGGCGGAGCTCGTCGACCCACCGGGCGCCTTCGGGGCTGTAGGCACCGATGAGGGCGTGCATGGAGAGGACGTTCATCTCGTTGTAGTGGCTGAGGGAGGACTCCTTGCGGATCCGGTCCCGGAGGGTGCGGTCGTAGATGATGTGATAGCTGCCCACGAGGCCCGCCAGGTTGAAGGTCTTGGAGGGGGCGTAGAGGGCCACCGTCCTGTGGCGGGCGTCGTCGCTGATGCTCTGGCTGGGGATGTGGGTGTGGCCGGCTAGGACCAGGTCGGACCAGATCTCGTCGCTCACGACCTGGACGTCATATTTTTTGAAGAGGGCGTAGGCGCGCTCAAGCTCTTCGCGCTCCCAGACGCGGCCGCAGGGATTGTGGGGCGAGCAGAGGATGGCTGCGTGAATGTGCTTGTCGCGCAGCTTTTTTTCCATGTCGTCGTAGTCCATGCGGGGGACGCCGTCTTCGTCGGGGACGAGGGACGTGTGGACGATGTTCCAGCCGTTGTTGCGGAGGGTGTTGGTGAAGCCGATGTAGGTCGGTGTGTGGACGAGGACGTTGTCGCCGGGGGAGCACATGACGCGAAGGGCACTGACCAGGCCGCCGAGGACACCATTCTCGTAGCCGATGCATTCTTTTGTCAGGCCCTTGACGCCGTTGCGATTGGTCTGCCAGCGGATGATGGCGTTATAGTATTCGTCTGTGGGTGAGAAATAGCCGAAGGCGGGGTGGTCGATCCGCTTATGGAGCGCCTCTGTGATCGAGGGCGCGGTGGGAAAGTTCATATCCGCCACCCACATGGGGATGAGGTCAAAGCCCTCCGCGGGGGCCTCCGGCGCGAAGCCGGGGATTTTGCCGACGGAGTCCACGGCGATGGCGTCGCGCCCGTGCCGGTCCATGATGGTCGTGAAGTCGTATTTCATTGAGATGTCCTTCCTTGTTCGGTTCATACGAGTTGTATGAGCTGAATGAGCTGAACGAGCTGTATGATTCGCACGATTTGTATGACTTGTATGATTCGTATGATGTGCAGGTTTCATATGATTCGTATGATGCGCACGATTTGCACGATTCACACGATTCGTATGATGCGCGATTCGCATACGGCCCTCTTTAGAGGGCGGCTGTTAAGTCTGATGATGAATACGTCCGGTATTCTCCAGAGGCCATTGTAACACAGACCGCGGCGTTGCGGCGGGAGATTCTTTTCCTTGCGTGACGGGTTGCGTGACGGGTGAAAAGCACCTACAATAGAGAAGATGAATGATTCTTTGTGCTGTCTGTTACGGAGCGCTCCGCTATTTGGGGAGGCGCGGATCCGGCATGCAGCAGTCACACGGGCAACGGAGGTGTGTAATGAGCAAAATTCATGATTTTCTGAACGAAGCAGGTGTATTTTTCCTCGCGACAACGGACGGTGACCAGCCCAAGGTCCGCCCGCTCGGCTTCCACATGGAGATGGAAGGCAAGGAGATGTTCGGCGTGGGCAATACCAAGGATGTTTACAAGCAGATGGTCGCCAATCCCAAGGTGGAGATCGTCGCCGCCAAGCCCGACGGCCACTGGCTGCGCTACACCGGCAGGGTCGTTTTTGACACGGATCCCAGGTACGAGGCGGCAGGCCTGGAGGCCATGCCTTCCCTCAAGGATATCTACAATGAGAAGACCGGCCTTCATATGGCAATCTTCCACCTCGAGGACGCGACTGCAGTCGATATCCCCATGATGGGCCCCGGCGAGGACCTGCTGGCGTAATAACAATAACGCAGAGAATAACACAGAGAAATGTAAAATCGGATAGAGGCGGTTCTGTCGACAGCAGCCATCGGCGGCTCCGGCAGGACCGCCTGTCTGTTCAGGGATGAAGGGGACCGGAGAATCGTCCCTCCGGTCCCCTGGATGACAGGATCAGAATGAAAAACGCAGATCATCATACGGAAAAACTGAATAGGAGCGGGCCTGGAGCACTGCGGTTTCCGACCAACCGGAGCCTGACCATGTATTTTATGCGCGGCAGCATTGTCTTTTTTGCGGGCAGTGCCGTGTTCGCGTGTCTGGTCTCGATGTTTGACCTGGTGATCCCGCGGCTGATCCAGTGGACAGTGGACGCTGTCATCGGCGGAAACCTGGCGTCTCTGCCCGGCTGGGCAGCCGGGGCGCTCGATCAGCTGGGGGGTGCGGACTACCTGCGCTCGCACCTGTGGCTGGCGGCGGCTCTGGTCGCCGGGGCGGCCCTGGGGGGCGCGGTGAGCCGGTACGGCTTCCGGGTCAGCAATGAGCGGGGGGCGGAGACGCTGATGCAGCGGATGCGGGACGAGCTCTTTTCGCATCTTTTGGCCCTGCCCTACGCATGGATCGGGGAAAACAGCACGGGGGATATCATCCAGCGGTGCACGTCGGATATCGATACCATCCGCGTCTTTGTCTCCGAGCAGCTGACGCATCTGCTGCAGGTCAGCATCATGGTGGTCATGTCGCTGTATTTCATGATCTCCATCCATCCCATGCTGACGGCGGCGGTGGCGGTCTTTATTCCGATCATGGTCATCAGCTCGCTCGTTTTTTACAGGCTGATCGGGGAGGAGTTCGAGACGGTCGACAGCGAGGAGGCGAGGCTGTCCGCGATCGCCCAGGAGAACCTGACGGGCGTGCGGGTGGTGCGGACCTTCGGGCGCGAAGAGTTCGAAAAGACGCGCTTCGAGAAGCAGAACCGGTTTTATACCGGGCACTGGATCCGGCTGATGCGGGTTCTGGCGGGCTTCTGGGTCTCCGGCAATGTGATCGCGACGACGCGCAATTTGACGGTGGTGGTCTTCGGCGTGGTTTTGTGCGTGCGCGGTGAGCTGACGGCGGGCGGCATGATCGCCTTTTTGTCCTACAATGCGCTGATGTCCGTGCCGATCCGGCAGATCGGCCGCATTATCGCCGATATGTCCAAGATGGATGTGTCCGTGGAGCGTCTGCGCTACATCATGAACGCGCAGGCGGAGGATGACGGGGATGACACCTCTCCAAAAACTTCTGTAGAAATGTCTGCGGAACCTTCTGCTGAAACGCGCGCGGAACCTTCTCCGGAAAAGATTTCTGAACCTTTTACAGAAAAAAACGCGGAATCTTCCGCAGAGTCATCATCGGGCTATTCCACAGAGAGGGGGAAAATCAGGGGCCATGGCTTACGGCCGCCCATGAACCGCGATATTGTCTTTTCTCATGTGAAATTCCGCTACGGAGAGGGCGCGCCGGAGATCCTGCGTGATATTCATATGACCATCCGCACGGGCTCTACGGTGGGCATCCTGGGCGCGACGGGATCCGGCAAATCGACCCTGGTCCAGCTCCTGGACCGCCTGTGGGAGCTGCCAGCGGACGGCGGCAGTATTACGATCGGCGGGATCGACATTCGTGACATCGACCGCGGCTGGCTGCGGTCCAACATCGGCATGGTCCTGCAGGAGCCCTACCTTTTCTCCAGGACACTGGGGGAGAACATCGCGATCGCGATGAATCCGGAAAGGAATCCATCGACGGCACAGGAAGGACAGTTCGCCGGCTCCTTCGGAAATCGGTCTGCAGAAATGACAGAGCCGGATGGGAAGGAACCAGAGGGACGGTTCTCCGGAACCAGAGGGACGGTTCTCCGGCCCCTCCGGAAAACAGCCGGCTGAAATGACAGAACTGGCAGAACTGGATGAGAAGGATCTATCGCCGAAAGAAACAACAGCGGAAGAAAATGTGGACGCGGAAGTCCGGCGGGCGGCGCGGATCGCCAGTCTGGACGGGGCAATCGAAAAGTTTACGGACGGATACGACACCTTTGTCGGTGAGCGCGGTGTGACACTTTCCGGCGGCCAGAAGCAGCGCGCGGCGATTGCCCAGATGCTGGTGCGGCGCACGCCGGTCATGATCTTTGACGATTCCCTGTCCTCTGTGGATGCCGAGACGGATGCCCGCATCCGCAGGGCACTGCGCGAGAATACGTGCGACGCGACCGTCATCCTGATTGCCCACCGGATCACGACCCTGCGGGATGCCGACGAGATCTTTGTCCTGGACGACGGCAGGATCGCGGAACACGGCAGCCACGACGAACTGGTCGCCCAGGGAGGCATCTACAGCCGGGTTTACGCCCTCCAGACCGGGGCGGAGCAGGCTTCATAACTTTTTCCATTTTTTGGAAACCACCTGGAACCACCAGGGAAACCACCTGGGGGAAACCACCCGGGACGGTTCTCCCGGTATAAAAGAACCATTCAGAACCGTCCCAAACGGTACAATGGCAGGCGGAAAAAAGGACCGGAGAACCGTCCCCGCGGTCCCAGCGCTTTAACGGCAGGCGGAAAAAGGGACCGGAGAACCGTCCCTGTGGTCCCCTCGCTGTGGTCCCTCGTGACAGGAAATCAAGATGAGCAGAGAAAGCATAAAGACAAACGATTCAAAAAAGCACACGCCCTTCTTCGGGATCCCGCTGATCATGCCCTATGTGCGCCAATATGTGCCCACGGTGGCGCTGATGATCTTCCTGGGCGCCCTGTCGAGTCTGGCGGACACGGTCTTTCCCCTGTTCAACAGCTGGGCCCTGGATCATTTCGTGGCGGACAGGAACCTGCATGGTCTCCCTGTCTTCCTGGGTCTCTACCTGCTGCTTATGGTGCTGCAGGAGCTGGACAACTATTACTGCCTGTATCAGTGCGGGCGGGTCGAGGTCCTGATCGACCACGACCTGCGCAATGCGGCCTTCGAACACCTGCAGACCCTGTCCTTCTCCTATTTCAACCAGAATAGCGTGGGCTACATCCATGCGCGGACCATGAGCGACACGGAGCGCATCGGGGAACTGCTGGCCTGGCGGATGATGGACGTCGTGTGGAATGTCTCCTACATCCTCTTTGCCACGGTCGTGATGATCGTCGTGAATCTCCGTCTCGCCCTGTGCGTCCTGGTCGTGGTGCCTGTCGCCGTCGCGGCCATCATGTATTTCCAGAAAAAAATCGTCGAGGACAACCGGATCGTGCGCGAGATCAATTCCCGGATCACGGGAAATTTCAACGAGGGGATCACGGGCATGCGGAGCATCAAGACCATGCGGATCGAGGATGTCATGCGGCGCGGCTTCGCGTCGGAGACAGATAAGATGAAGCATGCCTCGGTGCAGACCGTGCGCCACAGCGCCATGCTGACGTCGCTGATCACCATGCTGTCGTCGCTGGCCCTGGCCCTGGTCCTGTGGGGCGGCGGAGCGCTGACCATGGAGGGCATCGTCCGGATCGGGACCCTGTCCGTCTTCATGTCCTACGCCGTGGGCATGCTGAGCCCGGTCCAGCAGATCATCAACTCCCTGTCCTCCCTGATCTCGATCCAGGTCAACATCGAGCGCTTCACGGGGCTCATCGCGGAGGTCCCGGACGTGGTGGACACGCCCGAAGTCATTGAGAAGTACGGCGACAATTTTCACGCAAAAAAAGAAAACTGGGAGCCCCTGCACGGAGAGGTGGAGTTCCGGGATGTCTCCTTCATGTATCCGGACGGCAATGAGATGGTCCTGGAGCACTTCAACCTGAAGGTGCCGCAGGGGACCAATGTCGCGATCGTCGGCGAGACGGGCGCGGGCAAGTCGACCCTGGTCAACCTGGCCTGCCGCTTCTATGAGCCGACGCAGGGCCGGATCCTGATCGACGGCCGCGACGCCCGCGACCGGTCCCAGCTCTGGCTCCACAGCAGCATCGGCTACGTCCTGCAGACCCCCTATCTCTTCTCCGGCACCGTCCGCGACAACCTCCGCTACGGCCGGCAGGACGCGACCGACGAAGAAATCCTCGAGGCCCTGCGGGTGGCCTCGGCGGAATTCATCGTCGACAGGATGGAAAAAGGCCTCGACAGCGAAGTGGGCGAGGGCGGAAGCCTCCTCTCCACCGGCGAGAAGCAGCTCCTGTCGATCGCCCGCGCCATCCTGGCCGACCCGCGGATCCTGGTCCTGGACGAGGCGACCTCCTCAGTGGATACCGTGACGGAAAAGGCCATGCAGGACGCCATCGCCGCCGTCATCCGGGGCCGCACATCCTTTGTCATCGCCCACCGGCTCTCGACCATCGTCGGCGCCGACGTCATCCTGGCCGTCCGCGACGGCAGGATCGTCGAGCAGGGCACCCACGGCGACCTCATGCGCAGAAAAGGCTACTATTACCAGCTCTACACCCGCCAGTACGAAGAGAGCGTCTGGGCCTAGGAACTGCCTGGGAAACCACTTGGGACGGTTCTGGCGGTACAAAAATCGCAAGGCAGAAACCACTAGGGAAACCACCGGGGACGGTTTTGATGGTACAGTGGCGGTAAAAAACCACGAGAACCGTCCCGGGCGGCACACTGACGGTAAAAAACCACGAGAACCGCCCCTGGTGGTAGCGCTCCGGACTTCAAATGGCATGGAAAAAACCGCCCGCCTGCGTTATACTGTAGGTCATGGATAGATTTTCGGAGATCATCGGGCAGGACATCGTCCTCTCCCATTTGCAGAACGCGCTGCGCACGGACAGTGTGTCGCACGCCTATATACTGAACGGAGCAAAGGGCTCCGGGCGGCATATGATCGCCCGGAGTTTTTCTGCTGCCCTGCTGTGTGAGGAGAGGGAAATGCCCGGCACGGAGAATCACCCTGTGCCGGCAGGGGCCGGGGCCGATGACCAGGAGACCTCCGTTCACATGCGCAGCCGTTGGATCGAGCCCTGCGGCCGCTGTCATTCCTGCCTGCAGGCCCTGGCCGGGACCAATCCGGACATCAAGATCCTGGAGCGGGAAAAAGAAAACAGCATCGGCGTGAATGATATCCGCAAAATGCGGACGGATGTCTGGATCCGGCCCTACAGCGCCGCCCACAAGGTCTACATCATTCCGGACGCGGAGAAGATGACCCCCGCCGCCCAGAACGCCCTGCTCAAGACGCTCGAGGAGCCGCCCTCCTACGCGGTTCTCCTCCTGCTGGACGACGGGACAGACAGCTTCCTGCCGACCATCATGAGCCGCTGTGTGACCCTGCCCCTGCGTCCCGTCCCTGAAAAGGACGTCGAGACCTGTCTGCGGGAGCGGTTCGAAGCGGATGAACAGCACGCCCGCCTCTGCGCCCGCTTTTCCGGCGGCAGCATCGGCCGTGCCGCCCTCCTGCTGGAAAATGAGCACTTTGCAGCTCTGCGCGACAGGACGATTACATTCATACGCGATATCGCGAAAAAAGACGCTGCAGATATCGCCGTTTTTGCCAAAGAGGCCGCCTCGGAGGATGAGACCCAGGACCTGATTGACTTCCTCCTGACCTGGAACCGGGATCTGCTCGTCTGCCGCAGCACCAAAAGCACGGAAAACTTGATTTTTACAGATGAAGTACAGTATATTATAGAAGCCGCACGTGCCGCCTCCTGGCGGGGCCTTCAGGCCGCCTCCGAGGCCGTCTTCCGCGCGCGCAGGCGCCTTTTTTCAAATGTCAACGCGGAGCTCACCCTGCAGATGATGCTCCTGGAGATCCGCGCAGCTTACCGGACGGAAGAAAAAACAGCCAGATGATGCTCCTGGAGATCCGCGCGGCCTACCGGACGGAAGAAAAAACAGCCAGATGATGCTCCTGGAGATCCGCGCGGCCTACCGGATGGAAGAGAAAACAGCCAGATAATGCTCCCGCATTTCCGCAAAGGGTTGCAGGATTCAGCAGATAAATATCAAAAACATCAAAACATCAATATCAGAATGTAAGGATCTATATATCTATGGAAAAGACCGAGAACGGCAAGATTAAAGTTGTCGGCGTCCGCTTCCGGACGGCAGGAAAAATCTATTATTTCGACCCGGGTGAGTTCGAGCTGACCCGCGGCAGGCATGTCATTGTGGAGACTGCCCGCGGCATGGAATATGGCTTTGTCGTCGGCAACCCCATGGAGGTCGATGCAAAGACTGTCCCGCAGCCCCTCAAGGCCGTCCTGCGCATCAGCACGCAGGAGGACGACGAGCGCGAGCAGAGAAACCGCGAAAAAGAGCGTGAGGCCTTCCGGGTCTGCCGCGAGCGCATCCGCCGCCGCAACCTGGACATGAAGCTCATCGACGCCGAATATACCTTTGACAACAGCAAGGTACTCTTTTATTTCACGGCGGACGGACGCGTGGACTTCCGCGAGCTGGTCAAGGACCTGGCAGGCGTCTTCCGCACCCGCATCGAGCTGCGCCAGGTCGGCGTCCGTGACGAGACCAAGATCCTCGGCGGCTACGGCAGCTGCGGACGGCCCCTGTGCTGCCACACCTGGCTGTCCGACTTCGTGCCCGTCTCCATCAAGATGGCCAAGGAGCAGAATCTGTCCCTCAACCCGGGCAAGATCTCGGGCGTGTGCGGCAGGCTCATGTGCTGCCTCAAAAATGAGGCGGAGACCTATGAGGAGCTCAACAAGGCACTTCCTCATCCCGGCGACGAAGTCGAGTCCTCTGACGGCCTCAACGGCCTCGTCGAGAGCGTCAACATCCTCCGTCAGACCGCCCGCATCATCGTCGAGGTGGATGACGAAAAGGAGCTGCATGAATATCATGTCGATGACCTGACCATCCTCCGCCGCCGCAAACGCGGCGCCAGCCGGCCTTCCATGAAAAAGAACGCCCAGCAGAACGGCGGGAAAGAAAAGGAAGGCAAAGAAGGCAAAGAAGGCGGCAGACACAGCGGCCGCGGCGGAAAAGAAGGAAAAGAAGGAAAAGAAGGCCGTGAGCCCCGCGAATCCCGCGAGGGCAGGAACGGACGCGAAGAACGCGAGGGCCGCGAAAACCGTGACGGAAACGGAGGACGTGATAATCGGGAAGGCCGCAGAGCCGCCCGGGAGAATCGTGAGAACCGCGAAAATCGCGACGAGAGAGAAGGCCGCGAGGGCAGAAACAACCGCGAAAACCGCGAGGGCCGCGCCGGCCGCAGGGCTTCCCGTGAAAACCGTGAGAACCGCGAAGAGCGTGAAGGCCGTGAGGACAGAAGCGGCCGCGAAGAGCGTGAGGGCCGTGAAGAGCGCGAAGGCCGCGAGAGCAGAAGCAGCCGCAGACGCCGCGAACGTGAGCGCCGCCGCATGAACGCTGCAGGCGAGACAGCCGGCGAAAACAAGCCCGTCCCTGCAGATGCTGCTGAGCAGGCAGCAACTCCGGCATCCGCCCCTGCCTCTGCGCAGGCAGCAACGCCGGCGGCTGCCCCTGGATCCGTACCTGCCTCTGCGACGGAAGCAACTCCGGCATCCGCCCCTGAATCCGCACCTGCCTCTGCGCAGGAATCAGCGCCGGCATCCGCTCCTGAACCCGCGCCTGCAGCACCTGCAGCCACGGCAATTCCTGCCGCCCCTTCACAGGAAAATGCAGCTGCTCCCGCACAGGATAATGCAGCTGCGCCTGCGCAGGAATAAGCCATGGCACAGAATCAGAATATGGAAACTGCCGGTAAGGCCAGCCACTCCCCTGCCGGGGATCTGTGCCGTCCCGGCGAAAGAATTGATGATTTACAGAGAAACGGGCTGAGGATCCTTCAGGATCCCGCCCGCTTCTGTTTTGGCATGGATGCAGTGCTGCTCGCCTCCTACGTGCAGATGAAAAAGGCGCGCCGCGCCCTGGACCTGGGGACGGGAAACGGCATTCTGCCCCTGCTGCTGTCCGCACGCACGGACTGTGCCCACCTGACGGGGCTGGAGATCCAGCCCGCCAGTGCAGACCTGGCCGCCCGCAGTGTCGCCCTCAACGGCCTCGAAGACCGCATCAGTATTGTGCAGGGCGATATCCGCGAGGCCGGCCGCCTCTTTAAGGCGGCTTCCTTTGACTTCATAACCTGCAATCCCCCCTACCGTCCGACCGGTACCGGCAGGGTCTCGGGGAAAAAGCAGGCGGCGGCTGCCTCCGCAGCCGAGGGAGAAATACAGGCCGCCGGCACCGGCAGAGTTCCGGGACAAGACCAGCTGACTGGGATAGACCAATCAGCGGAAAACGGAGGCAAAGCAGATCTGCTGGAATCCTTCGACCCGCGCGCCATTGCCCGCCACGAGCTGCTCTGCACACTGGATGACGTCGTGAGTGCCGCGGCAAAGCTCGTGCGTCCCGGCGGACATTTCTACCTCGTCCACCGGCCCCTCCGCCTGGCGGAGATCCTGACGAAACTCACCCTGGCGGGACTCGAGCCCAAGCGCATGCGCCTGGTCTATCCCCATGTGGATGAGGCCCCCAACATGGTACTCCTCGACTGCGTCCGCGGCGGCGCACCCGAACTGCGCGTCGAGCCGCCCCTCATCGTCTACGAGAAGGACGGCAGCTACACGCCGGAACTCAGAAGACTTTACTACGAGTAAACTGAAAAAAGGATGATCTGAGCGACTTCAGGAATCTGATTGAGTTGATTGAGTTGATTGACTTGAGTGATTTCAGTATCTGAGCAGTCTAAGTGATTTCAGTAATTCTATAATTTGAGAAAACAATAGCAGAATTGACAGAATTTCCGATTTTTTATAAGGAAGAACCAATTATGCCCGGAACCCTCTACCTGTGCGCCACTCCGATCGGGAACCTCGGCGACATCACGCAGCGCGTCCTCGACACCCTGAATGAGGTCGATCTGATCGCGGCGGAAGACACCCGCAATACCCTCCGTCTGCTCAATCATTTTGATATCAAAAAGCCCATGACCAGCTATCATGAGCACAACAAATACGAGAAAGCGCAGGAACTCCTGCGCCGGCTCCATCAGGGGGAGAATATCGCCGTGGTCACCGACGCGGGAACGCCCGCCATCTCCGACCCGGGCGAGGTCCTGGCCGCCCTCTGCATCGAGGACGGCATCCGCGTGACCTCCCTCCCCGGCGCCTGTGCCCTGATCACTGCGCTGACTATGTCCGGCATGCCCGCCCGGCGCTTCTGCTTCGAGGGCTTTCTCCCCTCCGACAAATCGGACAAGAAGGAGCGTCGCAGGATCCTGGACCAGCTCCGGACGGAAGAGCGGACCATCATCCTCTATGAAGCACCCCACCATCTGCGAGCCACGCTGGCAGACTTACGCGACAGTCTGGGCGGCGACCGCCGGATCACCCTCTGCCGCGAGCTGACCAAACGCTTTGAGGAGGCCCTGCCCTTCACCCTCGATTCCGCCATTCATTATTACGAGGAAAACGACCCGCGCGGCGAATATGTTCTCATCCTTGCCGGCGCCGACCCCGCGCAGCTCCAGAGTCAGACCCGCGCTGCCTACGAGACCCTCTCCATTGAGGACCACATGCAGCAGTACCTCGACCAGGGCCTCACGCAGAAAGAAGCCATGCGCCGCGTCGCCGCTGACCGCGGCCTTTCCCGCCGCGACATCTACCAGCAGATCAAGGTCAGATGAATGGTTTGATCGGAAATGAACCTGTATTGCATGGGATCGATCAATGATTCCTCAAATGCGCTCATACAGTGCGCTCATATACGGTTTCGCCTGAAAACGCAAAATAATTATAGCTGTCCTTTTGCGGATGTGTCAGAATAGACGAGAACAAAGAACAAAAGATGCTGCAAATATATCAGGCAGAGGATAGCTGAAGAAAAGAGAAACCGGAACAGAATAAAGAAGCAGAAAGACCTGAAAAGCAAAACAGTAAAGGAATTAGGGGAAAAGGAAACAGAAAAGGAGAGCAGATATTATGAAGCAGATGCTGAAACTGGCGCCGTCGATCCTCTCGGCGGACTTCAAGAACCTTGGCGCGGACATCAAGGCAGTGGAAGAGGGCGGTGCCCACTATCTCCACATTGATGTCATGGACGGTGTTTTTGTCCCGTCCATTTCTTTTGGAATGCCCGTCATCAAATCGATCCGCAGCGCCACCGGCATGGTCTTTGACGTGCACCTGATGATCGTCGACCCCATCCGCTATATCGAGGAGTTTGCAAAATCCGGCGCCGACCTCATTACCTTCCACCTGGAGGCGGCGGAGGATCCGCAGGCAGTCATCGATGAGATCCGCAGGCACGGCTGTAAGGTCGGTATCTCCATCAAACCCAGGACACCCTTCGAGGATGTCGCGCCTTACATGGACAAGGTCGATATGCTCCTCGTTATGACCGTCGAGCCCGGTTTCGGCGGCCAGAAGATGATGCCCGAGACCCTGGGCAAGGTCCGCGCCGCCCGCGATTATGTGACGGAAAAAGGTCTCCCGACCGATATTCAGGTTGACGGCGGCGTCAAATACGACAACCTCCACCTCTTCCTCGAGGCGGGCGCCAATATTTTCGTTGCTGGCAGCGCCGTCTTCGGCGATGATCCCCTTGGAAACACCAGAAAATTCTGCGAGTATCTGGCAGAAAAGCAGGGCTGAACATCACTGTGAATTGTGAGATTTTCTGCAGGGGAGAGAGGCGGGACTGACCGCCAACTGCGAGAGCCTGACAGGAAAAGTTAAAAAACTTCCGAATAACCATATCTGTGGTTTTCGGAAGTTTTTTCTATGCGTATGTTTTTCCAACGGTATTTGCTTTTTTCCAGCATCAGCTGTTTATTTTGGGATCATTCATTATAAAGGCTGATCCGCAGCAATTTTCGCGGTGTCACCTGCCGCCTCCCCGGCAGCGGTGTCTGCGGCGGCTTCTGCTTCCAGATTTATCGTATCAGCCTCAGCCCCCGCATTTTCACTTGAAGCTTCCGCAACAGTCTCTCCTGCTTCTGCATCCGCAGCGTTTCCCGCCGCCTCCCCGGCAGCGGCCTTGGCGGATTCGATGGCTGCGACGGCAGCAGCGGCGGCTTCTCCTGCTGCCTGCGCGGCTGCTGCGGCTTCCCCTGCAGCCTGGGCGGCGGCTTCTCCTGCAGCCTGTGCAACGGCTTCTGCAGTGATGCCGGACGCGGCTTTCATTCCTGAAAGCGCGGCTTCCCGCTGTTTGCGGCGCTCATTTTTCTGGATCTCCAGATTTTTGAGGACGTAATCGTGGTAGACGTAGTCACCAATTGCGGCGAAAGGAATCGCCAGAAGGATGCCGGCAACGCCCAGGAGCCGGCCGCCGACCACGAGGGCAATCAGGATCCAGACGGAGGAGACGCCCAGCTGTTCGCCGAACAGGCGGGGCTTGATCACATAGCCGTCGACGGTCTGCAGGACCAACGTGAAAAGAAGGAACCACAGCGCGTAGACGGGCTTGACCAGGACCAGGATAAAGGCGCCGATCACCGCGCCCGCCATGGGGCCGAAGGTCGGAGCCAGGTTGGTGACGCCGACGACCACCGAAATGATCGCGACATAGGGCATCTGCATGATGACCATAAAGACCCAGTTCAGCAGGCCGATGATCATGCCGTCCAGGAGGTCGCAGGCAATGTAGCGGATCAGGATCGTGTTGCAGCGCCGCCAGAAGGAGGCCGAGCTGGCATACACGCCCGAGGGCAGGAGCGCGTGCAGCAGGCGCAGGAAGCCGTACCGCAGGTTCCGGCCGTCCAGCATCAGATAGATCGCCAGAATAAAGGAGATGATCCAGTCAAAGAGCTTGGCGCCGAAGCCGTAGGATGCGTTTACGATCTTGTTCAGATTCTCCGGCAGGATCCGCGAGATTGACTGCAGCATCTCATCACTGGAGCTGATGAACTGGGACAGGTCGATGTCGTGGTGTGCCGCGAAGCTGCTCAGCTGGCGCATGAACTGCTGGAAGGAGAGTACATAGATATTCAGGTTTCCGACGAACATCACGATACTGTCGATGACCTGCGGGACCAGCGCCACCATCAGGATCACAAAGAACAGGACCACGGACAGGACAGCCAGCAGGACCGACAGCGTGTGCCGCAGCTTTTCCTGCTCGACTCTGTGCAGCACGTATTTGGAGTACATGTCGACCAGGGGCGCCATCACATAGGCGATCACCAGGGCCATGAAGACCGGCGAGCCGATCTTCCAGATCCCTGCCAGCAGATGCCCCAGGACGTTCAGATGCGTCAGCACCATATACAGCACGACCGCCGAGCACAGCGCCACTGTATAAGCAACCCATTTTTCTTTTAACAAATCCTTGTCAAATTTCATCGATTGAATCCTTCTCAGGCGTCCCGCATTGAAAATGCCAGGTAAGTTGAATCCTTCTCAGGCGTTCTGCATTGAAAAACGTCAGGTCAGTAGGAATTGACCGTCCGGACAACACTGATGGTCCGGATGAAAACACTACATTAGTATATGCGAAAAACAGAGAAACTGCAATCGTGCCCCTGCGCCTTGAGAATGGGACAGAACCGGGAGAACTGACCCGGGCCTTACCTGCCTGAATCGTCCAGGCCGACTCTGGCATTTCACTGCCAAAAGAACCGGAAGAACCGTCCCTGCCGGTATATTGTTGAACAATTCGGCCTGTTCGGGCAGGGCGGATCGGTGAAATGGCAGGAAATTCGCATATTTTCGCATAATTATAGAAGAAAAGCGATATCCAGTCGGTTGCGTTTACGCCTTCTTCTGTATATAATGTCACACAGGAAAAAGTCTGTCCTATTACCAATGATAAGGTCTGTCTTATTTCCAATATATAATTTCAAGAGGCTATAAGATTGGTTTCAAGAGTTACAAGAAAAGTTTCAAGAAAGAGGTATGAGAATGGCAAATCTTGATCTGACAAAGTATGGGATCACCGGTACGACCGAGATCATCCACAATCCTTCCTACGAGTTCCTGTTTAATGAGGAAATGAAGAAGGATCTTGAGGGATTTGACAAGGGCCAGATGACCGAGCTGGATGCTGTCAACGTTATGACCGGTATCTACACCGGCCGCTCCCCCAAGGACAAATTCATCGTCATGGACGAGAATTCCAAGGACACTGTCTGGTGGACCTCCGATGAGTATCCCAACGACAACCACGTCGCTTCCGAGGCAACCTGGGCAGCTGTGAAGGAGATCGCGCAGAAGGAGCTCTCCAACAAGAGGCTCTTCGTCGTCGACGCTTTCTGCGGCGCCAACAAGGACACCCGCATGGCCGTCCGCTTCATCGTTGAGGTCGCATGGCAGGCACACTTCATCAAGAACATGTTCATCCAGCCCACCGCTGAGGAGCTGGAGAACTTCGAGCCCGATTTCGTCGTCTACAATGCCTCCAAGGCAAAGGTCGAGAACTACAAGGAGCTGGGCCTCAACTCCGAGACCGCAGTCGTCTTCAACATCACCAGCCGCGAGCAGGTCATCATCAACACCTGGTACGGCGGCGAGATGAAGAAGGGTATGTTCTCCATGATGAACTACTACCTGCCTCTGAAGGGCATTGCTTCCATGCACTGCTCCGCCAACACCGATATGGAAGGCAAGAACACTGCCATCTTCTTCGGCCTGTCCGGCACCGGCAAGACCACCCTTTCCACCGACCCCAAGCGTCTGCTCATCGGCGATGACGAGCACGGCTGGGACGACAACGGCGTCTTCAACTTCGAGGGCGGCTGCTACGCAAAGGTCATCAACCTCGACAAAGAGTCCGAGCCCGACATCTACAACGCCATCAAGCGCGACGCCCTGCTCGAGAACGTCACTGTCGACGCGGAAGGCAAGATCGACTTCGCTGACAAGAGTGTCACCGAGAACACCCGTGTCTCCTATCCGATCGACCACATCAAGAACATCGTTCTCAACGTCAATCCCGTTTCCGCGGGCCCTGCCGCTGACAACGTGATCTTCCTGTCCGCTGACGCTTTCGGCGTCCTGCCTCCGGTCTCCATCCTGACCCCTGAGCAGACCAAGTACTACTTCCTGTCCGGCTTCACAGCAAAGCTGGCAGGCACAGAGCGCGGCATCACCGAGCCCACTCCCACCTTCTCCGCCTGCTTCGGCCAGGCCTTCCTGGAGCTGCACCCCACCAAGTACGCTGAGGAGCTCGTCAAGCGCATGGAGAAGAGCGGCGCCAAGGCTTACCTCGTGAACACCGGCTGGAACGGCACCGGCAAGCGCATCTCCATCAAGGATACCCGCGGCATCATCGACGCCATCCTCAACGGCGACGTCCTCAAGGCACCCACCAAGAAGATCCCGATCTTCGATTTCGAAGTTCCCACCGAGCTTCCCGGCGTTGACCCCGCCATCCTTGACCCCCGCGACACCTATGCCAACGCATCCGAGTGGGATGAGAAGGCAAAGGACCTCGCAGGCCGCTTCATCAAGAACTTTGTCAAGTACACCGGCAACGAGGCCGGCAAGGCCCTCGTTCCCGCAGGCCCTCAGCTGTAATTCCTTTTTTCGGCTGAAAAAGTAACCTTTGACTGCCGCACCCGGTACGTGTGACCGGATGCGGCAGTTTTTATGGGATTTCGCAACAGCTATGCCGGAGACGCCGCTGCCGGCTGTCCTTTTTTTGCTGCAGAGTTCCTGATCCGCGACCGGTTTTACTTAGTAATGCCGCAGACCCCGGCTTTTCTCTCGGACAGAGACGGTGAATACTGCCTTTTACCCGACTGTTTTTGGAAAAGAGACAGAGTAGAAGCAGAAAAGAAATACAAAAGCGTCACAAAAACGTTCACAAATAATTCAGTTTTTGACGCCTTTTTTGATAGGCCACAGGCTATAATTTTGCTAAAGATATATTTGTGGCACGTGTATGCGAGAAAGTAAAATCTGGTCTGCACTGTTGATGAGAATACAAAACAGCACTGTATGCTATAAGAAAGACTTGCCCATACACACCGCTGCAGCGGATCCTGCCGGCAGCCGTCCCAGATATTACCTTTGATAGGAGCTTCCCGTACAGGCAGAAGAGATGAATGTCACCAGAGCAGGGAACAATAGACTGCGTTTATGACGTGCATAATCACTGCATAATGTTACAGGGACAACCCTATACAGTTACCTGTCGGTCAATCTGACGGACGACACGTGGGTCTGCCAGAGAGGAACACCCGGTTCCGGACCAACCGGATCAAAGCCGGGTCGGAATCAGAAAGGAGGCGGATACAGACTTATCCGGAGACACTTCCGTTTTCAGGTCCAACACAATATTCAGTCAACATCTGTGAATGCTGCAGGATGCCGATCGGGAAACACGTGACCGCGGACCAACGCAGCTCGTACCTGACGGCAGATGCGGATGCGCAGAGAAAACAGGATTTACGCAGGCAGGGGATCAGGAAAACCGTTCCTTCGCCCCGCGCAGCTGACGGGAAGAAAGAACAACTGCTCCCGGAATGCGATCCCGCCCATCAGACCGGACAGAAATAAAACCGGTTCACCAGAAGGATGGGAGTCTCTGAAGAAAAGATAAGTCGCCAGAAAAAAAGGCAACTGTTCACAAGTACAAATACGTACCCGACACACACAAATGATTACCTGGTTCTGAAACCGGCATGACAAAGCCTTCTTAGTTTCTCCCGCTGTGAGGCAGAGAGGACTGTATTAAAGAAGAGCACAAGCAACATCAAATATGCTAAACATTGGAACAAGGTAACCAACAACTAATCTAGTCGGAAGGAAACCCTTCCATGTGCGCTCCGGCACTCCGCCGGACAGACAACGTAGTTTGCACTGTTCAACGCGAAGGGACTTCCAGGGACCGGCTTCCCCGGATCCACGGAAAGCCTGAGCATATAAAAAACATGGGATGGCGTGACCTCCCGAGAAAGGATAGCGTATGAAACGATTAAAAAAGATGATGGCTTTGGCGCTTGCCATGGTAATGGTACTGGCAATGAGCGCAACGGTATTTGCGGCTACGCAGACAAAGGCATTGAGCCCTGCAGATGCTGACAACGCTACGATTACCATTAATAACCCGGCAAAGGGTGAAACCTATGAGCTTTATAAGTTATTTGATGCTACAGTAAGTGAAGATGGAAGTCAGATTTCCTATCAGGGAACAGTTCCGGACGGCCTGGCTGATTTCTTCGAAGCAGATGCGCAGGGATACATTCATCCGAAGGATTCCATTGCTGACACCAAAGATGAGGATGGCAACATTCTGACAACTAAGATGACTGATGAGCTCAAAGCTGCATTAGAGACATGGGCTGCATCGGCATCTGCAGTTAACAGTGAGACCAGTGATGGTAAAGAAGCACTTGCTTTCACGGGTCTTCCCTATGGTTACTATGTTGTAACAACCACTCATGAGGATCAGGAAGCGGCAAAAGCGCTTATCACTGTTGATTCTACAAAGCCGAACGCTTCTATTTACGACAAAAATGTAAATGAACCGAGTGCAAGCAAGGAAGCCGATAAAGAAACCTACTCTATTGGCGATACAATTACATTCACAGCCACATTCGATACCACTAACTATATGGGCGAGGATGAAGACGCCAAGCAGGTTGTTGACTATGTAATCGAGGATACTCTTCCGCCTTATCTGAGTGATGTTACCGTTACCAAGATCACAATCGGATCAACTGATTTTGAAGGTGATACTCTTAATGTAACGAACTTCCCTGGCGTGACATCATTTGGAACTAACAAGACATTTACTATTCCGTGGGCAGACAAAGACACAAGTGTAACTCCAAATAAGTTCACAAGCAAATATGCACAGGGTTCTCAGATTGTAATCACTTATACTGCAACGCTGACATCTACAACCAACATTAATGCTGCTGATACCAACACCGTGTCCATTACACCGGAAGTAGATAATGACAATGGTGATAAGACTCCTTGGGATGAGAGCTGGGATGATTCTGCTGAGATTACAACCTATGCTGCAGCTATCCACAAAGTCGATGAAAATGGTGAAGATCTTGCAGGTGCACAGTTCACAATTGCTGGCCTGACGGTAGAAAATGTATCCGCTGGTGTTTACAGAGTTGTTTCTTATAACGCCGATAGTACTACAGCAAGTGCTGTTATGGATACTGATGGCGATGGTAAGCTTTACATCCTTGGCCTTGCAAGTGACGTATCCCTGACTGTTACTGAGTATAAGGCTCCGGATGGCTACAACAAGCTGACCGAGACCAAGACTCTTACACCGCAGGTTCTTGAGACTACCCTGTATGAGGCATCTGGTACAAGAAAGTATGATGCTGATGGCAACCTGCTCGAAGAAACTGCAACAAGTGGTACATCGAAAACTGTTACAAGAAACCTTGACGAACTTGATGTTAATGCACTTGAAATCGAAAACAAAAAGGGTGCAGTCCTTCCGAGCACTGGTGGCATCGGTACCACAATCTTCTACGTAGTTGGTGCGATCCTCGTCATCGGCGCAGGTATTGTTCTGGTTACTCGAAGAAGAATGGATGCATGATTGGGAATAAGCTGAACATCAAATTATCATTATCCAAATAGTTGGCGATATCAAGTTACGACACTTCGTTATAATTTAGTTGTAAACCGACGAAAGAGATAAGATAACCTGATTAGGTAAAGCCCTTCAGCCAGTGAAATCTGGCGAACAAAACTGAACTTAAAGGCCAGAAGTTGAGAAGATGCAGGTCTACTCGTCTTCTGGCCTTTGTTTTAGGAGAAGGCACAGTCGCGTATATGGCTATAACGGAAGGTTGCGGACTGCGGACAATGAAATGGAGGCTTGCAGGGGCTTCATCTAAAGCGTGTGGAAGTTCAGCAACATTCACAGTGTGAGAGATAGCTACATCCTGTGTGATCAACAAGACGCGGTGCCTTTGTGAATAGCAATATCTGTTCAAAGGGGGATAGCCGCCTTCGAACAGATATTGATAGGCACAAGGGAAATGAAATTATATGAGAAATTATCGAAGCATATTCCGCCATTGTGTGGGAATTTCCACATTCCTCTTCCTCGTATTGTTAATTCTCCATATTAAAGGGGCTGATTGTTCCCGAGAAGGGATCTTCTGGTCAAATATTATACTCGGCGTGTTTAGTAGTTCTCTTGTTGCAGGAGCCACGGCTTTTATGAGCTACTGTGAGGATCGCATAAGAACATTAGAAAACTTTTCTATAAACACAAAAAAGATTTTGCATAGTTTGCGAAAATACGACTTTGAATGGGAAGAAGGGAGGAAGATACAGTTCTTCAAAGATTTTGACGACGAAGACCAGGATGCGTGGGATATGGCATATGCTGAAATCATCTTCATCTCTGAAGGAAAAACTCCCAATTCAGACCATGTATATATATTTGAATGTATTTATAAGCCGATACAAGATTTAGTAATGATGGTGGACAGCTTCGTTCAGGATTTGAGGCTGGCAGATAAAGGCTTGTTGGAAGATTCGGAAGTTAAGCAACATCTTAAGGAAATTGAAGAAATTCTTGCACCGTATGAGAAATATGATGCTGAATTTGAAAAAGGCAAGATAACACATTGCAGTGGTCGATGGGATTATTTGACAGTAAGAGTTTTAGAAGAACTGAATGGAAGGTATTACAGGATAATGTATCCTGGGAGGAATGAATAGCTGTTAAACAATGTGATCGTAACTATCCACAGTGCATGTTGCAGGTACGAGCTATACTATCATAGATAATCTTGACTCAGGCAATAAAGATTATACTGAGATGATGTAACATCAACCCTGTGTCCCATCAGATGATCTTTTTGATCAACGTTTTTAATCAGAAATGATTCCTGATGCAGGCACGAAGGAAAACAGCACAAAACAAACATATCCGGGGGCTGCTTAACTGCAGTCCCCGGGCAAATCAAAACATGAAATACCAGAAACCGCCTCTGTGTGGCATCTGGTATTTTTTTATTCCGAGTATTCATATATGCGGATATGTATCGGATATTGTATCTGCGGTGTATTGGATTTATAATAGGTAGTACCTGAAGAGCCCTGAAATCAGGTAATACTCCATTGTACTTGTTCGAATATGCAGGATTGGTGCTTTGAAATCAGAGTCTGTCTTGATCGTAATCTGACGGAATGTTGCTGGCTATACGCCAGTCTGAATTTAAAAGAACTGCAGTTTTTGTTTCGTGCAGGTATAAGGAGGAGAATTACATTGGGTGAAAAGGACTTGACGGAAAAACACTGGAAGCTTTTAACGATGTTTTTGCCGATATTATTAATGGATTATTGTTCAACGGGGAACAGGTATTATAACAGGAATCATTGATTGATGCACAGACCTTCACCATGTACAAGGCGGACGGAAATCTGCATCATCAGGACAGAGATGTCGCAAAATACTGGATTGACCAACATGGAGAGCGGATCACGGTGAGACTGGCATTTCTGGGAATTGAGAACCAGTCGAATTATGATCCGGATATGCCGTTACGTGTAATAGGCTACGACGGAGCGGTTTATCGCGCAGAGCTGTCACAGAAGGACCGATATCCTGTCGTGACACTGGTGCTGTATTTCGGAGATAGGCCATGGGGGAAGAACAGGACAATCCATGATGTGGTGCAAATCCCGGAAAAGTTTCGGCCGTTTGTGAATGACTACAAGATTAATTTGTTCGAGATTGCTGACCTCCCGGAAACAGCGGTTGAACATTTTCACAGTGATTTCCGGGCAGTTGTCGACTATTTCATTTCCAGCAGGAGGGAGCAGGTTTACGAACTGAAGAACTCTGCTGACTTCACGCACGTGGATGAACTGCTGTCACTGATGTCAGTGCTGACACAGGATGACCGGTTCGCAGAATCATTAGAAGGGGAAGGAGTCAAACCGGAGAATATGAGAGAAATATGGGATCGGATTGAAGAAAGAGGTCGTCAGAAAGGACTGGATGAGGGACATCGGGAAGGGCGTCAGGAAGGCTTCAGAGAAGGAGCGGACCAGAATCGTCTGGAAAATATCAGAAGTATTATGGAAACAATGAAGCTGACAGCAAAGCAGGCCATGGAGGCTCTGAAGATTCCGGAGTCAGAGCAGTCCAAGTATATCGCCAGATTGTAACATGTGTAACCAGTGATCAGCATGCAGGGACGTATCTCGCTGGTATAAAACACCAACGAGATATGTTCCATGGGTTCCATGTACCTCACCGGAATAAAACCGGCGAGGTCCGTCCCTGGCGGTATACATATGTGAACAGGTATCAGGCAAAACGGATTAAGGTAAGAAAATGATCGAAGTAAAAGGAACATACAATACGGCAAAGCTGTTTACAGACACGGCCGACGATGCGACGATCGCACAGGTAAGGAATCTGATGAATCAGCCGTCCGCGAAAGGTTCGAAGGTCCGCATTATGCCGGACTGCCATGCCGGCGCCGGCTGTGTGATCGGTACAACGATGACGATCACAGATAAAGTCATTCCGAACCTTGTCGGTGTGGATATCGGCTGCGGGATGCTGGCGACAAAGCTGAAGGAGCAGAGGATCAATCTGCCTAAGTTCGACAGCATTTCTCAGGCGGAGGTCCCCGCGAGCATGAAGATGCGCAGGACTGCCCACAGTCTGGCGGATGAAATATCGATCAGTGATCTGGCTTGCTATAAGAAAACCAACTGCCGCCTGTCGGAGGATGTCTTCCGGCTAAGCCTTGGAACACTGGGAGGCGGCAATCACTTCTGGGAGCTGGACCGGGATGAGGAAGGAAGCATCTGGCTGGTCGTCCACACCGGATCCCGGCGCAGCGGGAAGGATGTTGCGGAGTATTACCAGCGGCAGGCGTATGAGCATCTGAATGTAACCGGCGAAAGGTACCGCAAGACACTGGCAGAGAAGCGGGAAGCCTTCATAAACCAGATGAAGGCGGAGGGCCGGGAAAAAGAGATCAGCCGCCTGCTTCCACAGTGGCAGAAGGCGCAGGGTAAGCCGGAGATCACGGTTCCATACGCGGTCGCATGGTGTGAGGGAAGCCTGTTTGACGATTACATCCACGATATGAAGATCATGCAGGCATATGCTAAGTTGAACCGCAGGATCATCACGGAAGTCATCCTCAGGAAATGCAAGCTCCATGCGGTGGAACGGTTCGAGACGATCCACAACTATATCGACACAGACCACATGATCCTGAGGAAGGGTTCCGTCTCCGCGCGGGCCGGTGAACGGCTGCTGATCCCGATCAATATGCGGGACGGGGCGCTGATCTGCATCGGCAAGGGAAATGACGACTGGAACCAGTCGGCACCGCACGGAGCGGGCCGGCTTATGTCCCGGACGGAAGCGAAGAACAGCATCTCCATGAAGGACTACCGGGAATCCATGAGCGGGATTTACACCACCAGCGTGAACAAGGGGACTCTGGACGAGTCCCCTATGGCCTATAAACCGATCGACGAGATCGTGGCAAACATTGAACCGACGGCAGAGATTATATCACATATCAAGCCGATCTATAACTTCAAAGCCGGCGACGAGGAATGAGCGCCGTATAAAACCACCAGGGACGTATCTAAACGGTTTACATTGCCCGTAAATCTATCAGGGACGTATTTAAAACGGTCTGCATTGTCCGTAACGCTATCTGGGACGTATCGCCAGAGGAAAGAGGTGCCGTATGACAGAAGTAGTACTCAATAACGAAATATCGATTTCTTATCCGGAAGGATTTCATGTGATGGACAAGGAGGAGCTGAAAGGCCAGCAGTTTCTCCAGGAGGGACCGGGCTGGTGCATCTCCGATCCGGACAGGCATATTGTCGTTTCCGCAGCCTGGAGAAAGACAAACGGGCTGATCGCGAGAATGCTCAATACCCGCGATGTCGCGAAAAACATGTCGGCCCAGATCAGAAAGCCCATGCAGAAGTTTGGATTCCAGCTCGAGGGGTTCCTTCAGAAAGAGATGGGCGGCCTGCGCGCGGACGGTTACCTTTACCAGTATGTGGTTCAGGGAACCGGTATGGCCGGCGAATCCTTCTGCATCAAAAAAGGCAGCACCTTCTACTACATCCACTGCTATTTCCGGCAGGCGCTGAAGGATGAGAGCCTGGCTGTTCTGGAGGAGATCTTCCAGTCTGTCACCTGGAAATAATATGTGCCCGAAGGAAAGTCCTGAGAACGGCTTCGGGTGCTATTCGTTTATAGCATTGTGTTTAAGTGTAGTCCTGGTATGCAGACCGGACGGTCTCATGCAACAGTAAAAATGGGCGTGGAAAAGCGAACAAGTACTTTTTCATCGTCACATCAGCTTGCGGAACATCTCCTCGTAGTCGGCGAGCGTTGCTTCTCTGGGATTTCCGGGGGCGCAGGCATCTGCGGCAGCGGACTCACAGAGGAAGGGCAGATCCTCTTCTCTGAGTTTCTCGAGCTTGGTCGGAATGCCGACGTCGACGGAAAGCTGGCGGACCGCATCGATCGCAGCCTTCCTGTAGGCCGCCTGGTCCATACCGGTGGTATCAACGTCAAAGGCTTCGGCGATGGCTTTGAACTTCTCGCCGGTGTAATCCTGGTTGAACTCCATAACGATGGGAAGCATCATGGCGCAGGCGACACCATGAGGCGTGTCATAGACCGCACCCAGCGTGTGCGCCATGGAATGGGCAATGCCAAGACCGACGTTGGAGTAGGCCATGGCGGTCACATACTGCGCTAGCGCCATGCCCTCGCGCCCGTCGGGATCATTTTCAACGGCAGCGCGCAGGTTCTTTGCGATCAGTTTGATGGCTTCCAGGTCAAGACAGTCGGACAGCGCCCAGGCGCCCTTCGTGGTATAGCCCTCGATGGCATGTGTCAGGGCGTCCATACCGGTGGAGGCGGTCAGGCCGCGGGGCATGGAGGACATCATATCCGGATCGACGACTGCCACATCCGGGATATCGTTGGGGTCCACACAGACGAATTTACGTTTTTTCTCCACGTCTGTAATGACATAGTTGATGGTGGATTCCGCACCGGTTCCGCCGGTGGTCGGCACTGCAATCGTGAAGACGGTGCGCTTCTTTGTCGGAGCGACGCCCTCGAGCGAGCGGACATCATAGTATTCAGGATTGTTCACGATAATACCGATGCCCTTGCCGGTATCCATGGAGGAGCCGCCGCCGATCGTGATCATGAAATCAGCGCCGGAAGCGCGGTAGGCATCGACACCCTGCTGCACATTCTCGATGGTCGGATTCGGCTTGATGTTCGAATACACTTCATAGGCAATGCCGTTCTTTTCCAGCAGATCCGTGATCTTGGCTGTCACACCGAACTTCACAAGATCCGGATCCGATGCCACAAAAGCTTTTTTAAAGCCCTTGGACGCAATGATCCCGGGAATCTCGTTGATCGCACCGTGCCCGTGGAAAGACATCCCGTTCAACACAAAACGATTGACTGCCATGCTCTTACCTCCTTTGACGAATGATTGCAGATGTACCTGTTCACTCTGCAAAAACGATATTTTGTATACATTACACAAAATATACACCTTGCAGCTGCGAAAAACCGTGAATTCGCACAACCACCACTATAGTACCCAATATCCGCAGCATCTGTCAAGGAGATGGTAGAAGCGTTATTTCTTACAATCTTGCAATATATTTGGACTGTTCCGACTCCGGAATCTTCAGGGCCTCCATGGCCTGTTTCGCTGTCAGCTTCATCGATTCCATAAGGCTTCTAATATTTTCCAGACATTTCTGATCCGCTCCTTCTCTGAAGCCTTCTTGATGTCCCTCATCCAGTCCTTTCTGACGCCCTCTTTCTTCAACACGATCCAATAAACTGCTCATATTCTGAGGTTTGCCTCCTTCCCCTTCTAATGATTCTGCGAACCGGTTGTCCTGAGTCAGCACTGATTTACAGCTTACAATCTGGAGATATATTTGAGCTGATCCGCTTCAGGGATCTTCAAAGCATCCATGGCCTGTTTCGCCGTCAGCTTCATCGTTTCCATAATACTTCTGATATTTTCCAGACGATTCTGATCCGCTCCTTCTCTAAAGCCTTCTTGATGTCCCTCATCCAGTCCTTTCTGGCGGCCTCTTTCTTCTATACGATCCAATAAGCTGCTCATATTCTGAGGTTTGCCTCCTTCCCCTTCTAATGATTCTTCGAACCGGTTGTCCTGTGTCAGCACTGACATCAGTGTCAGCAATTCATCCACATGCGTGAAGTCAGCGGAGTTTTTCAGTTCGTAAACCTTCTCGCTCCTGCTGGAAATGAAATAGTCGATAACTGTCCGAAAGTCGCTGTGAAAATGATTAACCGCTTCCTCCGGCAGGTTTGCAATCTCAAACAGATTAATCTTGTAGTCGTTTACAAAAGGCCGGAGCTTCTCCGGGATGTGAACCACATCGTAGAGTGTCCGGTTCCTGCCCCATGGCATGTCTCCGAAATACAGCACCAGTGTCACGACCGGATATCGGTCCTTCTGTGACAGCTCTGCGCGATAAACCGCTCCGTCGTAACCGATCACGCGTAACGGCATATCCGGATCATAATTCGACTGGTTCTCAATTCCCAGAAATGCCAGTCTCACCGTAATCCGCTCTCCGTGTTGATCAACCCAGTACTTTGCGACATCCCTGTCCTGGCGATGCAACTGTCCATCGGCTTTGTACATAGAGAAAGTCTGTGCATCAATCAATGATTCCTGTTGTAATACCTGCTCCCCATCAAATAATAATCCATTAATAATATCGGCAAAAACATCGTTAAATGCTTCCAGTGTTTTTTCCGTCATGTCCTTTTCAGCCAAAACAGTTCTCCTCCTTATACATGCTCGAAACAAAAACAGTAGCTCTTTCAAATACAAACCGGCGTATAGCCAGTAAAATTCCGTCTGATCACGATCAGGACAGAATCTGATTTCAAAGCACTTTTTCTGCAAATTCGCGCAAGTACACTGGAGTATTCCCTGATTTCAGGACCTTTCAGGTACCTCCTATTATAAAACCAATGCGCAGTAGATACAATATCCGATACATATCCGCATATATGAATACTTGGAATAAAAAAATACCAGATTCCACACGAAAGTGGTTTCTGGTATTTTTTGTTTTGATTGTCCGGGGACTGCAGTTAAACAGCCCCCGGATATGTTTGTTTTGTGATGTTCTCCTCCGTGCCTGCACCAGGAATCATTTCTGATTAAGAACGTTGATCAAAGCCATCATCTGAAAGCAGTCCTAAGATCCTCCAGCATTTCCTCTCGTGCAGCAGGCTTCTGCGCCTTCTGAGACTGCGCTTTCCAACCACACACAGTTCCCCTGTTGTATTCTTGATTTTATCTCTTATATTTTTTCACGCATTCTGTATATTCCAGGGTAATTCTGGTGGCCAGGGTTTTTGCGTTCACGACACGCCAGCCGTGTTCCTCCAGGAAATGAAGGTATTCTTCACTGCTCCACTGATGCGCAAACCTGACGCCGGCCAGCTTCAGGATGCCGGACCAGATCCTGCTGACAAGACCTGTATTGTGTTCCACAAAGTTTGGCGCAATCAGGATGCCTTTGTCCTTCAGCACACGGTCAATTTCGGACAGGACTTTTTCCGGATCGGGAACGATGTGCAGTGCGTTGGCAATGATGACCACATCGAAAGAATGATCCGCATACGGCAGGGCCATCGCGTCGGCCACCTCAAATGTCAGGTTATCCGGGCAGGTGCCCTTCTTTGCTTCCCGGATCATGCCGTCGGAAAAGTCGGTGGCGATTATGTGTCCGGCAGCATGCGTTACGTGCTTTGCCAGCATCCCGGGGCCGGTGGCGATTTCCAGGACTTCCTTCCCTTTGATCACCTTCGGGATCCTGTCATACATCTGCTTGTAGGTTTTCAGGTCTGAGCGCATGGCAAGTTCATAGACCGGTGCGTATAAATCCCACGTTTGCTTATTCATACCTCGCATACCTCGATGAAGTTCCTTCTAAAAGTTAGATTTCCCTAACCGTAGTACATGATAATTGTCTGGTTTTCAATGAAATAGAAGACCGCACCATCGGGAGTCGGTGGTGCGGTCTGTATCGCGATTAACAAAGAGACGCAGGCAGAATCCGCGTAGCAGCAGATTCATACAGGATTCATACAGAATCAAAGCAGTATCAATACAGGCTGGCGTAGTATTTTTCGTCGGGGTGGATATCGCCGAAGAAATCGGAGAAGTCGATCTGCAGGTCGTTGGCCAGCTGCATCATTTCGATGACGGTCTTCATATCGACGGCGACGCCCTGTTCCTGGACGCGCTCCACAGCAAAATGTTCCTTTTCACCGTGTGTGTAGATTCTGTCCTGGCCTTCTGCCTTGGGGGCATCCCGGAGTTCCTGCAGGAAGACAGACAGGTGTTCGCGGATCTCCTGCGGATCTCCGAAGCAGGCGGGATCAATGGCGATAAAGCCATGGCAGGTGCCGCCCTTGCCGTCGATGTGGGTGTGATTGGAGGTGAGGCCCATGGACAGGATGGAGGTGAAGATCTCGCTGATCATGCCGTATCCATAGCCCTTGTGGCTGCCGGAGTATTCCTCGTTTCTGCCCAGGGGCATGATCCCGCCGCCTTTTTTGGCGGAGATGTTTTTCAGGACCCGGCCCGCGTCGTTGCAGGGCTTGCCGTTTTCATCCAGGGCCCAGCCGTCATGCAGGGGCTTCTCCGCCTTGTGGTACATCTCCAGCTTGCCTCTGGTGACGACGGTCGTGGAGGCATCGAAGAAGAAGGGGTAGGGATCCGCCGGAACTGCGATCGCGATGGGATTGGAACCGAGCATGGCCTTTCTGGCGAAGGTGGGGACCATGATGGCCTCCGAGTTGGTAAAGGACATGCCGATCAGGCCCTGGTCGCTGGCCATTCTGGCATAGTAGCCGGCAATGCCGTAGTGGTTGGAATTGCGCACCGTGACGATTGCCATGCCGGATTTTTTTGCTTTTTCAATGGCCGTGTTCATTCCGAAGACACCGATGAGCTGGCCCATCCCGTCGTGTCCCTCGATGACGGCGGACACGGGCGTCTCAAAGACGATCTCAGGCTTCGCGTCCACTTTGATGACCCCGTTCTTGATGCCCTTGTGGTAGCGCACCAGGCGCTGCATCCCGTGGGACTCGATGCCGTATTTGTCCGACAGGAGCAGGACGTCTGTAATGATCTGAGCCTCCTCCTTCGTGAATCCGAATCTCTGAAAAGCCTCCTCGCAGAACACCTTCAATACGTCGAGTTTGAGATAGATATGTGACATGGGTCCTCCTTATGAATCTTTGATTACCTTGCTGTGCTTATCTTGCTGCGTTCATGTCCTGTATCCTGATTCGGATGGGAAATCGTTGCTGTGGTCAGGCCGACTGTACTCATGTCCTGCATCCTGATTCGGATGGGAACCCGCCGCTGTGGCCACGGCCAAAGTCCATTTCTCAAAAACCAGTATCATCAAAGACTTGGCAGAAATAATTTTACCGTGTCTTCATGTATTGTATCATCCATATACTGGAAACTCTCTGCTTTTCTTCCTGTTTTCTGTTTTTTGTCTTATACAGAAGTTGAACATACTTACTATACAGACGTTTTCGAAGAGCCTTTATACAGTTGCTTCTGCAGATTCTTTATACAGATCCTTATACAGACCCCTTTTGCAGGCATGAACACAGACTGCCGGAAATACAGGTGGTGTTAATGACCAATTGTGACTGATCAGCTTAAACAGAAAGGCGCAAGTGGTGTATGGGGATTGTCCGTTTGTCTGCTTTTATGTGCGGCAAAGAAGATTTCTTGATGGTGCCGGAAGTTGCTGTACTGTGACTTTCTGTGGCGAATGTAGTATTTCGACTTGCTGGAAGCATGGACATACTGAAATGCATAAGTGTTAACAGAGTTGACTTGTGAAAGCGCAGACATGCTGGTGAAAAATCCCAGGGATCAGTAGAATGGGGAGTAAAATGGCAAACGCTATGTCGGACAGAGGGCTGTGCAGGCAGAGCGGGAGCCGGATCAGCAGGTTTAACGGCAGACAGAACGGCGTGCGGCACGCCGGAAGGAGGACGATATGCGGCAGAGGGAGAAGCTTCCGTCAGGCTTCGGGACGATTCGATTTCTGGGGAGGGGGAGACGGAGGCCCTATGCGGTACATCCTTCCGCGGTGAACGGGAGGCGGCCGCCGGCAATCTGTTATGTATCGGAGTGGCATGTGGGTGTTGGTGTGCTGCTGGCATGGAATGCGGGACAGTATACGCGCGGGCTGGAGGAAAAGATCAGCCGTGAGGCCGCCGGGAGCCGTAATGCCGGGATAGAGCTGGATGATTTTTGCAGCAGGCTGGTGAGGTATGCGAGGTGTTTCCCGGGAAATGCAGATGCCTTGCTGAAGGAAGGCGGCAAAGCTGAGATGAATGCGGACCCCGCGTGTCAGGGAGAAAGCGGTGCTGAGACAGTCATAGGCTCTGTGCGTCAGGAAGAAAGCAGAGCAGAGGCTGTCATAGGTTCCGCGCGACAGAAAAAAACGGGACTGAGGAATTCATGGATCCCGCGCATCAGGGAGAAACCGAAGTAAAAGACAGCACGGAACATCCACTTCGCGCAGGAGCTGAAGCTGACATATGTACAGAATACGCGTGCGCCGCCGGAAATATGTCTTCAGGAGATGCTTCTTTTACCCCGGGAGGGACCCCGATCAGGGAAGTCTTTGAGAGGTTCTATGCATATAAATTTGGGCCAAACGCGGCAAAAAGGCTGTCGCCGGAGACGGCGGCGAATGCGAGGAGTATTTTCAGAAAGCTGGCGGCTGTGGAGAAGCGGCGGATGGATGAGCTGAGTGTCGATGATCTGCAGGAGGTGGTGAACAGTGTCGGGCTGGGGAAGACGATGGTGCAAAAGACGGTCACCATGCTGCGGCAGCTGTACAGGTATGCGCTTGCGAGGGAGCTCTGTACGAAAAATCCGGCGCAGTATATCGTGATGCCGGATGTACCGGATCATGTGCACTGCCAGGATTTTACAGATGAGGAGCTGGGAATCCTGTGGGCGCACGCGCAGGATCCGGTCGTCAGGATGGTCCTGATCATGTGTTATTCCGGCTTCCGCATCCGCGCGTATGAGACGCTGGAGACCAACCTGCGGGAGGGGTATTTCCGGGGCGGGGTCAAAACGGCGGCGGGAAAGGGCAGGATCGTGCCGATCCATAGTGCCATCCGGCCGCTGGTCATGCGGGCTCTGGAGGAGGATGGGGGATATCTGTGCGGTCTCCGGCAAGGGGCGTTCTGTATACGGATGAAGAAGAAAATGCTGGAGCTGGGGATCGACGGAGGGGATGGAGCATCTGTAGGCAATGTTGGACAAAATGAAATGATTCCTCGAAATGGGATGCACAGACACCATACGCCGCATTCCTGCCGTCATACCTTCAGCAGACTGTGTGAATCCTATGGCGTGAGGGAGGCCGACCGCAGGCGGATGCTGGGACATTCATTCGGAAATGATATTACAAACGGGGTGTACGGGCATCGTCGTGTGGAGGAACTGCGGGAACAGATTGAGAAGATCGAAATAAAAAGCACCAGTTGATTTAACTGATGCTTCCATGCGTTTAAGATATGCAGAGGATTACTTCAAATAACGTTTCAGTTCATCGTAGAAGTTTTCCCGGGTGCCCGCCATTATCACGACAATCATTTCCGGCTCATCCGTGTTTTCTGTCTGTACATATTCTATTGTGTACGCCAGTTCATAATTTGTTTTATTGTGGTAGATATCATAGCTCCTGATTCCTTTTAGATCTCCAGTCTTTTCTTCCGCGATGAAGGGGTTTTCCAAAATAGCATCGATTGCATCCTGAAAAAGCTGGCGAAGCTTTTTGTCCTTTATTTTTTTCAGGTACCTGGCGGCGGGAGGCATGAATCGAAGATGATCTCTGGTTAGCTTTGACATTATGAATCCTCCGGACCAAATATGTCGTCATAGGTTGAGTATTTGGCGGCACCTTGTGCTACCGCTTTGGCTTCTGCAAGCATGGCCTCTACGCCGGTACGAACCTTAGCCTGCCTTTTTTTAAATTCATCGAGCAGTGTCTGGCCTGTATAACCTTCCGAAATCAGTTCTGCAAGAATCTGTTCAGAAAATTCGCCGCTGGACATCTGTGTCGCCGGACGGATGATCAAAAATCCGTCTCCCAAAATGCACAGAGCATCCTTGCTAAAGCCAAGTTCTTTATAGTACTTTTGTGGAATCGTAAACTGTCTTTTAGAAGTTATCTTCACATGCTTCTGCTCAGGCTGCTGTACGAGTGTTGGCATAATAGTACCTCCTTAAATTATGCAAGGATTCCTTGTTTCCTTGTAATACAAGTATAGTTGAAAACAGGAAAAATGGCAAGCAGTAGGTTGAAGCAGTCATTCCCGCACTTCTCTCCGGCTGAAGTAGTAGACAGCCAAGAAGACGATGAAGACGTAGAGGACGGAGATCAGGATATTGATGTACATCTGTTCCCGGAAGACGAGCATGAGGACGGCGAAGGCGGCGGAGATGCCGGCGACCGGGATCAGGAAGCGTTTGCACTGCTCCAGCTCCGCCTTGGCAAAGGAGAGGAGGGCGAACATGCAGATAAAGTACAACAGGAATGAGGCCGTCAGGAAGGCGGTCTTGGGCAGGATCGATATGTCCGGATTCCGCATGAACTCCAGCGAAGTGGTGATGTTGTTCATGCTGAAAATGAGGAAGATGTGGATCATCATGTAGCTCATGCCGGAGGTCTCTCTGTCGCGGTCCAGGATCTTGTTGTAGAGGACCTCGTAGCTGAGGAAGAGTCCGGCGACAATGCCGAAGCTCATGGTGGCGAAATAGATGGAGGAGAGGTCGACGCCCTCTTCAAAATAGGCGGCGACGGCGATGATCATCTCGCCGAAGGTGAAGACGACGTAGAGCATGGCGCGCTCGGACAGGTGGTTGAAGTCGACCTGGGAGGTCTTTGACTTGCCCGCCAGGAGTCTCGTTGCCACGATGCCGTAGAGGATGGCGATTCCCGCGAAAGGAAATTCTGTTTTTCCCAGAAAGGGAATGGCGCCCAAAACGATCGCGGCTTCACCGAAGAGGGCGATGAGGAGGCCCTTGATCGTCTGCATGGCGGCAGGCTCGCCGCGGTGGTGCCGCATCTCGATCAGGTACTGGATCCCGATGTTGATGAGGATCAGGGCCCAGGCCAGGTGGAAGCGGCCGTGGTAGCCGTACCAGTGGCGCCGGATACCCTCCCCGATGAAATAGAGCAGGTACATGTTGACGAAGAGGAAGATGTGCTCCCGCTTGCTGTTGCGGCCGTACAGATTGATATAGAAGGTCGTATAGTTCCAGATCTGAATGACGGCCAGGCTGCACAGGGCATAGGCCAGAAAGGCGGAGCCGCTGATAAAGCCGTTTTCCACATCCTGAATCAGGGAATTGTTGCGGCCGATGATATATACAAAGATCAGGTCATAGATCAGTTCCAGGTATTCTACCTTTTTTTCTTCTGTCATGGTGGGGATTCTTTCACTGCACTGTCTGGTATTCGGCTTCTTTGAATCCGACGAGGACGGCATCGTCTGTGACGAGGATGGGGCGCTTGACGAGCATGCCGTCGGTGGCGAGCAGGTCCAGCATTTCCTGGTCAGTCATGGTTTTCAGTTTGTCCTTCAGGCCCATCTCCCTGTAGAGCATGCCGGAGGTGTTGAAGAATTTCTTCATGGGCAGACCGCTCTTTTTCTGCCAATCGGAGAGCTCCTGTGCAGTGGGATTCTCTTCCTTGATGTCGCGCAGTTCATAGGAAATGTTGTGGTCTTCGAGCCAGGTCTTCGCCTTGCGGCAGGTCGAGCATTTGGGATAGCAGATGAAAAGCATGGTGATTCCTCCGTGTGGATATGGGCTGTTGTAAAACATCAAACCCCAACGGCATGACCGTTAAAAATCCTCCGTGGTAACAGGGGCTGATGCAGTACCCTTATTTTGCACCATTTTTCAGATCCAGACAATGTCTTTCCCGGAGGGGAGCTGCGCTTAAAAAGAAACCGTCCGGGACGTATCCGGCGATACAAAAAAAGAAACCTCCCTGGATGTATCCGGCGGTACAAAAAAGTGCGTGATCAATCAGATCCATCTGCCTGAAAATATCAAAAAGAACCACGAGAACGTCCCGTGGTTCTTTTCAGGATGGGGCTGGATGATTCCGGAAGTCGCTGCGTCTCTACTTTTATCCCGGCATTTTTGCCTGCTTTTGGTAAGTCGGGATTTGGTACAAAGGCGGCGCTGAGTGGGAACATTTCATGTGAAGAGTTATACATGCCGGATTTAACATGCAAAAACGCAATAGAAAAGTATCAAATATAAGTATTTGAACATACATTTTTAAAAACATATAATGTTGATCAAGAAAAGAAGAAAAGAAGCTCGTAGAAGAAAGAAGCCCGCAGGTTTGTTCCTGTATGTTTGTGAGCGGGAGGTAATCGTCACAGATATGAAAAAAACAAAGAAGAAGCTGCCGGCAGTTGGTGTAATCGCGGCCCTTCTCGCCGCATCGATGATGATTCTGTCAGCCTGCGGCAGTACGGTGCAGGAGAGTGCTGAGGAAACACAGCAAAAAGCGCAACTGACGCCGGAAGCCGGGACAGCGGAAACGACGGGAGAAACGCAGCAGGTGCCTGATGCCGGGACAGCAGAAAAGGCGGAAGCAGGGACTGGATCATCGGCAGCAGGAGTGACGCCGGCAGCCGGAGAGACAGCGATGTCCGGTGGAGAAACGGTGCAGCCGACTGAGGAGGACAGCATGACAAATCAGGATATGACAGAAATGACAATGAAAATCGGAGACACACAGGTGGCCGTGGAGTGGGCGGACAACGAGGCTGTAGAAGCCCTTCGGGAGCTGGTGAAAGAGGAACCGCTGACCATTCAGATGTCCATGTACGGCGGTTTTGAGCAGGTAGGTCCGATCGGGCAGCGCCTGCCGGTCAGCGATCAGCAGACAACGACGCAGTCCGGCGATATCGTCCTGTATACCGGCAGCCAGATCGTCGTTTTTTACGGATCAAATTCCTGGGCCTATACAAGGCTCGGGCATATCACAGACCAGTCGGCGGAGGATATGAAAAACCTGCTTGGAAACGGAGACGTGACGATCACGATCGGCAGCAAATAACAAATAACAGAGAAAAGGAAGCAAGACAGAAGCCGAGAAGCCGATAAAAATGCCGGACCGGCATGATCGTCGGGAAGGTTAGGTACGCATGTTATGGAGGAAGAAGAATGAGAAAGAAACTGTTGGTTAAGAAACTGTCTGTGGCTCTGATGGCGGCGGTGCTGTGCCTTTCCCTGGCGGCCTGCGGGAGCAGCGGGAGTGCCGGCGCCTCCGGGAGCAGTGCAGACACAGAAGCCTCTGAGGACAGTGAAAGTCCCGCCGGGTCTGAGGACGGCGAAGCCACGGCTGTCTCCGGAAACAGTGAGGATGCCGCGGGAACATCCATGACGGCCGGCGGAAGCAACGGGGAAGCTGGCGCGCAGCAGGCGCAGGAGGATGAAGTGAAGAGAGTTGCGAGAGACGGCGCGGATATGCAGACAGAGGATAAGTCCATGCCGACCAGAGTCCCCATGGAAGGCGGCACGAAGATCAACATGTATTTCGGTGACACTGTGATCCCGGGCGTGCTCAATGACTCCGAGACGGCCAAAGCCCTGATCGAAAAGCTGCCGATAACCCAGCATGTGAGCCGCTACTCCCATGATTTCTGCGGAGTCACGGAGGATCTGCCCTACAAGGAAGAGGATGTCCACTACGGCTGGCTGAACGGAGATATCGATTACGCGACCGACGCCCCGTATTTCACGATTCTTTTTGAGGACGAGGATGATTCCGAGCAGTACGGCTATCAGGTCAATATCGGCGTCATCACCTGCCCGCTCAGCGAGATCGCGGAGCTGGAAGGCTCCTTTGATGTGCGGATTGAGCTGGCAGAGGAATAACGGATTCTCCGCTGTGTGGAAGCAGCTTTAAAAGGCGGATATAAAACCACCAGGGACGTATCTAAACGGTACAAAAAGAACCGTTTAGATACGTCCCTGGTGGTTTCCGGTGGTTTTATTGCTTCATCAGTCCTTCCTCGCAGATTCCGCGCATATTGGAGGCGATGAGGTCGAGGCAGTGATACATATTCTCGCGCATTTCATCGGTGATGCCCTGGCCGGCGAGGTCGAGGGCGACGGCTGCGCGCGCCCGGAGCTGGTCCGCCAGCGCCCGGCCGCGGGGCGTGAGTTTCGGAGTCACCCTGTACCTGGGGCCGTCGTACGGCTCCAGGATTTCTTTTTTCTGGAAGTCGGCGATGGCGCGGGAGACATCCGCCTTGTCGCGCTGGCAGAGGTCCGCCAGACGGGCGGCGGTGATCTCGCCCTCGTAGCTGTCGAGCATGAGCAGGTACAGGGCGTGCGTGCCGCGCAGGCCGTACTTTTTCATTTCTTCTGTCGCCAATTTGTTCCAGTATCTGGAGATGTTGAAAATATCAAGCGTGAAGTGTTCAAACCGGTTGTCCATTTTGCCGTCCTTTTCAATTATGTCTTCAAATTAATCAGTAAGTCATCATATAAACCAGTCACGGGGGTCAGCCACATTGTGGAGTTATCATTTGCGGAACCATTCGATACAGTTATGGCGATCTTCCTCATTTTTTTAATGAAGATACATTGAAGATACATTTCGATGTAAATGCAGGAAGATACAGCCTGTTATGATCTGTACCGGGCAACAACAGCAAATATACAGCCTTATTTTACTTCACCGGATTTGAAATAGGCAACTGCAACGGCGCCGGGGCCGGCGTGGGTACCGATGACACTGCAGAGCTGGACGCAGTCCAGGGTGTCGACATGATCTTTCCAGAGGGCCTGGCTGTCCCGGATGTACTGGCGGAGCATGTCGTCGGAAAGGCCGGTGTAGCCCAGCAGGAGGGGCATGGAAAAATCGACGCCGTCCCGGTTGATCTGCTCGGCGAGGAGGTTGTTGGCCTTCTTTGAGCCGCGTGCCTTGCCGAGAATGGCGATCTCGCCGCCTTTGACGGTGATGACCGGTTTGATGTTGAGAACGCCGCCGGCGAGCGCGGCTGCGCCCGAGATCCTGCCGCCCTTTTTCAGGTATTCGAGGGTGTCGACCATGGCGACCAGGCCGATCTCCTCGCGCTTCTGCGTCAGGTGCTGTGCCAGTTCATCGAGCCCCATTCCATCTGAGGCGCAGCGCAGGGCGTACTCGGCGAGGACGCCGGACGCGATTGAGACATTCATGCTGTCTACGACGCGGATATTCGGATAATCCTCCGCGGCGATGCGGGCGCTCTGATAAGTGCCGGACAGGCGGGAGGAGACCGTGATCACGACGGCTTCCTCCCCCTTTTCCTGAAGTTCCCTGAAGACCTTCCCGAAGGCGTCGGGCGTCGCCTGGCTGGTCTTGGGCAGCTCCGCGCTGGAAACCAGCTTCTGATAAAAGTCCTGTTTGTTCAATGTGACACCGTCGATGTAGACTGTCTCACCGAAGGAAACGGTGAGCGGTACAACGGTAAAACTCTTTTTGTACTGTTCTGCGATATCCACGGTGGAATCGGTTACGATTCTGACTGCCATTTGTATATACCTCCATATTTGGAAAATGATATCCGTGATTAAGGGACTGTAGCAAAATATACAGATTATTTCGCTACAGTTCCTGAGTCGGTGTCGCGTCTACTGAAAAACAAAGTTAAGAACCCATGGTTGATAATCGATGTTGAAATATCAACGAGCAGGAGAATAACACTGTATTGTTGATATGTCAACAACTTATCGCACATGTTTTTTTCGATACTGCTTGACACAATGTTTTGCAGCATGAAAAAACCACCCGGGACGGTTCTGGCGGTACAAAAAGTACCAGGAGAATCGTCCAGGGTGGTCTGTTTCAGGTGGTTTCGTCGCGGCGGTACAAAAGTACCATGAGAACCGTCCCAAGTGGTTTTAGTCGCGGCGGGAGGTGGTAATCACAGGAAGGCGCCGTTGCAGACCTGGATGACCTGGCCCTTGACGTGTCTGCCCATGTCGGAGGCGAGGTAGAGGCAGGCGTTTGCCTGGTCAATGGGGTCGCACTCCGGGCCGGGGAAATAGACGAAGTGTTTGCTGTATTCCAGCATTTTGGCGCCGCCGGGCTGTTCGCCGGCCTTGTTGGCCAGATGGGCGGGGGTGACGGTCGCGCCGGGCGCCACGGCGTTGATGCGGATGTTGGTGTCGATCAGGCGCATGGCGACGTTTTTGGTCAGGGTGTTGATCGCACCCTTGGAGGAGGTATAGGAGGCGCCGCAGAAGGGGCGGTCTCCATTGACGGAGGAGATGTTGATGATGCAGCCCTCGTTCTTGGGCAGGAAGATCTTGAGCGCCTCGCGGATGAAGCGGAAGGGGCCGAAGACGTTGGTCTGGTAGACGTGCTCCAGCCATTCGTCGTCCGTTTCATCGATCATCTTCTGCTCGCCAATGGCAGCGTTGTTGATGACGATGTCCAGGTCGCCATAGACGTCCAGGGCGGTCTGGATGACCTTCTTTACGTCGTCGAGATTCTTGTTGTCGGCGACCACACCGGTCACCTCATAGCCCTGGTCGCGGATGGACTTGAAGGCAGCGTCCAGCTTTTCCTGTCCGCGCGCGGTCATGACGACCTTTGCGCCTTCTTTAGCAAAGAGCTCCGCCATGGTCTGCCCCATGCCATAGCTGGCTCCGGATACGATTGCGACTTTTCCTTCAAGCATTTTTTCTTTCATAATTCTTATCCTCCGATGTTTTTCAGTGAAGACGCATACGATTGGCGTGAGAGTGCCAGGGTCTGTGATGTCCACTGTTATTTCCTGATAATGACTGCGGTTGTTAAGGCCATTGTAAAAGCTCAAACAGCTATATTCAAATGCTTATATCTGATAGTAAATCATGCTATAATTGCATAGGAAAGAAAAAGGTACCGTAACTTATTGATCAGGGAGGATGTCAGGATGGATCTGAGAATTATGGAATACTACCTCGCCGTGACGAGGGAGGGAAATATATCCGCGGCGGCGGAGGCGCTGCACATCTCGCAGCCGGCGCTGTCCAGGCAGATCAGGGACCTGGAGGAGGAACTGGGGGTCACGCTCTTTGAGCGGGGGAGCCGCCGGATCCGGCTCACGGAGGAAGGGATGATCCTCCGCAGGCGGGCGGAGGAGATGGTGCACCTGATGCAGATCACGGAGGGAGAGATCCGCCAGGCCCACAACAACCTGTCCGGGGAGGTCCATATCGGCGCGGGGGAGTCACGGGCCTTTCACCATATCTCGGAGATCGCCGGCAGGATCCACCGGGACTATCCGGATATCCGCTTTACCATCACGAGCGGGGACACGGCGGACCTCATGGAGGAACTGGAGAACGGCCTGATCGACGTCGCCCTGATCTTCACCGATTACGACCACAGCCAGTATCAGGGGATCCGCCTTCCCAAGGACGACCGCCTGGGACTTTTGATGCGCAGGGACGATCCCATGGCAGAAAAAAAGGCCATCGCCATTGATGACCTGAAAAAGCTGCCCCTGATCATCCCCCGCGCCGCGGCGGATATGCTGTCCTCCGACCCGGCGCTTGCCGGCATCCGTACCGTTGCTGTCTACAACCTGATCTACAACGCCTCACTTTTTGTGGAGGACGGCGTCGGCTATGCCATGGGCTTTGACGGCCTGATCAATGTGACCGGGGACAGCGCCCTGACCTTCCGGCCCCTGGAGATCCAGATCGCCCAGGCCGGCTCCGTGATCTGGAAAAAATACGAGGTCTTCCCGCCGGCGGTAAATCTGTTTCTGGAGTGCCTGAAGGGGTTCGGCAGGGAAATGATGCGCTGACAGACCTCCTGGTTCAAACGGCGATATACGTCCCGGGCGGTACACCGGCTGGTATCCAAAAAGAACCGGCGATATACGTCCCGGGCGGTACACAAAAACCGGCAAAATACGTCCCGGGCGCTACATCATCTTTCGTACCGTATCTCCGCATCCCCGGGGACGCGGTTCAGGATGTATTTCCGGACAAATTCCAGGTCTTCCGCTGACGGGGCGTAGACGCGGACCTTCTTGATATATTTATTCTGCAGTTCTATGCAGTCTCTGTGCACGATGACGGTCCTGGCGTTTTTATAATAGAAAAAGACAGAGTTTCTGCCGGTTCCGACATGTATGTCAGTGTCTGACATCCAGAACTGTTCCATCGGGTCCTTGACAAGGTATATGGCCGGCCAGAAGGCCAGGAGCGTGATCAGCAGAAATACAAGGACGGAGCCGGCAACGATCAGCAGGGATTTCCAGTCATGGAAGCGCCAGGAGAGAAATACGCCATAGAACAGAAGGAAGGCACCTATTCCAAAACAAAGGTACATGCCCACCCGCATGTTGTGGCGATGGTATTCTACATCGATGGAGCATTGCCATTTGTAGGAGCCGTCCGGCTGCTGTGTGATTTGATCCGGATAGTATGTTAATGGATTCATGGTCGACCACCTTGTTTATCTCGCAACAAGTTTACTGCTTTTTTGACAATAATTGGATGACTTAAAGTATATCATGCGGGGGTAGGGGCGCCAAGGTCGGAAAAGGGCTGATTACAGCGCTGTGATTGCTGTGCTGTGATTGTTACGCTGTGATTGCTGTGCCGTGATTACTGCGTTACTTATGATGCCTGTTCCTGGTGAGCTGAAAAAAGAGAAGAAGAGTATGAAACAAAAAATGCTTTCCGAGGCGCTGAAAGAGCGCTTCGGGACCAAGGTCTATAAGCTTTCGCTGACCAGCGGCTGTACCTGTCCCAACCGGGACGGGCATATACGCATGTCTGAGGACGACAGTGAAATTAAAAAAAACATTGAAAACACTGAAAACAGCGGACACTGCGGACAGGGTCTGACCGGCGGCTGCACCTTCTGTTCGGAAGGGGGCTCCGGGGAGTTCGCGGCGCCGCTCCTGCCGTTGGAGGACCAGATCCGGCTGGCGCGGCAGCGGGTGGATGCCAAGATCCCTGCCAGGATCCCTATGTCGGAACGGAAATATATCGCCTATTTCCAATCTTTTTCCAATACATACGCGCGGAACGATGAAGAGCTGGCGCGGCTGAGAAACCTTTATATGGAGGCGGTGCGGAGGCCGGAGATCGTGGCCCTGTCCCTGGGGACGCGGCCGGACTGTCTGCCGCCGGAGATCCTGGACATGCTGCGGGACCTGCATGAGGTGAAGCCGGTCTGGGTGGAGCTGGGTCTGCAGACCATCCACGAACGGACGGCGGCAGCGATCCACCGGGGCTATTCCCTCCCCGTCTTTGAGGAGGCAGTCCGGAACCTGAAGGGGATCGGCGCGGAGGTCATCGTCCACGTGATTCTGGGGCTGCCGGGCGAGAGCCGGGAGGACATGCTGGATACGATTCGGTATCTTGCCGGGTTGCATGTGCAAAATTTAGCCATCGACGGGATCAAACTTCAACAGTTGCAGATTCTGCGGGGCACGCAGATGGCGCGGGAATATGAAAAGGCATGGTCGGGCGAGGGCACACGGGTATATGAGGAGGCTCGTGAGAAGACATGCCCGGATGATGGAAACAGAGAGAGGTTCCACATCTTTTCGCTTGAGGAATACTGTGAACTGATCCGGGACTGCCTGGAGATCCTGCCGGAGGATATCGTCATCCATCGGCTGACGGGAGATGCTCCCAAATCACTTTTGATCGAGCCTGCCTGGTGCGCGGACAAAAAGCTCGTGCTGAATACATTGCGCAGATATACGGGAGGATGAAGAGAAAATCATACAAGTGTATATGTCGCGGCCTAGCTGGTTCGGATATTTGGCGTGTTTTTCTGCGGCTTCCGGAGCATATACAGGCCTGTTCAGGACCGCCACGCAGAGGGACCAAGAGGATCCTGGCGGTTGTTTTTCGCAGGGAAAACTGATATCGTTGATGGTGAGCAAAAGGTGATTCGGTAGTATTGAAAAGCACCGGTGCATTCTCGTGACTTAAGTCGCATGAGGCGTCACATCAGTAATGTTTTTGAGAAAATCAGAAGCAGAGGCGGAGCTGCAGGAAGACCTTGTCATATATCGGAAGGGTTGTCAGATGGATAGCATGGAAAGAAAGCTGCCGATCGGTGTGCAGTCATTTCCGGAGATTATACAGGGAAATTATCTGTATGTGGATAAAACTGAATATATTTTCAGGCTGGTCCATACTGGTAAGCCTTACTTTCTCAGCCGCCCACGCAGGTTCGGGAAGAGCCTTCTCCTGTCCACGATGCGGTCCTACTGGGAGGGCAGGAAGGAACTCTTTCGAGGACTTGCCATCGAAAAACTGGAAGAGAAGAAGGGAGAGCCCTGGCAGCCGCACCCGGTTTTCTATTTTGACTTCAACAGAGATGACTATACGCGGGAATCTGCCCTGGAAGATATTCTGGAAGCGCATCTTTCCGACTGGGAGAACGAGTATGGTATTGAGAGGGAGGAAACAGCCGGCAGATCTTTGGCTGTGCGGTTTCAGAATCTGCTGAAATGTGCTTCAGAAAAAGCGGGTAAAAAATGTGTTGTGCTCGTAGATGAATACGACAAACCGCTTCTGGATGCACTGGGAAAAGAAGAGTTGGTTGAACACAACAAGGCGGTCTTCAAAGGCGTTTTCAGTTCACTCAAAAGCTACGAAGCTTACATTGCTTTTGTCTTTATCACAGGAGTGACCAATTTCAGCAAGATCAGTATTTTCAGTGATCTGAACCAGCTCAGAGATATTTCCATGAATGCGGAATACGCGAATATATGCGGGATTACGGATCAGGAAATGCGGGAGACTTTTCTTCCGGAGATCAGAGAGCTGGCGGATGAACAGGGCTTCTCGACAGAGGAGTGCCTGGAAAAGCTTCGCCGGACTTACGACGGGTACTGCTTTCACCAAAATGCCGAGGGAGTCTATAATCCCTACAGCCTCCTGAACGCTTTTGCGGACAGGGAAGTCGATGCCTACTGGTTTGAGACCGGGACGCCCACCTTCCTCGTCAAACGCCTGCGGGAGATGCATTTTGATGTCAGAAAGTATACAGACCGCACATTATATGCGAACAGGCGAATGTTGAAGGATTATCAGGAGGATAACCCGGATCCGATTCCGCTCCTGTATCAGAGCGGATACCTGACCATTGTGGGCAGTGATGCCCGCGGCGGTATTCTGATTCTCGGATTCCCCAATGAGGAGGTGCGGATCGGTTTCCTGGAAAGTCTGATGCCGGCTTACGTGACCGGAACCGGCGCCGGATCAGGAAAAGACATCTATACATTGAGAAGCTATCTGGAAACGGCAGACCTGGAAGGCATGAAAAATGTCTTTACCGCCTTGTTTGCCAGCATTCCCTATACAACAGCGGATGCGCCTTTTGAGCATTATTTCCAGACAGTGATCTATATTGTGTTCACGCTGCTGGGCCAGTTCGCACAGTGTGAGATGCATACCTGGACGGGGCGCATTGACTGTGTTGTGGAGACAAAAAACTATATCTACATTTTTGAGTTTAAACGGGATAAGGGCGCGGAGGATGCCCTGCAGCAGAAAGAAAAGATGCGTTATGCAGAGCCATTTGCAGCGGATGCCCGAAGGCTGTTCAAGATCGGCGTAAATTTTGATTCTGAATCCCGCATGCTGACGGAGTGGAAGGCAGTAGAACAAAAAAGTGAATGAATCGAATGCAGCGCAGGCATGCTGTGTGTATCATAACGAAGAATTAAGAATACTATGAGTGAACAGACAAAAAGAAATAAAGTAAGCGAGTCGAAGACGACCCGAAAGACGGTCCGAAAGCCTGCCCGCGTCAGCCCCGCGAAGAAAAAGCTGGCGCTGGAGGTGATCGACCGCCTGAAGAAGGAATATCCGATTGCGGAGTGCACGCTGGACTACGAGAATGCCTGGCAGCTGCTGGTGAGCGTGCGGCTGGCGGCCCAGTGTACGGACGCGCGGGTCGACCAGATCACGCCGGTCCTGTATGAGAGGTTCCCGGATGTCGCGGCGCTGGCGGCGGCGGAGCCGGAGGAAATCGAGGAGATCGTCCGGCCCTGTGGTCTGGGGCGCAGCAAGGCGCGGGATATCAGCGCCTGTATGAGGGTACTCCACGAGCAATATGACGACCATGTACCGGAGACCTTCGAGGAGCTCCTGGCCCTGCCTGGGGTCGGGCGCAAGAGCGCCAACCTGATCATGGGCGATGTATTCGGCAAGCCCGCGATCGTCACCGACACGCATTGTATCCGTCTGTGCAACCTGATCGGCCTGGTCGATGGGATCAAGGAGCCGACAAAGGTCGAGCGCGAGCTCTGGAAGATCATTCCGCCTGAGGAGGGAAATGACCTCTGTCACCGCTTCGTCCACCACGGCCGCGCGGTCTGTATCGCACGCCGTCCGCAGTGTCAGGTCTGCTGTCTGCGGGATATCTGCAGGCACGGAAAGACGGTTGAATGAAACGGTTAAATGATCTTGAAAAACACCGGCGTGTTCTCGTGACTACAGTTGTGTGAGCTTTCACAAGCATTCAGCGGAGGCATACATCGGGAACATCTGGCAGGAACGTTCGGCAGCATGTCTCTTATGGAGAAGAACACCAATGAAAATGATCGACTATCTGGACCGGGACAGGGACCGGATCCTGGCCGGGCTGAAGGGGGCGCATTCGCCTGCGGAGGCGCAGCAGTTTCTGGAAAAAGAGACGGACCGGCTGCTGCTGCAGTACAATGAGGACTGCACGAGCATGCGGGTGCGGGATGCGGCGGCCGGCATGATGCAGGCTGTGCGCAGCAGTGTGCCCTTTCTGGATTCGACGGGTGAGCCGCGGGTCTGGCGCCGTGAGGGTTATGGCAGCTATGGCGGCGGGAATTACGGCGGCTATGGAAATCCCGGGACTGCCGGCGGATCCGGCGCCAAGGGCGGTGGCTTCGGCAGGAATCTGTCCGGGATCCTGCTGGCCGTCGGTGCGGTCGTCACTCTGGCGGCCTTTGCAGTGCCGGCCCTGTCGGCGGGCGGGACCGCGGCAGCCGGAGCCCTGCTGAAGAGTATTCTGCTGCCCGTTGCGGGCGGCGGCTGCCTGTATCTGGCGGGGCGGACGGCCGGCTCGGGAGCCCGCATCGGAATCGGGAAAACGAGTGGCGCCGGTGCCGGTGCCGAGCGGATCGAGATCACGATCGATCCAGAGAAGCTGTGGAGCTCCCTGCGGGGTGCGGTGATGGTCGTCGACCGCAATCTGGAGCTGGCGCAGGAGGAGGAATCCTATGCGCGCCGCAAGGCGGCGGACACTGCGGGCGCGGAAGGCGGAATCGGACTGTCCGCGGACGAGATCGAGCTTTTTTCCGGGCTTCTGGAGATGGCGGATGCCGACAGTCCCCAGATGGCGGCGGATATCCGCTACTACCTGCACAAAAAGGATGTCGAGGCAGTCGACTGGACGCCGCAGTATGCGGCCTGGTTCGAGCGGCTGCCGGCCCTGGCGGGAATGGCGGGAACAGGCGGTTCCCCGGGACCCAAAAGTTCTGCGGGAGGCTTCTCCGGAAGCACGGGTTCTGCGGGAGGCTTTCCGGGGCCGAAGGGCTCTGCGGGAGACAGCACTGGCTCCTTCAAGAGCGCAGATGAGGAGGTCGTGACCATCCGGCCGGCCCTGGTCCAGCACGGAAGACTGCTGAAAAAGGGAACCGCGGCGGGGTGACCGTCATGACAGCAGGATTTTTTGTGGAACGCGGACACTGCCTGAAGTCAGGAGTATGTCTGTCTCTGAAAGTCCGATCAAGCGGCAGGAACTGTTTTTGCGGAACAGGCTGCAGGGACAGTCAGTCATAGGGAATCAGAGCATAGAGCAGTAGACGAACAAACGGGGACCGGGAAATGGAACGTTATTACGGATTTGATCTCGGCGACGCGGAGAGCGCAGTCACTTTTTTGAATAAAAACGCGCAGACGGAGCCGGAGGTGGTGCCGGTCCGGGAGGCGGGGAGCTTTATCACGGCCTATGCCAGGCTCCGGACGGGCGAGCTCCTGATCGGGGAGGCCGCCTGTTACGCGCCGGACGCGGTGGAGCGTCAGCTCCGCTTCAAGAGCCGGTTCCTGACGGATCCGACCGTCTCGCAGGACATCAAGAGCTTCGCGGGCGGTGTGCTGGGTGAGCTCTATATGTCCGGCGGGCTCGTGAAGGGCGAGGACACCTGCTTTTATATCGGCTGTCCCGCGGGCTGGGACAAGGCTCAGCGGGAGCGCTACCGGGAAATCTTTGAGGCGGCGGGCTATCCGCCGGTCCGGATCGTCTCGGAATCGCGGGCGGCCCTGATCAGCGCCTGCCAGTCCAGGCACTTCCAGGTGGGATATGATATCCTGTCCAGGCCGGTCCTGGTCGTGGACATGGGGTCGTCGACGACGGATTTCGCCCACGTGAGCAGCGGGCGGGAGGTCGAGCTGCAGACGGCCGGCGAGGTCCGGCTGGGAGGCGGCATCATGGACGAGCTCCTGTTGGATCTGGCCGTGGAGGCTGCGCCCGACCGGGACCGCGAGGCCCTCAGGAACCTCTTCCGGGAGAGCCCGCCCTGGCGGAGCTACTGTGAATTTGCCGCCCGCCGCCTCAAGGAGAAATATTTTGCGGACGAGGATTACTGGAAGGAGCGAGCTTGCCTGCAGACCGTGAATATCCCTGTCGGAACGACTGGCTGGCTGGGCAGGACGAAGACAAAAATGCTCCGCCTGCAGCTGCGGATGGACGCGGAGACGGCGGAGAAACTGCTGGACAGCCCCGCGCAGCAGCTGGGCGGCCGGTCCTTCCACGAGGTTTTCGCGGACAGCCTGCGGCAGATCCGGGACAGGCTGGAGAAGCAGGAATCCCTGCCGGAGCTCCTCTTTCTGACCGGCGGTGTCTCCAAAATGCCCGCCCTGCGGGCCTGGTGCCGGGAGACCTTCCCCGACGCGGTCGTCATCACGGGGGCGGAGCCGGAGTTTTCGGTCTCCAGGGGCCTCGCCTACAGCGGCCGGATCGACGAGGAGGTCCGCGCTTTCCGGGAGGAGGTGCGGGAACTGGTCGAATCCTCCATCGTGGAGCGGATCGTCGAGGAGCACGTCGAGGACCTCTTTCACAGGACGGTCGACACCCTGGTCGAGCCCATCCTGCGCAATGCCGCGATTCCGGTCTTCGACCGCTGGCGCAGCGGTGAGATCCGGCGCCTGTCGGACATCGACGGGGAGATGGAGCGCGAGATCGAGGCCTGGCTCCACTCGGAGGAGGCAGCGGACCTGCTGGTAAAGCCGGTCACGGCCTGGCTGAGGCCGGTCGCCTACCGGCTGGAGGAGCACACCATGCCCATCTGCGTCCGCCACAATGTGCCCTACCGGGCGCTCAGCCTGACCTCCTACCTGTCCCTGGCGGAGATCGATGTCCAGGTCAATGCCCGCGACGTCTTCGCGGTGGAGGAGCTCACCTGGATGGTGAACACCATCATCTCCATCCTGGTCGGCCTTTTGTGCGGCGGCAGCGGGATCGCCCTGATCTCCAGCGGCTTTTCCGGCATTATAGCCGGGGCCATGATCACCCTCCTGGTCCTCTTTCTGGGGCGGGAGAAGATGGAGTCCGCCTTTATGCACGCCGACATCCCCGGCGTCATGCGGAAACTGGTCCCGCACGGCTATTTTGAATCCAGGCTGGAGAAGATCAGCGGAGAGGTCAAAAAGACCTGTTTTGAAAAGCTGGAGAAGGAAAAGAGCGACGAGGTCGCCCGCCGTATGATCGCCGAGATCTCCGGCCAGATCGAAGACTGTCTCATGCGCATGGCGGAAGTCGTGGAGATCCCCCTGGGGAAATGACCTCCCGGCCTGTAAAGTGGCGTGATCCGCAGCTTTGCGGCTGCCCTTCGAGGAGGTATAAACGGATTCGGGATCGGAAATTATTTCGAACTTCGTAAAAAACAGTTTTATTCTTTCTCAGCCACATGTTACAATAAGTATGTTCCTCAATTAGATACAAATTTTAAAATGACTTTCACTACCAGTGATTGAGGAAAGGGGGCATATTACTATGTCAGACAATTTCAAAAAGCTTACTGAAGAAGAACTGATGAATGCAGCCGGTGGTGTAGATGGCAAGGTCGGCCTGGATCCCGACGGCCCCTGGAAGACGGTGAGCGGCCTGGAGACTGGATGGCTCGCCCTGAGATCGGATTTCACCTATGATTACAGCAATGAGATCGGTCAGTTGTCGAATGGCATGAAGGTGCAGGTCGTCGGCAATGGCACCAAGGGTAAAGACGGACGTTCTTATACATGGGTTTGGTCTCCGGATCTGAATAAGAGCGGATGGGTCAACAGCAACTATATCAAATAAATTGCTGTGCAGCAGCTTTACCCGCTGAACCACGGATGATTCAGCCGGACAGTCGCAGGATCGGGGATCCTGTCGCTGTCCGGCTGCTGTGTGTCTGTGCGGAAACACAAGTAAAGATGAGGAAGGCAGAGGCAGAATATGTTCAGAGAAATGAGGAGAAAGGGCCAGCAGATCGCGACAGAGGAGTGCATGGAGATCCTGCGGCGCGCCACAAGCGGTGTGCTGGGCGTATATGGAGACGACGGATATCCTTATACGGTACCGCTGAGCTTTGTCTATTCCGTTCCGGAAAAGGGGGCGCAGGCGAAGGAACCGGATGAAAGCACGGAAGGAGCCCCTCTGGGAACCATCGGTTTCCACTGCGCGACGACCGGCCATAAGATCGACGCCATCCGCCGCAATGAAAAGGTCTCCTTCACGGTCATCGACCGGGATGAGGTCATGCCGCGGGAGCGGACGACCAAATTCTGCAGCGTCATTGCTTTCGGGCGGGCGCGGATCCTGGAGGGCGAGGAAAACCTGCGCCGCGCCGCCAACAAGGTCGGCGCGAAATATTCCGCCGGCTACGAGGACCTCTACATGGAGGAGACCGAGGATACGATCCGCCGCGGGACCCTGTGCTGCGTCGAGATCACGATTGACCATATGACCGGCAAGATCGGCAAAGAGGTCATGAAGGAGCGGAGGCTGGCCGGACAAAAGACCCGCCGGGACTTAGACTGTCAATGAACAGTTGTGCAGGCATTAAAAGGGAAACCACAAAAAAGAGAAGATAAAAAGAGAAACCAACAGAACAGGGAAGGAAGTAACAGTACTATGAAATCGATCAGAGTTTACGATATTAATCTGTCTCCGGAGATGGAGCCGGCGGATTCGGCGGTCGGCGCGGAATACAGGCGTGTGAGCACCATGCTCTATACCCTGGAGTCGCGCGGCGCGGACGCGAAATATCTGAACCTGCACAAGGACGCGCTGACATTTATGGAGAGTCCTGCGGTGCAGCAGATCATGCGCAGCGCCGGCATGGACGGCTTTCCCTGCATGACGGCGGATGAGGAGATCGTCGTCTCCGGCCGCTATCCCACCAATGAGGAGATCCTGGAACAGCTGGATACCGATGTGATCGAACTGCTGGCGCGTCCTTCCGCAGCCTTTGCCGGCAGCGGCTGCAACGGTGTCTGTTCCTCCTGCCATGTGGCGGGATGCGGCCCGGCCGCGGTAACGGGGAACGCCTGATTGTATATGCTGGATTTCGAATCGCCTCCGGGCAATTGGCTTTGAGGCCTGTGCAGACCTTCCCAATCATGCCGGAGTACGTAAGTGCCCCGGTTCTGAGGTACTGTCGGTATGATGATTCATGGAACCGGATGGCTTATCTGCCGGATGAAATACGGCGGTCATCGTCGTCCGGTTCTTTTTTAAAAAGTCCTCCGATCAGCAGGAGGAAGCCGCGGATCACAGCGAAGATCACGAAGAGCAGCATGAAGCCGGCCAGGCCCGAGATGATGTCATCCAGGTCCATATTTCCGGTGCCGGTATAGCCCTGCCCGATCTCGATCGCGAAGGATACGACGATGAGGATGGTGATCACATAGATCCAGGCAATGATGAGGACATGCTTTTTTGACAGCGCGAGGAATAGCGGGTACACCACAAAGAGGAGCCCCATTCCCAGAAGCCCCATCACCACAAAATGCAGCTGTTTGTCCGTGAGGAAGAGTTCATAGGAGTCATTGAGCTGCAGAAGTTTTACGTGAATGCGCGCGATCTCACGCACGCAGAAATATAAGAAATCAACCATTTCATCGATCCTTTCAAAGATTCCAGAATCTGTTCAATCAATGTTCAACCAATCCCCGGAGACTGTCAGTCCCGGGGATTTTTGAGTATAGCACAGCAGGATATGACCTGCCACAGCGTCACAGGAAAATTCATGGACAATTCATCAATTGCCCACCGTCTAAGCATACGCGTATAGGCGGTAGTCTTCTGCGGAGATATGATCATCCAGGGGATCAAGGGATGGCGCCTCGGTTCCTGAGAACCGTCCAATCCGCACTTTTTTAGGAAAATCTTGGAACAGAGAACCATTTTGCCGGTGTCGGATCGCCTCTTCGGTCCTCTGTTTATAAAATTTTCATTTCTGATCGATTTCGAAATTTTGACAAATTATTAATTATCATGTATCATAAATGTTACAAATATTACGAAATGTTAAATTCTGGCAGGTATGCCGGGGTTCAGGAAGGAAAATCTGCGAATGGCGAAAAACCAGAGAAGCAATACAAACCACAGAGAAAGAACAATGAACAGGAACAGAGGAAAAGGGTGTAACGGCAGGGAGAAGAAGCAGACCAGATCAGCCGGGGCGGTTTCAATCGCCCTGGCGGCCCTGCTGGTACTGGCCCCTTTCCGAGCGCTGGCAGCAGGATCCACCGGCCAGCCCTCTATGCCCGAACAGACCGCGCAGGCAGAACAGCCTGCAGAGGCCGGACAGGCAGAGCAGCCGGAAGAGAAGGAATCTGTCAGCGTCCACCTGGCGGGTGAGCCCGGTGATCCGGTTCCCGGCAAGGTCATGGACGCGGATACGGCGAGCCTGCTCAAGCAGGTCAGCGAGGGCCTGGTCACGCTCGATGAGTCCGGCCAGCCGGTGCCCGGCAGCGCGGAGAAATGGAAGGTTTCCGAGGACGGCCTGCGCTGGGAGTTCACCCTGCGCGACGACCTGCGCTGGGCGGACGGAGAGGAAATGGATGCCTCTGATTTCGAGGCCCTTTTCCGCAAGATCGCGGATCCGACGTCCGAGGCCCTGTACGGCAGTGACCTGACAGGGAACATTGCGGGCTACGAGGATGTCCTCAAGGGGGACAATGAGGCGCTTGCAGTCTCCACGAAGGGTGACGACAAGCTGGTCGTGGAGCTGAGTGAGCCGGATCCCGATTTTGCCAGGAAGTGCGCCTCCTGGGCCCTGCTGCCCATCCGGGAGCAGGTGCGGGAGGACAGTTCAGACCATGTGACGGCGGACTGGGAGAAGATCACCGGCAACGGTCCCTATGTGATCGCGTCGACCGATCCCGGCCGGGAATATGTCCTGCAGAAAAACCCCTATTATCACGGCAGCACAGACGCAGAGAATCAAGAAAACCGGGAAGATACAGAAAAAGCGCAGGAAGCGTCCGCAGATGAGAGCAGCGAAAGTGCTGATACAGAGACCGCGTCCGCAGGTGCGTCGGCCCAGGAGCCCTTTGAGGAAGTCCGCTGGAAGACCAGCGGTGACGCAAATGAGGAATATTCGGATTTCCTGAACGGTGAGATCGAGGCAGTGGCGGAGATTCCCGAGGGAGAGACGCCGGAATATCAGGAGCGTGTTGTCGCTGATACGCTGGGGATCCTCTTTAACTGCCGGAGTGAGGCTCTGGAGAATCCGCTTGTGCGCAGTGCCATGGCGGCGGCAATCGACAGGGACTTTATCTCCTCAGAGATCCTGAGCGACGCCTATGTACCGGCGGATGTTTCCAACATGACCGCTTTCTCCACTTCTGAGCCTGCAAAAGAAGAAAATGCAAAGGCCGGAGATATGGAGGACGCGCAGAAGCTTCTGAAGGAAGCCGGACGCGAGGACGGCAAAGGCATGCCGACCCTGACCTGCATCGCGGACGAGAACGGCGGCGCGAAGGTCGTCGCGGAATATCTGGCTTCGGTCTGGAAGGACCTGGGCATTGATGTAAAAGTGGAAACAGCGGATGCGGAGGACCTGGCGGAGGAAAAATCTGCGGGCACCTTTGATATCATCTGCGGCAGCCTTCTCCTGGCATCGGATGTACCGGATGCCGAACTGGATCGTTTTGTCTCGGAGAGCGACAGGAATGTCACCGGCTTTGCCTCCGGTGAATACGATGACCTGATGGAGCAGGCGGCGCAGGAGACCTCCCTGAAGGAGTATGAGGAGAGCCGCCGCGACGCGCTGCAGGTTCTGGAGGAGGAGCAGCCCATGGTGCCGCTCGCGGAGCGGCGTGTATCCTGGTTGCGCCAGGACACGGCAGAGGGCATCTACTGCGACGCGACTGGCTGCTGGCAGGTCTGGAAGACCCCGGGAACGACCGGCGGCAGCGCATTCTCCACACAGACAGAAAAAACATCCGGTGGCAGCGCAGGTTTTGCAGAGACAGATCAAACTGCCGGCAGCGTTACAGCTTCCGTACAGACGGAAGCGGCTGCAGACAACAGCAGCGCCAGTGAGCAGACGGCTGCATTTACAGTGCCTGCATCGGCTTCCGGCACGCTCACAGCAAGCGGCATGAAAGTCGTCTCTCTGCGGGCAGTCTCAAACGGTGTCAATACGGTGGCCGGCAACCTGGCAGACACGATCTCCGGCGGCGGGCAGGCGGATGTGGCGGCAGTGTCCGATTCCGCAACACCCCTGACGCAGCTTCGGCAGTCGGCGGGATATTTCACCAGGACAGACCAGCGCGCCTGGCTGACCGGTCAGGCCTGGGTCATGGACGCAGCGGATCCGGGCGCTGAAAAACTGATTTCCCTGCCCAAGTATTCGGAAGTCCACCTGGTCGGGACTGACAATGAGCGCTATGCCAGGATCGAGCAGGACGGCAGGCTCCGCTATCTGGACGTCTCCTGTGTGACGACAGATCCGGCTGTGATCGAGAACCTTCGCTCCGCGGAGGAGGAGACAGTCCAGCAGAAGGAAATGCTGACAGCCTCCATTCATCCCGCCAGGGAGAGCGAGCTGGTGGCAAATGCGGCACAGATGCGCGCGGAGACCGAGAAGATCCGCGAGGCGATCGCCCGCCGGGAGAAGCTCCGCACCCAGACCCGCAACCCCGACTGGGGCGGTGCCGTGCTCTCCAGGGGCAACGGATCCGTCCGGGGACCCAGCGGTAAGGAGACCTACTACAACCTGAACATGAGCGGTGTTGTGAGCATCATGCGCCGCATGGGCAATAACGATGAATACTGGGTCCGCGACGACGGCTGCAAGATGCTGGGCGACTACATCATGTGTGCCGCCAATCTCCGCGTCCACCCGCGCGGAAGCCTGGTCGAGTCCAGCCTGGGCACCTGTATCGTCTGCGATACCGGCGGCTTTGCCAGCGGCAATTCCCAGCAGCTTGACATCGCGGTGACCTGGTAAGTTAAAAACAGAGCCGAAAAATTCCCATTGAGGACGCTTTCAGCTCTGTTTTTTTGTAACAGAGAGCTGTTCAGACAATTCAGACGCTGTCAGAAAAAGCGTGTGAGAAGCAGCTGGGGATCAGCAGCAGAGTCTGCGGCCTGTCCATCCCCCTGGGCTCCACGCTGAATATGGACGGCACCTGCGTACAGCTGGCTGTCTTTGCCCTGACCATGGCAAATGTCTACGGCGTGAAGCCTTCCCCGGGCAGCCTGGTCATCCTGGGGATCACGATCATCATCCTTTCCATGGGGATGCCCGGCATTCCCGGCGCAGGTGTGATCTGCCTGACCGTATTGCTCCAGCAGCTCCAGGGTCCCACGGAGTCGGTCAGCCTCGTCATGGGGATCGCGCTGCTGGTGGGCATGTTCCTGTGCATGAGCAACTGCACAGGCGACGTCGTCGTGACGGCCATCGTCGCCCGGAGCGCGGGAGAGATCGATCTGGATGTCTATAAGGCGTAGGATGAAAGAAAAGCCCTTCACAATGTTTCTGATCTCTCAGGGCCATTGTGAAGGGCTTTTCCACATAAAGGGGGAGTATGAAAATCTATGGTTTGAAACGAAATAACGAAGGGGGAAATCTGTCGTTCTCTTTCGCTTACAATAGACATGATACACTATGATTCTTAAATCACAATTTCGGATTTCTAAAAAGAAGATAAAATAAGCGGATACAATCGGTAAAATAGGAATCCGGGGGCTTTGCCAGCACGAAAACCTCCCGGGACATATCCCGATGGTTCTATTTGAAACGGAAGAACCGCCCCGGGTGGTTTTTCGGATGGCCTTTTTTGAACCGGGAGGACCGCCCCGGGTGGTTTTCCGGATGGTCTTTTTTGAACCGGGAGAACCGCCCCGGGTTGTCTTTCTGATCATCATTCGCGGTTTTTGTTCCGCTCCTCCGGACGTCGCAGCGCAAGGAAGATGACCAGCGACAGGACGACAGCTCCCGCGAGCAGGAAGAGGGCGCCCATGTAGGAGTGGGTGCGGTCGTAGATCCTGCCGGCCAGGACTGAGGCAAAGGAGGTAAACAGGGCATTGGTCGGGACCAGGGACATGTTTGTGGCGTACCAGGTCCTGCCGTAGAAGTCGGCGACAAGGGGCGGGATGATGGAGGCGTTGCCTCCGTAAGCAAAGCCGCCGGTGATAAAACCGATGATGAGCAGGGGAAAAATCCCGGTCCGGAGGGCCAGGATCAACGTGACGGCCGCGATTCCGAAGGAGGTTATGATCATGAGCATGGTGACGCGGTAGCCGAACCGGTCGAAGACGATGCCGGTACAGACGCGGCCGGCAGCGTTCAGGATGGAGATCATCCCGACAGCAGTCGCGATGGTGGACCCGGAGAGGGCGGGGGCAGTCTCGCCGGCGATGCCGCTCGCCTGGGAGACCAGCATGAGGCCTGCCGCGGTCAAAAGAGAGACCCAGATGTAGAAGAGCCAGAAAGAGCTTGTCCGCAGCATGGCAGAAGTAGGAATGTCGCAGGCCGGCTCGCGGGCGGGTTTCTTCCTGACGGTGTCGGCAGTGTCCGTATGGAGGACGAGTTCCCCCTCTTTGGGAGTCCGCATGACCGCGATGCCAACGGCCAGAACGGCCAGAAGCAGGCCGGCGAGGACGCGGAGCCCGGCTGCCCAGAGGCGGCTTCCGTCCGCCGGGGCAAAGGCGGCAAAGAGTTTGCCGGCGATGAAGCTGCTCAGACCGAAGCCCGCCAGGAGCGTGCCGGAGGTGACGCCCTGCCGGTCCGGGAACCAGGCGGAGACGGTGCTGACCGTCGCGTTGTAGCAGAGCCCCGCGGCAAAGCCGCACATGGCACCGAAGCCGATATAGAGGGGCGCGGGGCTTTGGGCCGTGGATGCGATCAGCATGCCTGCCGGAAACAGAACAGCCCCTGCAGCCAGGACCGGCTTGGGTCCGGTCCGTCTGACGACGATCCCGCTCGCCATCCCCCCGAGGGCGTAGCCCATCATAGTGATGGTGAAGGTCATGGACAGGGCCTGGGCACTCCAGGCCGGATAGGTCGCTGAAATCGATTTGGCGATGATCGTCCAGGTGTAGACGGTGCCCGCCAGGAGCATGATCATTGTGCCGAGGATGAGGTATTTTGTGCGTTTCATGTCGGTCGGTTCCTTTTTTATCCTATCTCCGCAGAAGACTCCCGCCTCTACAGGCGGTGAGATGAATGCGGTTTTTGTCAATATATCTTGAAATGTAGACAAGTTTTTTCCAGATGATACAAACGTGTGTTTGCGAAAATATGTTCTGTATGGTATAATAAAGTGTCCGGTACACAGATAGTACAGGTGATCTGTACAGTTCCGAAAAGGGAGACACACATATGTACCATGTTGAATGCATTGACATCCATAAAGACGATCCCCTGTTTCCTTATGTCGACAGGGCGTG
>CACZIO010000013.1 GCA_902781215.1 uncultured Lachnospiraceae bacterium
TACTTTATTTTTAATAACCGTTGTATAACAGCCTATTACCCGGCGGGTTCGGAGAGTACGCCCGGAAAGACATGGGGAACAGCCAAGAATATTGACTGGATCGCTTATTCCACATGGAATTATGTAGACACCTCAGTAGGCACTGATGGTATTATGCTAGGCGACCAATCAATTGTTGAGGGGAGTACTGTCGTACGGCAGATTGACATTTACGCTAAGACGGAGGATGCAACTGTACTTGCTGGAAGGGCGTCTGTTGTCTCGGGAGATACATCCATCCTAGAGGTAGTCCGAGAAGACGGACTTATAAAGGACGGGAGCACAGCATCAATTCTGGTAAGGTTGACTGGAAAGAAGGCTGGCTCAACCAGTCTGACAGTGAATTGCGGAAATGGCTTCACAAAAACCGTAAACGTCACGGTTCGTTTCGCACCGGCCATCAATGTGAACGCGGATGAGACAGAGATCAAATCCATTGCAGGGATCGATCCAAAGAGTTATGTTCCGAATTCGATCAATGTGGATGTTGGAAAGATTCAGGGTCCGGAAGTTAAGGTCGGGAAATACAGTTTCAATATCTTCGAGATGCAGGGAACCTTTGCCTTGGGAATCAAGGAATCCAATACTTCGATGAAGGTCGACCCCGAAAAGAAAACAATCAAGATTATGATCGGCCTGAGTGACGATACTGTATCTAAACTCAATGATGTGGACGGATATGCAAAGAGTAATGGTGACACGGATGCTGTATGGGATAGGAACTGGGAAAAGTTCCGGGCTCTTTACAAAGATGTGATTCGCGGAGAGAATATCCAGGACCTGTCCTCCCTATACCAGAAGTATTCTGATCTCAGTGATTTACTCAAAGAGCAGGATGCATCACTGGCTGTCGGAGTAAAGGCAAAATACGCTTTCTTTACTGAACTTAGTTACGCGACGGGAAAGTGGGAGTGCATTGACTGCGGCGGAACTGTAATGCTCAGTTTAAACGGAGACGTAAAGGCGGATATTGCTTATCCTTGCTATCTCGCTTTTTCAGCGGAACTCTCTGCTCAGGGTGGGGTTTCTATGAAGAACTGGGCAGATCCCGATTCGAGGACATTAGAAATAAGCCTAACCCCAAAATTTGAAGTTGGTCTGGGCGTTGGAGTTGGAGATCGTGCCTTTACAAAAACCTATATTGAAGGTGGGCTGAAGGGAAGTCTGGAAGCCCCTACTACTTATCGTAGGACATCCTCAGACAGTTCTGTGACGATGAAAGTAAAATTAAAGGGAAAGATATACTTTAAAGCCTCGGCACTGTGGGTGTTCTCCTATTCAAATGATAAAGATCTCGGAGATGGAGTAACGCTGCTTGAATACGGGAACGGGGGGAAGAAATCTGTCCGCAGGCAGACTGTTGCAGATATACAGGCAAGAGATTTTGTGCCGGAACCCAGGACAGCGAGCGCTTCCAAAAAACTTGGAGCGGCAAAGATTGCACGTTTCACTTCGAAAGGAGTATTCAGTAAGGATAACACGTTTGCGTACGCCAATCCGCAAATGGTAACACTTGACAACAATAATAAGGTACTGTTCTGGATGGAGGACGTTGCAACCAAGGCGGACGATGACAGGCTGACAATCTATTATAGCATTTACGATGCTGAAAGTGATGCCTGGAGTAGTGAACAAGCTCTGTTTGAGAATGAGGCATATAATGGTGTACCTGCTATAGCCACGGATGGGATAAATATCGGTGTAGTCTGGCAGAGGGCGTCTAGAACATTGGGGACATCTGGTGAGATGGAAAAACTGATGGGATGCCTGGATCTGTGGTATACGGAGTTTGACGGAAAGTCTTTTTCAGATCCAGTCTGTGTATCTGAGCAAGGGAACGGTTTACACAAGGAGAACTATACCCTTACTATGAAGGGTGGCAAGGCTGTAATTGCGTGGACTGAGAACTCTGAAAATGATATCTTTGGCCTTTCTGGAACAAACACGCTCTACCAAAGAAGCATCGAGAGCGGCTTGGAAGGGAATGTCAGGACTGTGGCAAACACAGAGAGCAGTATCGCGGATGTTACCCTAAAAACCGACAATGAGGGAACTAAACTCTCCTACCGCCTGACGAACGGAGATGAGTCGCAACTTTATATCGAAGATGATTATGGAACAGCTGATCAGGTAGTATCCGGGGAAGGTATCGCCTATTCTCAGTGGTGTGGAGGTGAATTATTCTACTTGAAGGATAACTCCCTGTATGTTAACAGGGACGGCGAGCCAGACGCTTTAGGAATCAGCGGGATCAACAACTTCCGAATCGTCCGGAACGGTGATGTTACTTCTCTGCTGACGAATGTCCGGGACGGAAACTACTCCGAGATTTACCGGAGTAATTATGATGCGGATACGGACACATGGGGAAAACTTGTCCAGATCACAGGGCTGGGAGGTTATATTCGAAGCTATGATGCTGAAATGGCGGATGACGGCACTGTTCAGTTGATCGTTAATTATGTGCAGGTGACGGATAATAGTGAAAATCCTTACGGAACTGCCTCGGTAAAGGTTGTGGAGGATAATGACTATTTTGACCTGATTGTCGGAAGCAGTGCCGGATATGACTTAGATAAATTGACCACGGGCACGTCTCTCCCGATTACGGCGACCGTACATAACAATAGCAGTAAAACCCTTAACAGCTTCCAGCTCAGTCTCATGGATGAGACGGGAAAGGTGCTAAAGACGGAAACAGTCACCCGTGAAATGAACCCGGGGGATACAAAGGACCTGAGCATAGAGTATACGATTCCCTCTGGCTTTACACACCAGAAACTTACTGTCTCCGTTTCTGTCGATTACGAGGAGGCGGACACAGGAAATAATACAGCTTCTCTGGAAATCGGCCAGGCAGATCTCTCTGTAAATGATCTTAATGCAGAGTTTAAAAATGGTGTGGCACAGCTTTCCGGGAATGTGACTAATGATGGCTTTGAGATGGCTGAGACGGTCCGGATCGCTGTGCAGGATGTGACTTCAGGAGAATACATTCTGGAAGAGACGGTTCTTGCAGATAAGATCGGTGCCGGAGAGATGAAGGAATTCACCTATGGCCTCCCGGAGAAGTATTGGACACTGGTGGACGATTCAAAGAGGTACGAGCTGAATGTTATTGTATCATCGGATTCGGAAGAAAGCCGGCTGGATAACAATACAGAGAGAATAGTTTTTGCAGATCTGCACCAAAAGGCGGAAATGAACCGTGTGGCGGCCATCATAATGGACCCTACCGAAGTTTATATGAATATAGGTGAGACCAGAGACCTAACGGTGAAATATGCGCCTGCTGATGCAGTAGTCAGTAGTCTGACATGGTCCTCTGATAACGAAAAGGCGGTAACTGTCAAGGATGGAAAGATTACGGTAGTCGGGCATGGCGATGCAAAGATTATTGCGACGACAGAAGAAGGTGCTTCTGCTGCCTGCGCAGTACATGTTAGATCCTATTCCGATCCCCAGTTCATTTGGACAGAGAATCATAAGGGCTGTACAGTAACTTTCCGCAGTGGAGCAGACGGGCACGAAGAAAACGTGGAGGCATCTATTAAGGAGGCCCAGACAGATCCATCTTGCACAGAGGAGGGGGAAATAGTTTATACTGCCACAGCGATTTTTGAGGAGAAGACTTATACAGATACATATCGGGAGGCGCTTACAAACAAAGGGCATACTGACGAAAATGGTGACAGGATCTGCGACATGTGTGGAGTAAGAACAGCATATAAGATATCACTGACATCAGGGATTGAAGGTGATTCTAGCGGCACAACAGTTGCACCGCTACAAGGCGGTGGCATCTATGCGGCAAAGAGTGACGGAAAATCGGAGACAGTTAGAATCTCGGCTCCCGCTAAGGTAGGTTATGATTTTAAAGGATGGTATTCTGGAGACGGACAACTATTCGAGACAAAGCTCAGTGTTTCCTTTTCGACAGACTGCGATTTGTCCCTCAAGGCTTTGTATGTGCCTACTAATGACAAAGTAACACTCAGGGTAAGTGGAGGAGGTTTCAAGATCACTGGCAGCAGTAACACGCAGCAGAGTGTAACCAAAAGATACACTCCGGGTAGCCTTGTATCGCTATCTTATGTAGATGAGTCCAGGGAATTTTTGCATTGGGTGAACGAGAGCGGGAGGATAGTCAGCAGGGAGAGATCCTATGATTTTACCATTATCAGTGCCACTACGCTTGAGGCGGTCTCTGTTTCTTCAGAAGATTATTCTGGAGAGAAGATGGCCTTTGTGGAATTTTCTTCCTATTATGATCAGATCCTTTCGGCAGAGACTTATTCGTCTTTGGATGAGATTGAGTTTCCGACTGGGCCTTCCAGAAAGGGTTATGTGTTCTCTGGATGGGATCATACGCAGGAGGAGATCCGTTCGGCAATTGAAGCGGGCGAAACACATATAACTGTAAAACCGGTCTATGAAAAAACTGGCAACAAAGCAATGCTTACTGTTCTTTATGAAGGTGCGGAGCGTGAGCCCGATACCTACGAGGCAGAGGAGGGTTCAATAATTACAGTGGAAGCGCCGGAGATCGACTCATGTAGCTTTTCGAATTGGCAGGCGGCGGATGGGACACTCCTGTCTACGAAGGAACAATACAGTATTTTAGTGCTAAAGGATGTAGAGATCCAGGCTGTATACACGGTTGCAGGTGTGCAGGGATTGAAAAAAACTCCTGTTATTGCCATGATCGGTGCCAGTGCATACACAGAGGGGGGAAAGAACAAGTTGTCCTTCACGGCGGTCAGAAGTCTTCCGGAAGGATATAGCATTGTGGAACACGGCATCCTAAGGAGCACAGACGCATCTTACGGGCAGGCTGATGCGCAGAACACCATGGTGATTGGAGCTGCAAATGTAAAGAAAATCGCCTCTGCGGATTTGTCAATGGACGGAAGCTACTCAATCAATATAACTGTTGGCTCTAAGACCGACACTGTTGTTTATGCCAGGGGCTACCTTGTGGTAAGGGACCAGGATGGCGAACAGTCAACCGTATATTCAGAGAATATACTTGGTTATTCATTCAACAAATTGCATGGGCAGTAAAACGCTTGAACCTGACATTTCAGTAAAAGGTGGTGTTTTATAAAAAAAGCATCCTGCATGCGTATGGAACCCAGCGATTAAGCACATCGAATGTAACGAGAAACCATTTGCGAGGTTTTCTCGTTACATTCGATGATGCGGTAATAACATAAGTGGTAATCATAATAATCTTTCTGAACAACTATCCTTTTGAAATATCGTCTGAAGAATTATTGACTGTCATAGAGGGTATTAATCGAGGATCCGTGGGTGAAAGAACTCAGGGAAGATTGTTGGAAAGCGAAGCGGGGAACAGTTCGCAGTATCATCTTTGAGTCTTATATCATATATACGTGGCCTTGCTTGACAACAAACATTGGTGATTTACTAATGAAAAAAATACTGTTTTTATTTATAGCTTTGGGAATACTTATTTGTCCTTCGACAGCCATTTTTGCCAAGGGAAATGAATATACTGAGGGGGACCTTGTATATATAATTGAACGTGGAGGAATTATTATTACAGGATATTTTGGAGACGAAAAAACTGTAGTTATTCCGAAGAGTATTGCCGGTATGCCTGTATCTGAAATAGGTGAGAAGGCTTTCACAGGTACCTATGTAACGAAGATAATACTTCCTGAAAGTATAATGAAGATATCTGAACAATCTATTCCATCTAATTGTCAAGTGGAATATGAAAGTAGGGGACAATCTGCCCTGGAAAAGAATAATCCGGATAAGGAACAGAGTGAAGAATCAGAAAATAGCATGAGTGAAAATGTGCCTCTTGAAGTGGATTCTGGAAACTTGACGCAAGAGGATACTAGAAAGGATACTGATTCAACAGCAGTACAAGATTCGAAAACATTGGGACTGTATAGTGGGGCTGATGATAAGTCAGGTCATAATAGTTCTGTTGATGATAAAAGCAAGATTAATAAAAACAATACGGAGCCTATAATAGGAAATACTTCTATTTACGATGCAAGTGAGAGCCATTTGGAAAGAGCAACTATTGATGAATTTGAGGATGTACTGGAGGATAATCCAGAAGATTCAGTAGTACAGGCTATACCATCTGAAAAAACTAATCCTTTGAAATCTGCCCATGGGCATGAATCTTCTTTAGAAAGTAGTACTGTCACAGAGGAGGGAGACCCAGAAACTGAGGGCGCAGTTCGAGGGGATAATAGGAAAAATGCCATTGATAAAGTGTTAAGTGTCATTATAATTAGTGGTCTTATCGTGTTTATTGTAAATATCATGAGAAATAAAAGAGGAAAAACGTAATAATGCTTGCTAATGCAAATATTACATAACCAGCTGGAGGGAGTGAGCGTGGCCCGTGATTAAAAAGAACGGACTTATGCCTGTAAACATCGACAACTATATTATCATCAAGGCAGAGCGAGCATGTAAATTCATCAACAAATTGTACCTGACGCGGGTTTTGAGAAGCAGGTCGGACAGTCTATTATCACATACTTGGTGCCCCTTCTAATTACCCGTGTCTAACAGTTTCTGCGGTTCAGTGGAAAGAGCGTAGAGGAGAGCGTGGAAGAAATTGGCTTGGAATGTGGCTTATGACAAATCACTATCTTAGCCGCGTATTTAAAGGAGTTTAGGGGCGTTGAGTGTTGAGTATGTGGGCGGCAAGATGATTTTGCCACCACGGGGGGTGTGGAATTCACATAACCAATAATGGAATTACTTATTCCAAATTAAGAATTAAGGGCTGTTACCTTGCATATATTTTACCAGATATGTACTTGTAACGCATTGTTCTCCTCATTTTTATGGGGATTTTAAGAACGGTTTTTTCGTTCAGCAAGCACTAATTAGCATAGTTGCTTTCCTAAAGTAGATAGCAACTCTAAATGACACAGGACATCAAATGACCAACGAACAATCTACTCTCCTGGCTTTGCTTTCAAATGCCTTGTTTAATAAATCGATCGATCTTAAGCAAGACGATTATAACTGGGAAAAGATATATCAGGAGGCTAAGGAACAGGCTGTAGCCCCATTGGTATTTCATACACTGGATCAGGATCGTATTGACAGCATGCCTTCTGAGCTGTATGAAACCTGGAGAAAAAACGCTACCTTTACTCTTGTTAATAACGTCCGCATATCACATAACCATCTTCTTGTGCACCAGTGGATGACAGAGAATCAGATCCCGTATGTGATCTTGAAAGGGGTTGCCTCATCACACTACTATCCGGTACCGGAGTACCGTGCCCTGGGGGATGTCGATTTTCTTATTCCAAGAGACTACATGCAGAAGGTCGACAGTATTATGAAAAAGCATGGTCTAACGCCCGCTGAAAACGGGCACGGATTCCATGTCGCTTATACTGGAAATAGAATGTGCATGGAAGCCCATTTTGATGTCACAGATGTTCCAAACGGTAAAACCGGTGATGCGATTCATATGTATCTTGAAGACATTTTTCAGATGTCCTCAATGCAGATGACGTCTGGCGGCGAGATGGTTTTGCCGTCTCCCTTCCACCACGGACTGGTTCTGCTTTTACACACTTGTCGGCACATGATGGAATCAGGAATAGGGCTGAGGCACCTCTGTGACTGGGCTGTGTTTGAGAATAGCTTTACAGATAATGAATTCAGAAATCTGTTCGAAGAGAAGCTTAGGGAAATGGGCCTCTGGCGCTTTGCCCAGGAGCTGACAAAAGTCTGTATTCTTTACCTCGGTGTGGAGGACAGGGAATGGGTTCGAAACGATGGATTAGATTCTGAGTCGTCAGCCATATCGCCTGATAAAGAAATACACGGAGAAAATGAGTTTGCTTTGACAGTAGAACTGATGGAGGACATTCTTTGCAGCGGCAATTTTGGAATGAAGGACACAAATCGGGGGATTGAAAGCTTGTTAATATCAAAATCAGGCAAGAACGATTTGCAATCGCCCGCGGATGTTCTTCTCCAATTCTACAGATCAGTTAATAACGTAGTGTATTATTACTGGCCATTTGTCAAAAAGGCAAGGATTTTACTTCCGGTTGGATGGGTCTACTTTGGAGGCAGGAGAATCATAAGAGGTATTACCGGGAAGAGAAAACCGTTGAATGTAAAAAACATGATCGAGGGCGCATCAGAGAGAAGAAACATATACAAAGAACTGCACCTTTTTGAAACGGACTCGTGAAGCTGCAGCCGTCAGAGGAATCACGACAGAAGAATGATTGATTACTCTCGATTCATTTCATTAACTATATACTGAAAACTATTTCTGTGGCACATGCGACTTAAATCGATAAATGCTGGGAAATGAAATAATGTGTCCGGACTAAGTCTTCTCTATTGATAGCTCAACTTCTTAGAGTGACAGAAAGAATATGATACAAACCTACCGTTTTGCAGACAGAACCATTGAAATCCACCCGGTCTCGGACTACATTCATGAGTTCTGCAGAGAGTATCGGGTGGAGAAGGAAACGGATTCTCCTCAGATGATACCGGACTTTTCTGTCTCGACGACACAGGAGGATATTGATTATGAGCGGACAAGATCTGAACAGACAGCCATAAAGGAAGGCCACGCTCCCTATCATTATTCTGACGCATATTTGGAGACACTTGCGCTTTACCGCAAGATTGCCGAGAAGATGCCGGCCTATGACACCGTTCTGTTCCATGGATCTGTGATTGCGGTGGAGGAAGCGGGAGGCCCGCCTCTGTGCGAACCGACGGAAGCATATGCTACAAGGGATGTATATGCTACGACAGAAAAACATGCCACAACGGATGCCGATCCCGACTGTATTCAAACTACCCGGCAGGCATACCTGTTCACCGCGAAGAGCGGAACCGGCAAGTCAACTCATGCCCGCCTGTGGCGGGAAATGCTGGGAGCTCGTGCGGTGATGGTCAATGATGATAAGCCGCTGATACGTGTGACGAATCGTGGCGTCCTCGCCTACGGCACGCCCTGGGATGGCAAGCACCGGCTGAGCAGCAACATCTGCGTCCCCCTGAAGGCAGTCTGTATTCTGGAGCAGTCCCCGGAAAACCACATCCGCCGGATCACCCCGACGGATGCCATGCCATTCCTGCTGCAGCAGGTTTACCGCCCGTCAGATCCGCGAATGCTTGCCAGGATCCTGGAGCTGATTGACAGAATGGCGCAGTCAGTAAGCTTCTATAAGCTGGCCTGCAACATGGATCCGGAGGCGGCACAATTATCTTACCATACGATGGTGACAGATGAATCATCAATGCCTATAATAGAAAGGGTGTGAACGGTAAGATGATTTTGCATAGAAAGGGTACCGGGATGAAATTGAATAAAGACTTCCTGACACACAACATGTCGGAGGATTACTACCTCGTTCCCGTGGGAGGAACCGACTTTTCCGGCATTGTCAAGGGCAATAAGACCATGGGGGTCATAATAGAACTCCTGAAAAATGAGACCACAGAGGATCAGATTATTTCCGCCATGAAAACGCGCTTTGACGCCCCGGAGGAAGTATTGACGAGGGACGTGGAGAAGGTCCTTGCTGAACTAAGGAAAATCGGAGCGTTGGATGAGTAATGAGCCGGATGGGAGATGCGGCTTAAAACCCGGGGGTGAGCCAGAGACGTCGCCGGTGACCAATGGCGATGAGATAAAGCGGTATTACGATTGATATGGACTGGATAGTCCGTTGAAAACCTGTACACTGTACAAGATACTGAAGCAAAGAAACGATTTAGGAAATGTTACCAGGAGGACAACAAGATGAAAGAGAAATACGAAAACGTGGAGATGGAAGTGATCGAGTTCGAAGGGGAGGATATAGTGAGGACTTCTCCTCTTATAGAAGGCGAGGGAGAAGATTGATGTAAGTACTGAAATAATACAAGATCCAGAGTTGTTTCTATTGGTTTAAATACGGGGAACGATTCTTTTATCATAATCAAATAAGATATTCTCTGTATTGCTCTGGTAATTGTCGGATTTTACAGACCTGAAAGGAAGGGAGACTCATGAACGGAAAACGCTTGATTGCCTGTGCAATGGCCGGATTACTGTCCTTGCAGACAGCTTTGTCCATGCCGGGAATATATGCTGTGGCGGCAGAACCAACGACGGAAGTGACTGACAGTACAGTTCTCTCTTCCGAAGATACTTCTCAGACAGAAGAGGATACGACATCCTCTGATTCAGGAAATGAAGGAGTTGACAATTCGTCATCATCAGATGAATACGATGTGTCATCCGAAGGTGGAGAAGGTCAGTCGATAGAAGAGGACCAGGGTAATACCAGTAACGAAGATTTTATCGAGAACGACACCGATATGCCCGATGTAGAGAACGGAGAGGGTGTAGATGCTGAGACGCAGGTGCAGCCTGATTCCGGGAACCAGCAGGATGAGGGAAATGCGATCCAGGAAGATAAAACCGTGACGGAGCTTCCCGAAGATGGTTCCCAGTCCGAAGTTGTGACAGAGATCCCTGTGGAGCAGACGGTTGAAACGGAAGTCCCTGTAGACATAGCACCTGTCGAGATCACAGAAGAACTTCCCGCGGTCGGCTCCGATGATAATGATGCTCTTTTTGAAGAGTATGTAGACGGTCTGTTCCATGGAGGCGCAGCGAAGAATCGTGGCAAACTGAAAGCAAAGAGAGTCCGGCAGTTTGATGGAGCAGCGGGGCTTGTTTATGATACGATTCAGGCTGGAGCCAAACAGATCGCAGTAGGAGAAAGAGCTTCTACGAAATTTGTTTTCACCAGGGAAGACCTGGGCTATGCATCGACCGCATGGTCAGCCTCTGATCTTGGCGTTTCTGAAATTGTGACGGATGGCGCCATATCGGAAACTGCGCAAGATGCAGCACTTCAGAAATTCAGGGAGGATGTTAACATATCCGATATTATAGATGCTCTCCTGGCATCCAATCCATATGACTTTTACTGGTATGATAAGACGGCGGGGACACCTTCCGGTTATTCTGTGGGCGCAGAGTGGGATGGGAGCGAATATAGGATTTATATCAATCAATACTCTGTGAGCTTCCCTGTTGCGCAGGAGTACGCCAAATCTGCTTATGAGATTGACACAGCGAAGGTCTCCGCACCATTGACGGCTGCGGAAAATGCGCGGGCGATTATTAACGAAAATGCAGGAGTGGATGATATTGCAAAACTGACTGCTTATAAAGATATTATCTGCGACTGGGTGGATTATAATCACAGTGCTGCAGATAATGAGAATACTCCTTACGGGAATCCATGGCAGCTGATTTGGGTCTTTGATGGAAATCGTGATACAACCGTGGTCTGCGAGGGATATTCAAAGGCATTTCAATATCTGTGTGATGAATCGACCTTCACAGATTCAAAAATTTCCTGCCGAACCGTCACTGGTAACATGGCGGGAGGTACGGGGGCCGGGGGCCATATGTGGAACCTGGTTACCCTGAACGACGGGAAAACCTATCTGGCAGATATCACGAACTGTGATGAAGGCTCTGTTGGTGCGCCGGATCTCCTGTTCCTGGCATCCTGCGCTTCAGGAAATGTAAGCGAAGGATACCGGTTTTTCTGTGATGAGACATCAATTGATTACATTTATGACAGTGATACCACATCCTTGTACTCCGAGGAAGAACTGACTGTCTCCGGGACGGCATACGATCCGGCGAGTATTCCGGAGGAGATTGCGTATTCTGGCGATTGTGGGGAAAATGCGGTCTGGAGCCTCGAGGAAGGCGTCTTGACAATCTCGGGCTCTGGGACGATGACGGACTTCGATAGCCTTGATTCGGTCCCCTGGAGAAAATCCCTTGATGAGATTAATAAGGTCGTCATTGAGGATGGTGTGACTTCAATCGGTAGCTTTGCATTTGCAGGCTGTACGGCACTGACCAGTGTGACGATTCCGGTGAGTGTCGGAACGATTGGTGCTTCCGCCTTTGAGAATACGAGCCAGGAGAAGGATATCTATTATGCTTCTTCTCTTTCGGCGTGGAATCAAATCTCTTTAAACGAAACGGGAAATGACAGCCTGAGCAGTGCTGCCATGCATTATGTAGTTCAAATCCATATTTCTGCCGATGCGAATACAACGGTGCGAGTGAGAGTCGGATCTGCAGATGCTGTCGAGGAGGAATCGGATGAATCCCTTCTCTCAGACGGTGACTATGTGGACAGCGGGACGATTCTGACAGTCAGCAGGACGCCGGGAACCGGATATGAACTAATCGGTCAAGAGCAGGAGGAAATAACGGTTGGCGGTGATGATGTCGAGATAACAGCGTCATCGAAGATCCCCACATATACAGTGACGCTCCTTTACGAAAATGGAGAAGTACCGACCTACAGCGTATCTGATCTCACGGCTGTAGAGCGCGGTACTGCTATCACGGTGACAGCAGGTGCAGCCAAAGAAGGCTATGAGTTCGCCGGTTGGTATGAAACAAACGGAAAACTTCTGACAGCAGAGGATAGCTATACGATTTCTGTCTATACGGATGTTACCATCGAAGCCCGTTATCAGAAAACAAGTGGTTTGGTCCACTTTGTATCTAATGATCGAGTAATCAAATCTGTGGCTTGTTCTTCTATCTCGGAGCAGGATTTCCCTGTGCCACCGACACCCATGTTTGGCTTTGCTTTTGCCGGTTGGGATCAAAATGTCGAGCAGATTAATGCCGGCTTGAGTGAAGGGAAGAACGTGACCGTAAAGGCGCTTTTTTCACCCGCGCCCAGTGCAGAAGGATTTGCTGTTTCAATTTATAACGGGGAGAAGGAGACTCCCGACATTCGTACATTCCGGGAAAGCAGTATTGTATCAATTAAGGCTGAAACCGTCTCCGGAAAGAATTTCTCCCATTGGCTTCTGGATGGAGAACTTTTGTCTTATAACACAACGGCTGCATTCAGGGCTACGAAGGCGTGCACATTAAAGGCAGTATATTCCACTGAGGAAGTTCAGGCACAGGGGACAGCGGTCCTGAGAACAGCAATCTATAACAATGCGACCAGGAAGTTGGTTATTAATTCATATCTGACGGCTCCGGATGGTGCGGTGATTCGTAAAGCCGGGCTGGTTGCAGCATCGGAACAGAGTGCAAAATATAATCCCTCTGATGAACTCACCAATGCTAATGCCGACTATGTTAAATCTCTGGCTGCAGCAGAGGGTAAAGGCGGGGCTGTATCCTATACGTGGACAAAGACAAAGGTCAACCCTGGAGATGTGTGGTATGCGCGCGCATATCTTAGCTATGAATTGGATGGAAGTGTAGAGACTATCTATGGGGATCTTCGCGAGATACATGCAGGAGATGACTTTGATACTGCTGAGAAAGGTACCGCAGAGATCAAATCCTATGAGTATTTAGATGACATAAAGAAAGCAAAATTCGTCGCTTATCTGACAGTCCCGGATCAAGGCGTGATTGAGAAGTCCGGACTGGTGGCAGCATCAGCTGACACCTTTGATCCCGCAGCGGATATCCTGACATCATCCAATGCAGCATATGCCAAATCTCTTGCAACAGCTGTAGGCAAAACCGGTGCAGTCTCCTACACCTGGACGAAGACCAAAGTCGAGCCCGGCGACATCTGGTACGCTCGTGCCTGGCTGGTCTATAAGGATGCGGATGGAAAGGAGCATACCGTATACGGGCCTCTGGAGACCCTGGATACCTCCGGTTTCATAAAGACATATGAAGCGCCGACTTCGGTCAGCCTGAATAATCAGGGCATTGTCTCAATGCAGATCAGCGAGACCCAGCCCCACACAGTCATGCTGGGCCTTTACCGGCAGGCTGCGGCTGCGTCCGGAACGATGTCGACCATGTCCGTGAAGGGCGCCAGTCTGCGCAATGCCCCCGCGGCGGATGCTGACGAGCTGGTCGCGGTTGTTCCTGCGCGAATCAACGGGGAGACGGAGTATTCGGTCAATGTCAGCAACCTGATCAGTGAAGCAGGGACCTACTATGTGACCGCAAAGGCGGTTGGCTCGGCGGACGAGAAAAACGCCCGCGATATGACTGTCGGAACGGATTCAGCGGTGTCGTCGGATCCGGTTCCCTTCACACGTCCCGACCAGTCACTTGCAGTTCCTGCAAATGTCACCTGGGATTCGGAGACCTACGGCAGGGCCCGCTGGAGCGAAGTGCCTGAAGCAGATTCCTACCAGGTCATGCTCTACAGCGGAGATGACATTGTCGCCTCCCGGAATATCAACACGACATATTTCAACTTCAGTTCCGGCTGGATCGATTACAACAACATCGCCTCGAAACAGTATACCTTCACCGTGACGGCCATGAGCGGCAATATCTCTGAGATTTCGAATTCGGCGCAGTCAGATCGCTCTGCTGTGCTCGGTGAGCTCCCCAGCCGGGATCCTGTCGCGATCGTCACACAGCCGGCGGATAAGTACGGCTCTCTTGGGAGGACAGTGACGGCGAGCCTCGCCGCCTCCGGCATCGGTCTGACCTATGACTGGTACGTGGACGGGGAGAAGATCACGGACGGAGCAGATGATGCGACGGTTAAGCTGGACAGCAGCAAAGCCCGGACCATGTCTGTATACTGCACGGTGCACGATGCCTTTGGCAACAACGTGACTTCCGAGCAGGCCCAGGTCACGATCGTGGACGACTCTCCCATACAGGGATTCATTCAGGTCCAGCCCTCGGATGTGATGACAGATCCGGATCTCCAGTACAAGGAGTTTCGCATTGTGACGGCTTCTCTGCAGTCCGGGTTCAGAGCGACCTATAAGTGGTACGTCGACTATGGCAGCGGCTATACCTTCAACGGCAGTACGTCTACAGAGACCCTGATCAAGGCGACACCGTCCAATAATGGTGCCAAGGTCAAGTGCCATGTGATCGTGACAGCTCCGACCGGCAGGGTCGTCTTTGATGAGGATTCCGCCGAAGCCGTTCTCCATGTCAACGAGAAGCCAATCGTGATCGAGCAGGATCTTGACGACGACTATTACAGGGAGACGGAGCGGTTTGTATATCTCTATGCCGTGGGTGAGAACCTCACCTATCAGTGGTATTTTGACGGTGAGCCTGTCAGCGGCGCGACGACTTCTGTATTCGACCTGACCCGGGTGACAAATACATTTTCATCGGTAGCATCCCGGCTTTGCTGCAGTGTCAGCAACGGAACCATCAGTGTGGATTCCAAATCGGCACGGATCCATAATGGAGGAAATCCTGCGACAGCTGTTACCATCAGGCAGATCGGCAGCCTGGATACAGAACACCTGGCTGTGGGTGACGTTGTGAACCTGCAGGCAGTACTTACGCCGGCCAAGAGTACATCCGAAGTCCGGTGGCAGTCCACCGACCCGTCGGTCGCGACGGTCAATAACGGGACCGTGACGATCCTTGGCCAGGGCTCTTCTCTGATCACGGCTTTCGCGAATAACAAGAGGGCTGAACTTCTGCTTACTGCGGACAGCTACAGGATCGAATTCGACCCGGCTGGAGGCGTTTTTGCAGATGGCGAAACAGCCAATCGTGTCGTCAGAGCGGTTCAGGACAGCGATGTGGAATTCCCCTCCGTCTTCAGGGAGGACAATACCTTCCTGGGATGGACCCTGGACGGCTCGACGGTGGTGAATTCTCTGAAGGCGACGGACAATCTCCAGCTGTACGCAAAGTGGGAGAAGAGCACGGAGCAGGAGGACGCGGAACTTGCGATCAAACAGGATCTCGCGGAAAAACAGTACGCAAGGATCGGCACTGACGCCCTCTTTGAAGTGGTGACCAACGGCGCCAAGGTTAAAAAGTACCAGTGGTATGTCATGGACCGTTCCGGCTCTGGCTGGACGAAGGTCAATACCGGTGTCACCAATGACGGGGCCCGGACCAGCCTGACCGTCCCTGCCTCTGCATCCAACAATGGTTATACCTACAAGGTGATCGTAACACCATTCAAAGGACAGCCGGTGGAGAGCAGATCGTCTGTCCTGCTCACAGGCAGTACGGAAGCGGAACCCCAGGACAACATGAAGCTCTTCTTCACGTCCAACCCTGTCGATGTGAAAACCTATCCGGGAGAGACGGCAGTCTTTTCCGTTGCCGTGAACGTCGAGGATGCGGCATTCACATGGCAGTACACTGTGCACGGCGGGGAAGAATGGGTGACACTGGACGGTGAAACGGGCAGTACCATGACCCTGGAAAATGTCCAGGAAGATATGAACGGCAGACTCTTCCGCTGTATCGCCACGTATGACGGAGAAACCAGGATTTCCGGCACTGCGACACTGGATCTCAACGCAGCAAAGGTCAAGTCGGTTACGATCTCTGCTTTAAACGAATATATTTCCGTGGACATAAGCCATCCTACCGAAGAACAGATTGAGATAACCGGTTATGTAGATAAGGAGGAGGGCGAAGGTGACGATAAGTACTTGATCTATGAGTGGCAGGAAAGCTTTGATGGCGGCACAACCTGGGGACCGGCCGAAAACGCATCTTATGATGATCCTTCTGTTTTCAGACGGGATGTTCCTCCTGGACTCACAGCAGAGACCACCATCTTTACATACCGCCTGGTTGTAAACGGTGTGAAATCAAATACTGTAGACATCATGGTAACGCAATACAATTCTGAACCGGAGTGCTCGTGCGGGTGTGCTATGCCTGGATGCAGTTGCGGCCCTGATTGCCCGGTTTGCGGCAGTGGTGAGGAAATGCCCTGAAAATCCGGGCACAGGTCATGTATAACCGTCAAGCGCGCTCAGAATCTGAGGGCGGATCAAGTGAAACAGCCAAGTGATTTCAGAACCCGGGACGGATTCTGTATAACAGTCATCCGCTCTCAGAACCTGAGAGCGGATGTTACGAAACAGTGATAACCGGGATTAGTGATTCATAGTGACATGAGCACCGGATTTGAAGACATCCTTTCCAGAGATGGAAAGCTGGTCTATCGAACAAAAGGCATAAGTATGGAGCCCATGCTCCGGCAGAACAGGGACCTGGTGATCATCCGGGTTCCTGATTGTCGTTTGAAAAAATACGATGTGGCGCTGTACCGGCGGGGCGGAAGTTACATTCTCCACAGGGTCATCCGCGTGTGTGACGACCACTACCTGATCCGCGGGGACAACACCTACGCCCTGGAGACGGTGCCGGATACAGCCGTGATCGGCGTGCTGGACAGCTTTCACAGAAAAGGAAAACAATACAGAACCACAGACCGGAGCTATCAATGGTATATCCGGCTGTGGAACTTCATTTATCCTCTCCGGGCCTTTTGCTTTCGCGTCAGGAGGTTTGCGGGCAGGATTGCCCGGAAACTCCATCTTCTGTAGGAGCGTGAGTCCGGCTGCGGCGGGGACGCTCTGCGCCCCCGGAAGGACACTTGTCTCGACGAGGAGTGAAAGTGAAGTTTACGCGGAGCAGGAATCATGGTAATTGTGATGGAAATCGGTACACCGGATGAAGAATCGGATGAACGAGGGAGGACCGGCAGGCGGAGAAGAGCACGTCTGTGATAATAATACGCCTGCCGACAGAAATAGACCAGGCAGTATGATCACCTGGCTGCTCTTTGTTGTCGGCGGCAGCAGGTGGCAGATCCTCCTGCTGGTCGTGGTGCAGGCCCTGCACGGGGCCTCAGGGGTGTTCTATGCATTGTGTCTGCGGAATATTGTGGATGCCGCTGTGGCACACCGGACAACTGCTTTCTGGAGAGAGATTCTGCTGGTCGTACTGCTGGTAGCCGCCCAGCTCCTCCTCCGCGCCATGATCCGGTGGCTGACGGAGCTCTCGAAGGCGTCCATTGAAAATGCGCTGAAGAGACGCCTGCTGGATACCCTCCTGCACAGGGATTACCTGCGTGTCAGCGCTGTCCATTCCGGCGAGTGGATGAACCGGCTGACGAGTGACACGGTGGTCGTTGCGAACAGCTGCGTGGAGATCGTACCGGGCATGACGGGCATGGTTGTCAAGCTCATCAGTGCTCTTGCCATGATCTTGTTGCTGGAGCCCCGCTTTGCCGCGATCCTGATTCCGGGAGGGCTGGTGCTGGTCCTCTTCACATGGCTTTTTCGCAGAAAACTGAAGCGACTTCATAAGGACATGCAGGAGGCAGACGGTCGGGTACGGATCTTCCTGCAGGAGCACCTGACCAGCATGCTGATGATCCGCTCCTTTGCTGCTGAGGACCAGACCATGGATCGGGCGCGGGAGAGGATGCAGGAGCATAAGGATGTCAGGATGCGTAGAAACCGCTTTTCCAACCTCTGCAACATTGGCTTCGGGGCTGCCATGAACGGAATGTACGTCCTGGGCGTCGGCTGGTGCGGATACGGAATCCTGAGGGGGACGATCACCTTCGGGACGCTCACGGCCATTACGCAGCTGATCACCCAGATTCAGACCCCCTTTGCCAACATCACAGGATACCTGCCCAGGTACTACGCCATGCTGGCCAGTGCCGAGCGACTGCGGGAGGCTGAGCTCCTGCCGGATGACGCAGCTGCTGCCATTTCCGGCGATGACAGCAGGAAAGAGCCGATAGATGTCTTTCCCGGAAGTCCATATAAGAGACTTCGGAAAGATCCACTCTTGCGGGAATCGGTATCGGCACAGGGAGAACCTTCATCACCCCTTTCACTTGCAGAGGCTGTTTCATTCTATCAGGATCAGCTGACGGCTTTTGGACTGCGGGATGTATCTTTTGCCTACCTGCCTGCGGGAAACGTGCCACAGTCGGATCTGCAATTACATCAAAGGGAGAAAATGCCCCTAGTTCTGGAACACCTGTCGCTGGAGATCCGGAAGGGTGAGCATGTCGCATTCTGTGGACAGAGCGGCTGCGGAAAATCTACGACGCTGAAGCTCCTGATGTGTGTGTACCGGCTGGATGAGGGTCAGAGATATTACCTGTCGCAGGACGGAAAAGAGCATGCCATGACGGCAGCATTCCGCCGCCTGTTTGCCTACGTGCCTCAGGGAAATGCTCTGATGAGCGGCAGTATCCGGGAGGTGGTCAGTTTCGCGGATCCCGGTGCGGCGCATGATGAGCAGAGACTCCGACGCGCACTTTCCATTGCATGCGCGGAGGACTTTGTCGGGGATCTTGCCAACGGGATCGATACCATCCTGGGAGAGCGGGGCATGAGCCTGTCGGAGGGTCAGATGCAGCGGCTTGCCATCGCTCGCGCGGTCTTTTCCAACGCCCCGATTTTGCTTTTGGATGAGGTGACCAGCGCCCTCGATGTAGAGACCGAAAAGCGCCTTCTGGAGAACCTGCGAGGCCTTCCGGACCGCACGGTTATTACTGTCACCCACCGCCCTACAGTCCTCTCCATCTGCGACCGCGTCCTGCGTTTTGAAGAGGACGGGCGGATCATAAGATAAGAGAGATATCATTGTGCGACAGTATGCGGACTGGTCAGGAATATGAAAGTGAGGATCAGGCGCAATAAAGATATGCGCTTGTGAAAACTTATATTGTTTTATTAACGGAGGATGTAACAATGAGCCCTACAAATGAAAACAGAAACATGGAAGAGGACCTGCTGAACAGCGGAGGAGTGCCCGTGGCAGACGAGGCGGCGGAGTCGCAGACCCAGCCACCGGTCGCCTCAGCGCCCACCCCGTCCCGTCCTGAGGGCAATAAGCTCCCTCAGTGGACGCCCCTGGTCGCCACGGCTCTGATCGCCGCCCTGGTCGGCGGCGCGATCGGATATACGGTCAAGCCCGTAGCCAAGACGGAGGATTTGATCGTCACCGAGAATGTTACAGACCAGATCAATGCGGCAAACGCGGCAAATGCTCCCGGCAGCGTTGCGGCGGATGCCCCTGTCAAGGAGTACACCCAGATCACCGACATCATGGACAATGCCCGTCACGTCGTGGAGGAGCGCTTCTACGCGGCGGACGGTTCCATCGTCGCCTGCGAGGACGGCTATGCCATCGTGCGCAAGGACTACGATGACAAGGGCAACCTGGTCGGGACCTCCTATTTCGACACGGCGGACCAGCCCTTTTTTGTCGAGAAGCTGGGCTACGCGTCCATGGAGATGACCTATGACGACGCCGGCAATAAGACCGGTGAGACCTACTACGACGCGAAGGGCGCGGTCGTCACCCTTGAGAATAAGAACTACGCCGGTATCAAGTACACCTACGACGAGAACAAGAACATCACCTCGGAGGAGTATTTTGACACGGAGGGCAATCCCATCCTGTCCGCCGACGGCTACCACCGCAGCGCCTACACCTGGGACGAGGACAAGCACCGCCTGACCGAGCGCTACTATGACCTCGACGGGAACCTGGTCGTGATGAAGAAGGGCTATGCCGGCGTCGACCACCAGTACGATGACTTCGGCAACGATAAGAAATGCATCTACTACGACGCCGCCGGCCAGATCGCTGCCAACAAGGACGGCACCGTCATCGTCAAGCGCACCTACAATAAGAAAAAGCAGGTCGTCCGCGAGGAGTATCGGAACGCCGACAACAAGCGCGCCATCCACTCCAAGCTCGGCTACTGCATCGTCGAAAAGGAATACGACGACGCCGGAAACGTCACCTACCAGGCCTACTACGGCACCGACAAGAAGCCCCTTCGGCTCAAGGACGGCTACAATGCCCTCCGCCAGGAATATGACGGCAACAAGCATGTCATCAGGGAGGCCTACTACATCGCCTCCATCCGGGACGAGGAAGATGCGGATGAGGAGACCAGCGATTCTGAGAGCCGGAATGGTCAGGAAAATCTGGATTCGCAGGGCCAAGATGGTCAGGAGAATCGGAAGGATCAGGATCAGAAAGACAAGGATTCGGAGGATGGAGAGATCACCGAAGTTCCCTACACCCTCAGCAAGGGCTACGCGTCCCTGACCCGGACCTACGATGAAAACGGCAACGTCCTCGAGGAGGCCTACTACGACGCCGACGGCCAGGAGACTGTCTGCAAGGAAGGCTACAGCCGCTGGGTCCGCACCTACAACGAGGACAAGAAGGTGACCAGCGAGGCCTTCCTCAATACCGCTCAGGAGCCTGTCCTGAAAAAGTCAACCGGCTATGCGAAGGTGGAGTACACCTACGATGACAACGGCAACAAGCTGACCGAGTCCTATTTTGACACCGACGGCAATCCCGCGCCGGGCAGCAAGGGCTATGCCGGTGTCCAGTACACCTACAATGACATCAACAAGTGCACCAAGGAGGTCTACGTGGACGTGGACGGCAAGACCGTCGCGCCCGAGGCTCTGGGCTATGCCGGGATCTCCCGCGAATACAATGAGAACGGAGACCTGATCAGCACTGTGAACCTGGATGCCAACGGCCACGCGGTCGAGGCGGCCGCCGGCTACGAGGGCATGCAGACCACCTACGACGATGCCGGCCGCAAGACCGAGGAGTACTACACCGACAGCAAGGGCGACCTGGTCGACAGCGAGAAGGGCTACGCCAAGATGACCCACGCCTACGACGAGGCGACCGGCCTGGAGACCGAGGCCCGCTACTACAACGCCGCCGGTGATCCCGTCATGGTCAAAGGCGTCGCCCGCATGGAGTACGAATATGACCCCGCCGGCAACAAGACCGTCACCCGCAATTATGACATCGAGGACAACCTGATCGTCGACAAGGACGGCGTTGCTTATACACAGATGGAATACGACGACTGGAAGCGCGTCGTGAAGGAGACCTTCATCGGCGAGGACGGCCAGCCCCTCTTTGTCGAGTCCAAGGGCTATGCGGTCACGACCAAGGGCTATGACCACGGGACCAACGTCATCGACCAGGCCTATTTTGACACGGCGGACAATCCGGTCACCATTCCGGCAGGCTATGCCGCTATGCACACGGATTACGACGCCAACAACAAGTCCGTCCGGGTCGACTACCTGGACCAGAACGGCAGCCCCGCCAGCCCCGCCAACGTCAAGTCTGGCTACTCCTCCGTCACCTACGAGCGCGATGACCGCGGCAACGCCCTCCTCGAGTCCTACCTAGATCAGGCCGGCGATCCCATCGTGGCGGCCTCCGGCTGCGCCGCTGTCCGCAAGGAGTACAATGACCTCAACAAGGTGACCAAGACCGAATACCTGGGCACGGACGGCAATCCGGTCGCCATCAAGAACGGCACCGCCGTCGTCCTCAACACCTATGACGACAAGGGCAACATGCTGACCGAGTCCTATCAGGACGTGGACGGTGACACCCACGCCATCACGAGCGACCCCAAGGCCAAGCCCGACAAATACTACTCCTACACCGAGATCCGCAAGACCTACAATGACCAGAACAAGCTGACCGAGCAGGCCTACTACGACGCAGACGGCGACCGCGCCAAGTGCGCCCAGCAGTACTCCATCCAGCGATACGAATATGACAAGCTGGGCCGCCAGACCCTGACCTCCTGGTTCAACGTCAACGAGGAGCCCTACGTCAACGACAAGGGCTACGCCTCCATGGCCTCCACCTACGCCGAGGACGGCACCCAGACGGACACCTACTACGACGCGGAGGGGAACGAAGTGTACGTGGAGCAGTAATGGAGGCCCACCTGCGGGCCATCGTCCGCCTGCCTGCTGGCCCGCATCGTAGAGCAGGTACCCTGCTACCGCCTCTCCTGCACCATGGATCCCGAGGCGGCGGACACTGCCCTGGCCGGGCTGGCCGAGGCGCTGGGAGCAGGGGATTGACAGATATGGTATAATATTGAAATTAATTCGAAAAAGGATATCGGCACTCATGACCGTCGGGTTTATATGATGCACAGATAGTTGCATCAAGTGAAAGCCTGCTATATCGGCCGGTGTCTGTGAAAAACGGTGGAGGGAATACGGTTGTTCTTTAAGAGAGATTCGCAGCCGCGCAAAGTCGTAAACGGATTCTACATAAGGGAGAAAAGGCACAGCGATCTGCAGATCGGTATGCAGAATCTGGATGCGGACAAGGTATACATTTACCGCTATAATCCAACCACCGGAAGACACGAAGGTCAATGGTGTTCTCCCAGCGAGCTGCTGAATAAAAGACGATAAGACAAAACAAGCCTCTTATTCCTGATTTGTTGGGAGTAAGGGGCTTGTTTTCTTTTTGCCGATTGCCTCTATAATATCTTTATAAAAACCGTTTATAAGAGGAGACCACAGATGCGTTATAAGCCATGGGATTTACGAGAAGATTTGTATACCCGGAACTGGAACAGGTGAAATACAGGTTTGAACATGTATAAGACGTTTAATAAGACGAGCTGCCGTTTCCTGCGCAGTCTTCTCCTCACCGTCCTCACCCTCCTATGGATGCTCCTGATCTTCCATATGTCATCTGCGGTAAAGGACGATTCCAATGCTCAGAGCGGTGTGATCTGCGGTTTTCTCTGCGAGATATTTGTGGAGGGCTACGAAGAGATGCCGCCGGCGCAGCAGCTGCAGATGCAGGAGCGCTTCTCCTTCCCGGTCCGGAAGGGTGCCCACCTGACGGAATATACGATCCTGGGGATCCTGCTGACTATGACTGCAGCGTCCTATCGGGCAGACGATGTAGGATTCTTTTGGTCAGCACATACGGCAGCCAATAGGGCATCTGAAACAGGACCATATAGGTCATCCGAAACGGCACCCGATAGGAAATTCGATGCGAACCCTTATGGGTCATTCGATACTTTGCCCGGTATGATATCCTGTAAAGGGCTGATCCCGCTCCTCATCGGCTTTCTCTACGCTGTCAGCGATGAGATCCATCAGCACTTCGTCCCCGGCCGTGCCATGCAGGCGCGGGACGTCCTGATCGACACAGCGGGTGTTTTGCTGGGAATCTGGATCTCGCGAGGGATCATCCGAAGGTACTAGGGGCCGGAACCCTGCCCGGAAGCGGGCTGTCTGGGATTATACGTTCCGGGGATGAAAAATCCACTCTGATAGTCTATAATGACATGGAGCAGACCCGGAGAGTCGAACGTGACACAATGTGGCGTTCTGCTCTCCGGGTCTGTCTGCAAGATTTCACGAGCCGGCACGATGTGTTCTTTGCTCTGAATATGCTGGGGACCATGAGAAAATGGCAGAAGGCACACAAGTAAGGTGACCGATCGGGTATGCCTGGTAGTACGCAAACTACAAGTGCCAGTGACTGGTGGCAGAAGGCAAACACAGGATGCTTTTACAAAGTTCGAGGAAAACGTTTATGATTATCAGGAATATTAAGCTTGAAAACATTACTGTATTTGAGGATATCTCCATCTCATTCAAGGAAGGAATCAATGTACTGATTGGAGAGAACGCTACTGGTAAAACACATTTGTTGAAGGTGCTGTATGCAGCTTGTATGGCCAGTCGGAAGGATACTGATTTTGGATACAAGATCGTGCGTTGCATGCTGCCAGATGAATTCCGGCTTTCGCGTCTTGTGACAAGGAAGCCGGGGAACCACAATGCGAGTATATATGTGACGGCATATGATGACTTGTCTGAGCAATCGAAATCCTTAGCGATTGTATTTGATAACAAGACAAAACGCTGGGAAGGCGAGGTCAGAGGAAAAGGAGTCTGGGAGAAAGCTTTTGAGGGAAGTGTCAGCAACTTTATTCCGGCAAAAGAGATGCTTTCTCACAGTTATCAGTTAACGGCAGCCGCCAGTGTAGGAAATGTACGTTTTGACGATACATACATAGATATCATTAACTCTGCAAAGGTTGATATTTCAATGGGGAAAAACAGTGCATCCAAAAATGCACTCCTGAAAAGGATTGAGAAAATCACCAGTGGAAAAGTCAAATATGATTCTGGTAAAGATGAATTTTATTTGAGAAAGGGCAACAGTAATCTGGAGTTTAATCTGGTTGCAGAGGGGATAAAAAAGGCCGGCCTATTATGGCTCCTTGCCAAAAACGGAACCCTGGGAAGGGGATCGATCCTGTTTTGGGATGAGCCTGAGGCGAATCTGAACCCTTCCTATATATCAACGATTGCCGAGATCCTTCTTGAGCTGCAACGGGGAGGAGTACAGATTTTTGTAGCTACACACGATTATTTCCTGGCAAAATATCTGGATATTCTCAGTAAAAAGCGAGATGAGGCGGATCGTGTGACATACTATTCTCTTTATCGGTCTCCCGGGGATGGCACGACAGTTTGCGAGGTTGCTGATGAATTCACTCTTCTGAGCAATAATCCGATTGTACAGACATATCTGCAGATTTATCGTGATGAGGTGCTGATGTGACAATAATTACAGAGTCTGGGATGGATTTTGTTATCTCTGACAGATCAAGGCTTTTTTATATAGAAAATTCCGGTCTGTATGAAAAATTAAAAGGCGGCATACGTACGACCGAATATATATATCTGGGGAAGAAAGATGTTCTCCAGTTTGTAGAAGCCAAGACGACTTGCCCGAATTCGAATAATAAAGAAGAGAGTAAAGAAAAGGAAATTAAATATAACCGGTATTATCGAGAACTATGTCAAAAATATACAGATTCCTTCAATATTTTGACTGCTTCCTTACTGGGAAAGAATGGGATAGAAGATATTGGAGAGAAGATTTCCGCCATTCGTTCCATGGAGAATATTCAAATACGATTTCTGCTGGTCATTAAAAATGCAGAAGAAACCTGGCTGAGCGGGGTAAAAGCCGAGTTGGAATACAGACTTTTCTCTCTTCGGAAAATCTGGAAGATTGATGTCCAGGTATTAAATGAAGAATTAGCGTATAAAAAAGGAATTATCAAAGTATAGTTGAATACTGGACCACGGGGACGGTTCTCCGGTCCTTTCCCTTCGGACGGAATCAGATCAGAGGAACCACGGGGACGGTTCTCCGGCCCCTTCCCTTCGGACGGAATCAGATCAGGAAACCATGTGGACGGCGCGTCGGCCTGTTTTCAGAGAGGTTTAGCAATGACTGAGAAGCATAAAGGAAATAAGACAGGGAAATTTGCTGACCGCAATATAACCCGCAGCGATGCAAAAAAATCTGTTGAGCGCATTTTCATCCGCAATCTTCTGGCGTCGGCCGTTGTCATCTGTGTGGTCGGCGGGGGCGTTCTGTGGTACAGGTCACAGGCAGCCGGCCCGGCAGATGACAGGATGCAGGCGGAAACTGCCGCTGCCGCAGTGACGGTTCCGGAGGCAGGTACCGGCACGGCTGAAGTGGCTTCTACAGCCGCGACCGCCGCAGCTTCGGCAGCGGATACCGCTGCGACCGCCGCGACGGCAGCTCCGGCCGTTCCCCTGGCGGAGATCCCCATCGATTTCAAGACCCTGCATGAGACCTGCCCGGATGCCTATGCCTGGATCCGCATTCCGGACACGAACATCGACTATCCGGTCTGCCAGATGGTGGAGGGGGACCAGCTCTTTTATCTTTACCACCGCCCCGACAAGACGGATGAGTTCGCGGGCTCCATCTATTCCGAAAACTATAACAAGAGGGACTTCTCCGACCCCGTCACGGTCCTCTACGGACACGATATGTCCAACGGCAGCATGTTCCAGAACCTCCATTTCTACGAGGGCAGGGACTTTTTTGACAACAACAAAAACGTCACGGTCTATACCCCTGACAAGGTCCTGCACTACCGTGTCTTCGCCGCCTACAACACCAACGATGACCACCTGCTGCTCAACAACGACAACTTCCGCGATCCGGAGGTCTTCGAGGCCTTCGAGAAGAGTATCCTGGCCGGGGATTTCTACAGCGGCTACGTTAACGAGGATGCACCTCTGGACCGCAACAGCCGGATCCTGACCCTGTCCACCTGCAACGCCTACGACGACCAGCGATACCTGGTCCAGTGCCTGCTGGTCGAGAGCGAGGACGGGGTGTATACGCCGGAGCAGGCGGAGGAAACGGAGGAGTGACGGTACATGACCTCTGAGTCCGAGGCCCACGGGGACGGTTCTCCTGGGGGGACCAGGGGGACGGTTCTCCGGTCCCTCCTCATCTCACAGGTGGATCATAAGGGACCATAGAACCGTCCCCGTGGTCCCTCCTGGCGGATTATGTGTTCCGGGGATGAAAAATCCACCCTGATAGTCTATAATGACATGGAGCAGACCCGGAGAGTCGAACGTGACGCAATGTGGCGTTCTGCTCTCCGGGTCTGTCTGCGTAGAATACACATAAAGGAAATAACCACTACTATGGATAAAAAAGGGAAACTCATCGTGATCGAGGGCCTGGACGGGTCCGGCAAGGCGACACAGGCGCAGCGCCTGTTCGAGACGCTGCAGGCGGAAGGGGTGTCCGTCCGAAAGATTTCCTTCCCCAATTATGAGTCTGACTCCTCGGCGCTGGTGCGCATGTACCTGCGGGGGGATTTCGGGTCGGATCCGTCGGATGTGAACGCCTACGCGGCGTCCAGCTTCTATGCGGCGGACCGCTACGCGGGATATAAGGCGGACTGGGGCCGCTTCTACGAGGAGGGTGGCGTCCTGATCGCGGACCGCTACACGACCTCCAATGCGGTGCATCAATGCTCCAAGCTGCCGGAGTCGGAGTGGGACAGCTACCTGGAGTGGCTCTTTCACTATGAGTATGAGCTCCTGGGGATCCCTGCACCGGATGTGGTGATCTATCTCAAGGTGGATCCGGAGGTCTCCCAGCGCCTGATGACCGGCCGCTACGAGGGCGAGGAGAGCAAAAAGGATATCCACGAGCGCAATGTCGCCTACCTGGAGCGGTCCGCCGCGGCGGCGGCCTACTGCAGCAGTAAGCTGGGCTGGACAGTCGTGGACTGCGCCCGGGACGGGCAGATGCGGAGCGTGGAGGAGATCGGTGACAAGATCCGAAAAATCATTTGCAGCATAGAGTGACATCAGGAGAAGAAGATGGGAACCCCCCTTGTCAGTATAATCGTGCCCGTCTACCGGGTGCCGGAACAATATCTCAGAGCCTGCATTGAGAGCTGTCAGCGACAGACCCTGCAGGAGGTGGAGATCCTTCTCGTCGACGACGGTTCGCCGGACCAGTGCGGCAGGATCTGTGACGAATATGCCGCCGGAGATCCCCGGATCCGGGTCATCCACAAAGAAAACGGAGGTCTTTCCGCCGCCCGCAATACAGGCTTTCTGGCGGCAGAGGGCGACTGGGTCATGTTTGTGGACGGCGACGACTGGATCGATCCGGACATGTGCGCCTGCATGTATGAGACCGCCTGCCGGGAGGATGTAGAGCTGGTCATGTGCGGGATCACCAAGGAGTACGGGCACACGTCGGAGGTCTATCATTTTTATATTGAGGAGAAGACTTACCGCGGCAGGGAGTGCAGGTGGCTCCAGCAGCAGCTTCTGGTCTATAACGGCAACATCGCCGTCGCCTATTCCAAGCTGATCAGCAGGAAATATCTACTGGACAATCAGGTCCTCCACGATGAGCAGCTGCGCCAGGGCGCGGAGGGCCTCGAATTCAACCTGCGGATGTTTGAAAAGCTGCAGGCGGCGGCCTTTGTGAACAGGCCTTTTTATCATTATATTTATAACGACAAATCCATCTCCGCCTCCCACGATGAGCGCAATCACCGCTATGTGCTCGACTGCTTCGCCAAGATCCGGGACTTTATCGACACCAGTGAGAACAGGAAGGCCCTGCTGGACTGGTTTGACAACCGGCTCCTGTATGTTATCATAACGACTGCCATCAGCGGTTATTTCAGCCCCTCCAATCAGGAACCCTACAGGGAAAAGAAACGCAAATTCGGCATCTATCTGCAGGATCCCATGATCGTCCGCGCCCTGAAGACACAGAACCTGCAGGGCCTGTCCCGGCAGCGGCGGGTCGTCCTGTTTATGATCCGGCACGATATGTTCTTTGCCCTGAATATGCTGGGTGCCATGAGAAAATGGCAGAAGGCGCACAAGTGAGGTGCGGCTGCGCTGGGCGTACCGGTCTGCCCGGGCTTTGGGAGGCGCCGGTACAAGTGGCAGAAGACGCACAAAAGAGTAGAGTTTTGAGCGTGACGGAGCACAGAAGGAGTCAGCAAAGTGAGAGTTCTGGCGGGAATCGTATTATATAATCCGGATTTGCAGCGCCTGCGGCAGAATGTTTCCGCAATCCTTCCCCAGGTGGATGGTATCGTCCTGGTGGACAACGGATCCATGCGGATCGGGGAAATCAGGGACGATCTGACCCGGCAGGGACTGGATCCGCAAGCCTGTCTTGTGGAGAACGGGCGAAACCTGGGAATCGCGGCAGCGCTGAACCGGATCCTGGATTATGCTGAGCGGAACGGTTTTGACTGGTTTATCACGCTGGATCATGATTCCGTGTGCGAGCGGGGGCTGGTGGATCAGTATCGGACCTGGGCGGAACAGACAGACGAGCTGCCTGACGCGGGGATCCTGACCTGCAGGATCCTGGATCGCAATTTTGTGGCGAAGCCCAGATATGCGGCGGTCGACCGGCCCGTCGAGATCGACAGCTGCATCACCTCCGCTGCCTTCTGTAATACGCGGGCTGTCAGGGCCGTGGGCGGCTTCGATGAGAAAATGTTTATCGACTCCGTTGATTTCGAAATCTGCGCGAACCTCCGCCGGCACGGCTATAAGATCTACAGGATCCCCTTCACAGGCCTGCTCCATGAGGTCGGGCACGGGAAAAATGTCCGCCTGTTGTGGCGGAGGAAGGTTGTCTACAATCATTCCGCTCTCCGCAATTACTATATGGCGAGAAACAAGTTCTACATGGCCCGGAAATACCCCCGCGAGTATCCCATGTGGAAGGTCTCTTTAAAGGAACTGGAGGCGAGGCTTCTGATCCTGCTGTACGAGGCCGATAAGGGCAAAAAACTCTCGGCGAGAATGCGGGGGGCCCGCGATGCCCGGACAGGAAAAATGGGGGAGTGCAGTTCTCATTTTTAATAGACGTCTATCATGTAAAGTGACCTGTTATTTGAAATGAATCGATGATATTCTGGACGAAAATATGCCAAATCAGATAAATTCCAACGAAAATCTCAAGCGTGGGATCGCGCTTGTGTTTATTGCGAATGCCATTAACCTTTGCATCAGTCTCGTCAATGGCTTTGTCATGCCCAAATACCTGTCCCTGGGCGCATATGCAGACATCAAGACCTATCATCTGTATGCCAATTATATCGGAGTCCTGGCCTTTGGTTACTCTGACGGCCTGTACCTGATGTATGGAGGAAAGCATATTTCCGAGGTCGGGTCGACGGGGATCAACACCTGCCGCTCCAACCTGATCCTGACGCAGATCATGATGACGGCGGCCGGTGTCCTGACTGGACTTGCATTCGGAAATGATATCCTGCTCATCACAGCGGTGAGCATTCTGCCGGTCAACCTGGTATCGGCATACAAAAATATTTTTCAGGCGACAGGGGAATTCGGTTCCTACAGCCGGATCCTGAACTATTCATCGATCATGGTCTTTGCCGGTTCCATGATTCTTCTGTTCGGCTTCAGGACAGATAACAGTCACCTGTATGTCGCATGGATGGTCACAGTTACCTTTATCACATGGCTTCTGGTGGAGCGGAAGATGATCGTCGGATACGGACAGCGGCCCGGCTGGAGTCCCGATTTCAGGAGCCTGCTGGACAATATCCGGTCTGGCATCATCCTGATGCTGGGTAATTTTTCCTCCATTCTGATGACAAGTGTGGACAGGTGGTTTGTCAAAGGGCTGCTCACGGTACAGGATTTTGCCTACTACTCCTTTGTTGTCAGCGTGGAGAACCTGATCGCCATCTTTATTTCACCGATTGTCACGACCATGTATAACTATATCTGCGTCACGCCGGATATGGGCGCGATTCGGCGGATCCGGAGAATGTGCATGGTCTTTGCCCTCTTTCTGATCTCGGCCGCCTTTCCTGCCAAATTCATCCTGGAGTTTTATCTGCAGAAGTATCTGGCATCCAAATATGTGCTCTTCATTCTGTTCTCCACAGAGGTCTTCTACATGATCATCAAGGGCATCTATGTCAATATCTACAAGGCGCGCAAGCAGCAGTCGACCTACCTGGCCCAGCTGATCGGGGTGATCATCATCGGCGTGATCTTGAATACCATCTTCTACTACTTCACCCGCTCCAACGAGGGCATCGCATTTGCGACCCTCCTCTCGGTGATCATCTGGTACCTGATCTGCAGCCTGTCCGTTCCGGAGATCCGCCCGGACTGGAGGGAACTCCTCCTGGCGGCGGCCGCCATTCCGCTCTTTATCCTGGCGGGTTTCTATCTGGAGGCGATCGCGGGATTTCTGGTGTACGGAGCCGGCGTTCTGATCCTGTCCTTCCTGCTCATGAGGGACAGCCTCCTGGGCCTTTGGAATATGGCGTTTGGAATGATCCTGAAAAAACTTGGAAAGAACCGCTGAGAATTACCTGGGATGGTTCTAAGCGGTACATCAGGCAGCCCGGTACTCCGGGCGATCCGCCGAGTGATTCAAAATGAATCATGGGAACCGTCCGGGAGGTCCCGGACCATAAGATCCATCCCGGGCGGACGTCCCGGGCGGTGCCGGAGATGGATTAAACAGTAGGAAAATAAAGAAGGCAGAGGAGCGGAATCATCCATGAATCAGAATAAGACGGCGGTCAGTGTGATCATGCCGGTCTACAACAGCGAAAAATATCTGTCAGCCTGTGTAGAGAGTATCCTGGCGCAGGAGTTTGAGGATTATGAACTCCTGCTGATCGACGACGGGTCGTCGGACGGCAGCCCTGCCATCTGCGATGCCTTCGCGCGGAGGGATACCCGCGTGAAGGCATTTCATAAAGCAAACGGCGGGATCTGCGAAGCCAGAAACTATGGTATGGCGCGGGCGTCGGGGGAATACATTGCTTTCTCGGATCACGACGACATTGTCCTGCCCGGTTTTCTGTCGGAAAACTACCGGGCGGCCGTGGAAAACCATGCCGATCTTGTGAAATTCGGCAGAAAGGGCCTGCTGATCCGGGATGAGAAGGTCATCTCCTGCAGCGACCGCCGCTTTGCGGACCAGGCGCTGACACATGCGGAGCTCGCGGAGTCCTTTTTTGACCTGCGTCTCAACGGGACCATGAACTGTGTCTGGGACGGCTTTTTCCGCAGAGAGTTTCTGGAAAAAAACGACATCCGCTTTGACACCAGGTACCGCAAGGGCGGCGAGGACATCGATTTCTGCAGCCGCTGCATGATTCGCGCGGACCGGATCCTGCTCCGTTCTCCTGTCTACTACGAACATTACATCAGGATCGGGATCAGCACCTCTACGGTCGAGGATCCGGAGAAGATGCTCAAGTATAAATACCTGGCGGACAATCTGCAGGCCTGCGCGCAGGCAGCGGGGATCAGCCCGGACCGGCATGAGGCGGAGTACCTGACCTGCATCGTCAGGGAGCAGGTCTATCCGTCTGTCAAATATCTGTTGCAGACGGGAAAATCGAGCGCGGAGATCCGCGCCTGTCTCCGTGAGATCGCTGATACACGGGAGATTCCCGAGGTTTCCCCGGCGAAGCTCAGGCGTGTGCCGCGCAAGTGGGGCATCTTTGCCCGAATGTTCTGCAGGCGGCAATACAGGCGGCTGATCCTGCTGGTCCGGATCAACCTGCTCAGAAAGAAGGCCGCAGGCGATACGACCTGAGCCGCTCTGGCGAGCGGCATGGTCGGAAGTACTGATTTAATGGCGAGGAGGAAGAACCTGAGATGCAGATGTCAGAAGAGTTGAGACGGGAGGTACAGATGATGGAGCTGGATATCCTGAAGGAGTTCCAGCGGATCTGCGCCGACCATGACCTGCGCTATTTCGCGATCGGCGGGACATGCCTGGGGGCGGTCAGACACAAGGGGTTTATTCCCTGGGACGATGATATCGATGTCGCCATGCCCTTCGAGGACTACAGCCGCTTTCAGAAGATCGCGGGGCGCGAACTTCAGGAGCCCTATGAGATCATAAACCCTGTGGAGCACAGAGCATGCACCTTCCCGTTTATCAAGATGTACCGCTCGGATACAGCCTTCATTGAAAAGGCCAGAGAGAACAGGCCGGAGAGCTATTTCGGAATCTTCATTGATATCATGCCGATTTTCGGCCTGCCTGTGGATAAAAAGGAGCGGGACAGGGTATATCGGGAGTCGAGCCTGTATATCCGCCAGAACAGGTTCAACCGCCTGTCCTTTGCGGAGACGAAATCCGTCCCGCAGAAGCTCATGTGGATGACCTGTGTCCGCGGACGTGCTTCCGGGGATCCCTGCTATTATCTGAAGAAGCTCAATGCTCTGGGACAGAGATGCGATTTCGACGCAGCGCAGGAGATCCTTTTTGCATGGCGGTCCATCTATTACAATAAAAAGAAGACCTACAAGCGGGAATTTGATAAGTATGTATTCAGGGACTACTGTGAGCTCCCTTTTGAAGACACCGTGATCAGGGTCCCGGTCGAGTACGACAGCTATCTGACCAGGGACTTCGGAGACTACATGAAGCTCCCGCCGGAGGAAAAGAGGGTGACGGTGCATCCGGCCGCCATCATTGACCTGCACAAATCCTGCCGCGCGTATGCGGAGGAGTACCGGCAGCACAAAAAGAAGGCGTGATGCTGTCTCAAAGAAAAAGAAGGCGGGTTTTAAAAAAGCGGTTATAAAAAAGCGAGTTCTAAATTCGAGAGGTGACGAAAGATGGTAATCGGCTATACGACGGGGGTCTATGATCTGTTTCACATCGGGCATCTGAATCTGTTGAAAAATGCAAAAGGAATGTGCGATAAGCTGATCGTGGGCGTGACTGTGGACGAGCTGGTCCGCTACAAGGGGAAAAATGCGATGATCCCCTTTGAGGACAGGATCGAGATCGTGCGCTCCTGCAGATATGTGGATGCTGCCGTCCCCCAGTATGATATGGACAAGCTCAAGGCCTGCAAGGAGCTCGGTGCGTCCTATCTCTTCGTCGGGGATGACTGGTACGGGACGGAGAAGTGGAAAAAATACGAGGAGGAATTCGCGAAGGAGGGAATCAAGATCATTTATTTCCCCTACACGAAGGGAATCTCGACCACCAGGATCACAGAGGCGCTGAACTCAGTCAGAAAACATGATCTGACGGACGTGAAATAACGCAGGCGGACGCAAGTGATCCGCGTGATACAAGTGTTGCATGCGGGCTTGAGTGACGGCGGAGGATGGTGCGCATGCGTACCTGGCAAAATGAGCAGGAAGAAGTCGGGAGAAAAGAGATGATTGTAGATAACAGATACTGTGCCAGTTCTTTTTTGATGTTCCGGTCGATCGAGGATCCGGCAAGGATGTTTCGCGGAGGGATCCGGCCTGCCCTGTTTCGGGATTATGCGTACAGGACGCCGGTTCATGACAGCGAGGAGTTGGCGGCGCACCTTCAGGAGACGATTCAGAAAGAGGCGAAGGGCAGGCGGCTTGCGCTCGCACTGAGCGGCGGAATCGACTCCGCGATCCTGGCCCGGTACATGCCCGAAGGATCCATCGCCTACACCTTTAAATGCGTGGTGCCGGGGATGGAAGTGACGGATGAATCGGGCGCGGCGGCCGTCTACGCGAAGGAATGCGGCCTGGAACACCGGATCGTAGAGGTGTACTGGGAGGACTTTGAAGCGCTTTCGGAGACTCTGATGAAGCACAAGGGAGCCCCGATCCATTCGATTGAGGTGCAGATCTACAAGGCGGCCCTGCAGGCCAAAAAGGACGGCATCGAGACACTGGTCTTCGGTGAGAATGCGGATGTCATTTATGGCGGTATGAACGGCCTGCTGTCACAGGACTGGCTGATCGGTGATTTCATCAACCGCTATTCCTATGTCCTGCCCTACATGGTCCTCAGGGACTATGAGCTGGTCCTGGAGCCCTTCCGGAGATTTGAAAAGGAGGGCCACATTGACGGGCATGAGTTTGTATCCGAGATTTTCCGGATGGAGGCGATGGGAACCTACTCCAACGCCACAGCCACGGCGGGCATGAAGCTCCTGTGCCCCTATGCGGACACGGTCATGGCCATCCCCATGGACTATCAGAGGATCAGAAGCGGAGACACCAAATATCTGGTCAGAGAGGTGTTCAGAAAGCTCTATCCAGGATTCACTGTCCCGCCCAAAACGCCTATGCCCCGTCCCATGGACGAATGGCTAAAAAACTGGGGGGGACCCGTGCGGGAGGAATTCTGGCCCCACTGCACAGATACGATGACAGGCGATCAGAAGTGGCTCGTGTGGATCCTTGAGAAGTATTTCGATATGGTTTCGAAATGATATGGCATCAAAATAAGGAAGAGAGAGGGACGATGCTCGGTTTTCCCGGCGCGCGCCGTTTCCGATACGCTTTGCGCACGCCTCGCGCTGCAGAACTCGATTTTTCGCAAAAAACACCTGAAATATCAGGTGGGCCAATACTGTAATACAATAACAACAAATAATACAAATCGTCATTATTGACTTGTTTTGTCAGCTGTGATTCAGTATAATATCACTGCGCTGTGATAAATCGCTAAATTCAAACGGCGCAGCTGAGATGCACAGGAAGAAGCCTGTATAGACAAGGGACATATGTTTATATCAGACGGACGCTGACGCATAGCAGATCCGGTACTGATGTCTGTGCGTTATTCAGCATACATAACACTGGTACAACAAACGGGAGGAATCATTTATGAAAAAGACCATTGCAATGCTGCTGGCAGGCATGATGCTGGCGGGCGCGCTGACAGCCTGCGGCGGATCCTCAGGATCCTCCGCCTCCAATGCGGAGCCGGCCAAGGAAGAGACCACGGAAGCGGCTGCTGATACCGATGCGGCTGGAACTGCGGAAGCTGCTGTTGCTGCAGATGCGGCTTCTACGACCGAGGCTGCTGCTCCTGCAGAGGATGCAGGCAGGACCTTTACCGTCGGTTTCGACGCGGAATATCCGCCCTACGGCTTCAAGGATGAAGAGTCCGGCGATTACACCGGTTTTGATCTGGAGCTGGCTGAGGAGCTCTGCAAGCGCCGCGGCTGGACCCTGAAGAAGCAGCCCATCGACTGGGATTCCAAGGATATGGAGATCAACTCCGGCACCATCGACTGCCTCTGGAACGGCATGACCTACACCGGCCGTGAGGAGGACTACACCTGGAGTGAGCCCTATGTCGACAACTCCATCGTCATCGCTGTCAACGCGGATTCCGATATCCAGACCAAGGCAGACCTGGCCGGCAAGAACGTCGTCGCACAGGCGGCTTCCTCCGCGGACACAGCTCTGGTCAACGATCCCGGCGACGGCTCCAACGATGAGAACCTCAAGCTCAGAGAGAGCTTTGCCAGCTACGAGACGATCAAGGACTACAACGATGCCTTCATGAACATGAACGCGGGCGTCTACGATGCCATCGCCGTCGATATCGGCGTTGCCCAGTACCAGCTGGCCGCCAACGAAGGCAAGTACAGGATCCTGGACGAGCCCCTCTCCACCGAGCAGTACGCCATCGCTTTTGCCAAGGGCAACACCGAGCTGCGCGACATGGTTCAGGAGACTCTGAACGAGATGGCAGCGGACGGAACGGTCGACGAGATCGTCGCCGGCTATGCCGAGTACAACCTGCCCGAGATGCTGATCATCGGAAAGGACAAGTGATCTGAAACAATCCTGCGAAGGCAGATGGATCCACAGTGATCTGCGGATGTGGATGGATTCACTGAACAAGTGATTCAGAGTGATCCCGCGGAAACAGACGGATCCAAACGGATGTTAAAACGGACGCCTGCAGGTGGGCACCATGCTGTAAACGCAGGTCCCCCTGCAGGCGTTTTTGTAAAACAAAGAGGAAATATCAAATGGGCTTTATGTCAATTGTACAGCAGATTATCGGCGGATTCGGAACGACGCTCTTCATCTTTTTCTTCACACTTCTGTTCTCGCTGCCGCTGGGCATCCTGTTTGCGCTGGCCAGAATGAGTAAGTTCAAGCCGCTCAACTGGTTCATGCAGGTATGCATCTCCATCCTGCGCGGCACACCGCTGATGCTGCAGCTGATCGTCGTCTTTTTCATGCCTTTTTATGTGTTCGGAATCAAGTTGTCCGCCGGATGGCGTGTCTACGCTGCCCTGATCGGTTTTTCCATCAACTATGCGGCCTATTTCGGAGAGATTTTCCGCGCCGGCATCGAGGGCGTTCCCGTCGGCCAGCATGAGGCGGCAGAGGTGCTCGGATTTACCAGGGCGCAGACCTTCTGGAAGATCGTTTTCCCGCAGATGGTCAAGCGTGTCATTCCGCCTGTGACCAACGAAGTGATCACGCTCGTCAAGGACACGTCCATGGCTTTCGCGATCGCCTATGTCGAGATGTTTACCCTGGCCAAGCAGGTCGCCGCGCAGCAGTCCAGCATCACGCCGCTCTTTGTCGCCGGCCTGTTCTACTATGTGTTCAATTTCGTTGTCGCATGGGCAATGGGACGCCTGGAGAAGAGACTGTCCTACTTTGAATGAATTAATTCTTTGATATACGCGAGCGCCCGGCGGATTCAGGATCGGGATATGCCGGGCGTGCCTGGCGGGCATTTCCCGTTTCCGGGCGGATGTTCCCGGATCCTGTCTGTGTACCCTGCGCCATAAAGAGGAAAAAACATGAGCCTGTTTGAGATTAATAACGTAAGTAAATCTTTCGGAGATCTGACGGTCCTCCACGATATATCCGTCAAGGTAGAGGAGGGCGAGGTCGTCGCCATCATCGGCCCCTCCGGCAGCGGCAAGTCGACCCTGCTGCGCTGCGCGACCATGCTGGAGACCATGGACAAGGGGTCCCTGCTCTACCTGGGTGAGACGGCAGCCCACAATAACGCGGAGGGCAATACCGTGTATGCCTCCGCCGCCGACCTGCGCCGGATCAAGGGATATTTCGGCCTGGTCTTCCAGAATTTCAACCTCTTCCCGCACTTCTCCGTCCTCCGCAACCTGACGGAGGCTCCCATCCATGTGCAGAAGCGCGGCCGCGAGGAGGTCGAGGCCGAGGCGCGCGAGATGCTGCGCAAAATGGGCCTGGAGGGCAAGGAGGACAATTATCCCCAGCAGCTCTCCGGCGGCCAGCAGCAGCGTGTGGCGATCGCCCGCGCCCTGACCATGAACCCCAGGATGCTCTTTTTCGATGAGCCCACATCCGCCCTTGACCCCGAGCTGACCGGCGAGATCCTCAAGGTCATCCGCCAGCTTGCCCAGGAGAAGATGACCATGGTCATCGTCACCCACGAAATGGCCTTCGCCCGCGACGTCGCGGACCGCGTCATCTTCATGGACGGCGGTTACATCGTCGAGGAGGGCCGCCCTGAGGATGTCATCACCAATCCCAGGGAGGAGCGCACAAAGCAGTTCCTCGCCCGCTTCGCCGGACAGGGCTCGATCGACGAATAACATCGACGGCCGGATTTTACGAATCGCGAGGAGCCGGGGGACGTTTCTCCGGCTCCTTTTTTGGCACCATGCGGACGGTTCTCCGGCTTCTTTTGGGAACCATGGGGACGGTTCTCCGGCTCCTTTTTTGGCACCCCGGCATCTCTGAGGAACCATGGGGACGGTTCTCCGGCTCCTTTTTTGGCACCCCGGCATCTCTGATGGAAGGAAGGCATCTACATGAAAATAAAACTCATCATGGCGGACCCGGCAGGAAACCGCACGGCCATTGTGCGTACCCCGGTTCCGGCGGCGCAGCGGGCGCAGATCGCCGCCAGGCTTCTCGAGATCCCGGACCTGCGCGCGGAGCAGGCGGGATTTGAGACCGCGCCGCAGATGGGCGGCGCAGGCCGCCTGGAGATGATGGGCGGTGAATTCTGCGGCAACGCGGCCAGAAGTTATGGCTACCTGCTCTGGCAGGAGCAAAACAGAGCCGCCGGCCCGCAGCCCGCGGGCAGCCTCCGGATCGAGATCTCCGGCAGCGCGCAGCCCCTTGAGGTGGACTGCGACCTGGCGGAAGGGACTTCGTTTGCGCAGATGCCCCTGCCGGAGGTCGTTCTGTATACGCCTGAGCGCTGTCCCATGGTCGTCGGCGAGGGGATCACCCACGTGATCCTGCAGGACGTGGATCCGGATGAGGACCTGGTCCGGCGCCTAGTAGAGGAGTACGGTGACCGGTGGGACGCCTTCGGGATGATGTTCCTGAAGGGGGACTGCCTGACGCCGGTCGTCTATGTGCGCGGCGCGGGCTCCCTGGTCTATGAATCCTCCTGCGGCAGCGGTTCCCTTGCCTGTGCCTGGTATCTGGACCGGGCAGAGCGGGAAAAAGAATCCGTGCCTGCTGATGTGAACGCGGCGGATAAAGCTTGCGGAACCGGCAGCCCGTCCCGAATGAATACAGGCGGGTCTGAGGCACCTGCCGTCTATCGCTTTCGGGAGCCGGGCGGAGAGATCACCGTCCGGATCAGCCATGAGACGGGCGGCGCCGTTATTGCGCGCATGGGGGGACGGATCTCACTGGAGCAGGAGCTGGAAGTGGAGATTATGCTGTGACCGGGTCCGGCTTTCGGAAAGGCTTTCGCAAAGGTCTTCAGAAGGGGCTTCTGTAAGCCTGCGGCTTTACCGGTGGACAGCCCGGCCGGATCGCGGCTCTCTGCGGTCGGACGAAGCGGCCGGAAAAAAACCGCCGAGATCCGTCCCAGGCGGTACCCTCTGCACGGATACGTCAAAAGCGGCAGGGAAGTCAAGTTAATTTATTGTTAAATGTCACAAAATTAACGGGGCGGCGGTGACGCACAGACGACAATTTGCACATTTTGTTTATCGAATTTTTAGAATTGTATTGCAATTTACACAGAATAATGTTATTCTGTTTACAAGTTAATGATCGTGCCTGGAGAAAAGAGTGTATGGCGATGCAGGGTTGGGAAAACCTGTATATTCGCGTGTATTCTTTTTTTTGTGCCTGTTGGATTTAAGAAACGTTTCCAACCAAAAAGAACAGAAAGGTCCTGAATGGGAAGAGAATTTCTTGAAAAGATAGAGGCTTCGCCGATCATTGCGGCAGTCAAGGACGATCGGGAGCTGGCCAGAGCGCTGCAGTCGGATGTGGACGTCGTATTCATCCTCTACGGGGATGTCTGCACGATCCCGATGATCGTGGACAGGATCAAGGAGACGGGCCGGACCGCCATGGTGCACCTGGATCTCGTATCCGGGCTGAGTCCCAAGGAGATCTCGATCGACTATATCCGGATGCGGACCAGGGCAGACGGGATCATCACGACCAGGGCCAACCTGATCCGCCACGCGAGGGAGAGCGGGCTGGCCACGATCCTGCGGTATTTTGTCCTCGACAGCCTGGCCCTGATCAATATTGAAAAACAGTCCCAGCAGCGTCATGCGTCGCAGCCGGATCTGATTGAGATCCTGCCGGGGGTCATTTCCCCCAAGGTCCTGTCCCGCATCTGTCAGATGAGCCGGGTACCGGTCATCGCGGGCGGCCTGATCCACGACCGGGACGACGTGATGAATGCCCTGAATGCGGGCGCCATCGCCATCTCGACCAGCACCCCGGATGTATGGGAGATGTAAAAACAGCGAGGAAAAGCCGGACATTTGCTGTGCCGGCACGGGCAAAGGGGAGGATTTGACGAGCGTCCCGTTTCCCGCACGCCGGCCTTCACGATTAAGTACACAAATGCCGCGCGCCGTCGACAGCGGTGCGCCCGGCAGTGTAGATAAAACTGTCACAAAAAATCTTTTACATAAAGGACGGAGAAGCAGGATAACTTATTCATTTATGGGGACGGATCATCTTCCGCCCCGGACAAGGAGGGTTTTCTTATGGCAAAGTATGTAATGGCACTCGATGCAGGCACGACCAGCAACCGCTGCATTCTTTTCAATGAAAAGGGTGAGATCTGCAGCATGGCACAGAAGGAGTTCACACAGTACTTCCCGCAGCCTGGCTGGGTCGAGCACGATGCAAATGAAATCTGGCAGACACAGCTCTCTGTTGCGCGTCAGGCAATGCAGCAGGTCGGTGCCACCTACCAGGACATCGCTGCCATCGGTATCACCAATCAGAGAGAAACTGTTATCGTCTGGGACCGCAAGACCGGCCAGCCCGTCTATCACGCGATCGTGTGGCAGTGCCGCAGAACCGCTTATATGAAGGAAGAGCTGATGGCCAAATATCCCAACATCGCGGATGAGGCTTATCACAAAACCGGTCTGGTATTTGACCCCTATTTCTCCGGCACAAAGCTTCGCTGGATCCTCAACAACGTCGAAGGCCTTCGTGAGAGAGCAGAGGCAGGCGAGCTGGCATTCGGTACCGTCGATTCCTGGCTGGTCTACAAGCTGACCAAGGGCAAAGTACACGTGACCGATTACTCCAACGCTTCCAGAACGCTGCTGTTCAACATCAACACCCTGGAGTGGGATGATGAGCTCTGCAAACAGCTTGAGATTCCGAAGAGCATGCTGCCCGAGGCCAAGCCTTCGAGCTGCGTCTACGGCGAGTCTGATCCCGAGTTCTTCGGCGGCCCGATCCCGATTGCCGGTATCGCAGGCGACCAGCAGGCGGCTCTGTTCGGCCAGACCTGCTTCACCCCCGGCGAAGCCAAGAACACCTACGGCACTGGCTGCTTCCTGCTGATGAACATCGGCGAGAAGCCCATGTATCCCAACAACGGCCTGCTGACCACCATCGCATGGGGCCTGGACGGCAAGGTTGAGTACGCACTGGAAGGTTCCGTCTTCGTAGCCGGCGCCGCCATCCAGTGGCTGCGCGACGAGCTCAAGGTCGTCGATCAGTCTCCGGATTCCGAGTACTTCGCGACTCGCGTCGATGACACCAACGGCTGCTATGTCGTTCCCGCCTTCACCGGCCTGGGCGCTCCCTACTGGGATCCCTACGCACGCGGCGCCATCACCGGCCTGACCCGCGGCGTCAACAAATATCACATCATCCGTGCGACCCTGGAGTCCCTGGCATTCCAGTCCAACGATGTCCTGGCAGCCATGGAGGAAGGATCCGGCGTCAAGCTGAGCGCACTCAAGGTCGACGGCGGCGCCTGCAAGAACAACTTCCTGATGCAGTTCCAGTCCGACCTGATCGACAAGAAGGTCGACCGTCCCGCATGCGTCGAGACCACCGCAATGGGCGCTTCCTATCTGGCAGGCCTGGCAGTCGGCTTCTGGACCAGCAAGGACGACGTCATCAAGAACTGGGCACTGGACAAGGAGTTCGAGCCCGCAATGGACGACGCCAAGAGAGCAGAGGAGCTCAAGGGCTGGAAGAAGGCCGTCAACGCGACTCTGGGCTGGGCAAAGGACTGAGCACCTGAGCGAGAGCCCGTCTGAAGGATCAAGAGCAAAGGACCGGGCTTGCCTTCCGGAAGCCTGTCTGAAGAATCAAGGGCAAAACGGCCGGATCGCTGTGCGGGGAAACACAGCGACCCAGTGAAGGCCATTTGCATAGAGGATCAGAGATGATCCTGCAGCGATCACATTTTCTTTTTTGTAACTGCCTGATGTGTACAGCACACAGGCGCATGAAACACATGTAATACATTTAACACAGCGGCGCCGGGTCCACCGGCCCGGCGCTGAACCTGAAAAGGGGGTTTAACATGAGTTATCTGATTAATGAACTGTTCGGCACAATGCTTCTGGTTCTCCTGGGCGACGGCGTCTGCATGAACCTGAATCTGAACAAGTCCGGCCAGAAGGGCGGCACGAGCACACACGGCGGCATCGGCTGGGGCCTCGCGGTCATGGTTCCCGCGTTTATTTTCGGCAAGGCGACCGGCGCTCACTTCAATCCTTCCGTCACCATCGCTCTGGCAGTTCAGGGCAGCCTGTCCTGGGGCCTTGTTCCCTTCTATGTGATCGGCCAGATGATCGGCGGCTTCCTCGGCGCAGCGATCCTGACGGTCATGTATCATGATCACCTCGCGGCAACTCCCGAGAACGATGTCAAGCGCGGCTGCTACTGCACAGCTCCTTCCATCCGCAACACCGGCCTGAACTTCCTCTCCGAGTTTGTTGACACCTTCGTCCTGATGTTCGCGATCTGCGGCATCGGCCAGACTGTGGCAGGCGACAGCGGCCTGAACTATGTCTTCGTATTCGGCATCATCACAGCCATCGGCATGTCCTTCGGCGGCGTGACCGGATATGCAATGAACGCAGCCAGAGACTTCAGCCCCCGCCTTTGCTTCGCACTTCTGTGCCCCGGCGACAACAAGGATCCCGACTGGGGTTATTCCTGGATCCCCGTCGTAGCTCCCATCTGCGGCGCGGTCGTGGCAGTGCTCGTTTATGGCGCACTTCCTTTCCCGGCATAATCGGATAAGAACAGTCATATCATTCGTCCAAACACCTGTCCGGGCAGAAACAGGAGCTTTGTTTTGTTAAAAGCCTGGTTGATGAACGGATACAGTCAGTGTTGAGTGAAAACTGTCAGCGATGGCAGATACAGGAATTGACAGATGATTTCTGCCTGACAGTGCATGATCAGAACAGCAAATAGAGATTTGATCTGATTCTGCCTGTGCTTCCATTGTATTAAGTGAATGACATTGCGGAGATGGAGTCAGGCAATCATGGAAACCTTGTGAAAGAAGGTATCGGTTGCCTGACTCCATTTTTGTACTCTTTTTTGAAAAAAATAAACAAGATTCGATATTTTTGTTTACGTAATAGTCATTCCACAGCAACCGTGAAACCGGGATCAGGTTATTCCGGAGACATGCTTTGCGGAAAGCTGGCGGAATGACGAGGAGGAACCAATTTATGTATGATGTAATTATCATCGGCGCAGGCGTGACGGGGAGCGCGGTCGCGCGTGAGCTCTCCCGCTACAAACTCAGCGTCTGTGTTCTGGAGAAGGAAGAGGATGTTTGCTGCGGCACTTCTAAGGCCAACAGCGCGATCATCCACGCGGGCTTTGACGCGGCGACAGGATCCCTGATGGCCCGCTTCAATGTGCGCGGCAACGAGATGATGGACGACCTGGCCAGGGATCTGGATATCCCCTTCAAGCGCAACGGCGCTATGGTCGTCTGCATCCACGAGTCAGAGAAGGACGGTCTCAAGGAACTGTATGACCGCGGCATCGCCAACGGCGTCAAGGGCCTGGAGATCCTGGACCGCGAGCAGGCGCTGGAGAAGGAGCCCAACCTGTCCGAGAATGTGGTCGCAGCCCTCTACGCGCCGACCAGCGGCATTATCTGTCCTTTCATGCTCAACATCGCCATGGCGGAGAACGCCAACGTCAACGGCGTCGATTTCTTCTTTAACACAGAGGTCGAGGAGCTGATCCCCGCCACCTGCAAAAAGCACGGCAATCCCATCTGGAAGATCCGCACCAACAACGGCATGTACAAGGCAAAATATGTCATCAACGCGGCCGGCGTCTACGCGGACAAGTTCCACAACATGGTCAGCGCAAAGAAGATCCACATCACGCCCAGGCGCGGCGACTACTGCCTGCTGGACAAGACCGTCGGCAATCATGTCAGCCACACCATCTTCCCGCAGCCCACAAAGCTGGGCAAGGGCGTCCTGGTCTCCCCGACCATCCACGGCAACCTCATCGTCGGCCCGACTGCGGTTGATATCGAGGACAAGGAAGGCAACAACACGACGGCGGCCGGCATCAATGACCTGATCGCCAAGGCCGGCGACCATGTCCGCAACCTTCCCATCCGCCAGGTCATCACCTCCTTCGCGGGCCTGCGCGCCCATGAGGACCACCACGAGTTCATCATCGGCGAGGTCGAGGACGCGCCTCACTTCATCGACTGCGCGGGCATCGAATCCCCCGGCCTGACATCCTCCCCTGCGATCGGCGAGTACGTCGGCCAGATGATGAAGGAAAAAATGGGCCTTGAGGAGAAGGAGGACTGGGTCGGCACCCGCAAGGGCATCCTCAACCCCGCGGACCTCTCCCTGGAAGAGCGCAATGAACTGATCAAAAAAGAGCCCGCCTACGGCCGGATCATCTGCCGCTGCGAGTCCGTCACGGAGGGCGAGATCATCGACGCCATCCACAGGCCTCTCGGCGCCCGCTCCCTCGACGGCGTTAAGCGCAGAACACGCGCCGGTATGGGCCGCTGCCAGGCAGGCTTCTGCTCACCCCGTACCATGGAGATCATCAACCGTGAGCTCGGGATCCCGATGGAGAAGATCACCAAATCCGGCGGCGATTCGAAACTGGTGCTGGAGAGGACGAAAGGGAACAATTAACAAATCCGCGTTGATGCAGCAAATCCGCGCTGATGCGCCGGGTTTGTTAATACGAGGCGTCCCGCCTCGAGATCCCGGTAAGGAAAGGAATGGCAAACATGACTTCATATGATATTGTTATCGTCGGCGGAGGTCCCGCCGGCCTGGCTGCTGCCGTCGCCGCGAAAAAGGCCGGCACGGACAGCATCCTCATCATCGAGCGCGACAAGGAGCTCGGCGGCATCCTGAACCAGTGCATCCACAATGGTTTCGGACTGCACACCTTCAAGGAGGAGCTGACCGGCCCCGAGTACGCCTACAGATTTATCGAGCAGGTCTATGACCTGGGCATTGAATATAAACTCGACACCATGGTCATGGACATCTCCCACGAGAAGGTCGTCACCGCGATGAACCGGACCGAGGGAATGTTCCAGATCCAGGCAGGTGCCGTCATCCTGGCCATGGGCTGCCGCGAGCGCCCCAGAGGGGCCCTTAACATCCCCGGCTACCGCCCGGCGGGCATCTACAGCGCCGGCACCGCCCAGCGCCTGGTCAACATGGAGGGCTACATGCCCGGACGCGAGGTCGTCATCCTGGGTTCCGGTGATATCGGCCTGATCATGGCCCGCCGCATGACCTTTGAGGGCGCCATCGTCAAGGTCGTCGCCGAGCTCATGCCCTTCTCCGGCGGCTTGAAGAGAAATATCGTCCAGTGTCTGGACGACTACGGCATCCCGCTCAAGCTCTCCCACACCGTCGTGGACATCGAGGGCAAGGAGCGCGTCACGGCCGTCACCATCGCCGAGGTCGGCCCCGACATGAAGCCCATCCCCGGCACCGAGGAGCGCTACACCTGCGACACCCTCCTGCTCTCCACCGGCCTGATCCCGGAGAATGAACTCTCCCGCGGCGCCGGCGTCGAGATGAACCCCGTCACCAGCGGCCCTGCCGTCAACGAGATCCTCGAGACCAGCATTCCCGGCGTCTTTGCCTGCGGCAATGTCCTCCACGTCCACGACCTGGTCGACTATGTCTCCGAGGAAGCGACCCGCGCCGGTGAGAACGCGGCCAAATACGTCCAGAATGGCTGCAAAGACGAAAAGGAAGGCGCCGACATCAAGCTCGTCGCCACCGAGGGCGCCCGCTACACCGTGCCCGGCACCATCAATGTCGCCCGCATGGATGACCTCCTGACTGTCCGCTTCCGCGTCGGTGCCGTCTTCAAGGACAGCTATGTCAGCGTCTATTTCGACGACGAGCGCGTCCAGCACCTCAAGAAGAGGATCATGGCTCCCGGCGAGATGGAGCAGGTCATCCTCCAGAAGAAGAAACTCCAGGAGTACCCTGACCTCAAGACCATCACCATCAAGATTGAAGCGGAATAAGTCGTCCCAAGTGGTTCAGGTATAAGCGCAACAGGAGATAGATATTATGGAAAAAAGAAATCTGACGTGCATCGGCTGCCCCATGGGCTGCCAGATCACAGTGGAATTTGAGGGCGAGGAGATCCACAGCGTCACGGGCAATACCTGCGCGATCGGAGACAAGTACGCCCGTCAGGAGGTCACGCACCCTGAGCGCACCGTGACCTCGACCGTCATCGTCACCGGTGGTGAGAAGGAGCGCTGCAGTGTCAAGACCAAGGGCAACATCCCCAAGGAAAAGATCTTTGCCTGCATGGATGCCATCAATCATGTGAAGGTCGCAGCCCCGGTCCATATCGGCGACGTCGTGATCGAGAATGTCTGCGGCACCGGCGTCAACGTCGTGGCCACCAGGAATGTCGATGCGGCGTAAGCCGCCGGGTCTCTTACAGCGGACGGATTCCGGAAAGAGACATGAGAGAGACATGTGAGAGACATGAAAGAGATTTGAAACAGACATCCGGATAAAGAAATACTGAAAACAGCAAAAAAAGGCCTGTCACGTGCATATCACCTTTGAAACGGGTGTGCAGTGACAGGCCTTCTTTTGTATCATTGGTCAGGGACATCATTCAACAGTGACCAGGAGGTCTTTGGAAGTGGTCTCTCCACTCAACGGACTTGTGATCTGGTAGACGATCAGATAGTCCCCGGGGATATATGTGTTGACATTCCCGGTCAAATGAATATAATGGCTCAGATCCGAACCGTCCCGGTCGCGCATGGTCTCGATGTAGTCATAGAAATTGAAAAAGTCTCCGACGTGCAGCGTCACGTGATCGTCCGTGAGGACCAGAACAGGGGCCGTGGCAGATGTCCGCTCGTTGTCAGAAGAATATTCCGATGTCATGCCCGTCCCGGCAGTATCGGCGGATTCCGATTCATCTCCGACATTGAATCGGCCGGTGCCGGCATAGGCGCTGTCCCTGTCATCGCCGCCGTTGAAATTCTCCCCGTCATTCATGTCTTCTCTGTCTACCCTGTCATCGCTGAAGGGGAGGGTGCGGTCTGATGACGCACGGGAGCTGCCTTCGTCTGATCTGCTGCCCTGATGTTCATCATCGTCGTCATAAGGATCCAGATGCTCGTTTCCGGGTTCCACATTCACCGTGACCAGTGTGGAATCGCTCGAGGCAGCTTCATTTCCTCCGGATCCGGCTGCGAACAGGCGGTCCGGCCCGAATACGAGGATGGCCAGCACGACGGCATTGAGGGCGATGAAGACTGCGATGCAGATCTTCAATACGGGTTTGTTTTCAAGATTGGATGAAAAAAAGATATTCATGGTTCGTTTTCCGCTCAAATGATTCCTTAAGTTATCTGTTTTACGGAGGGCTTTGACCCTGTTGACAAAATATTATACAATGATGAGAACATTGAATCAAGCAGACAGCGGAAAACGAAAAGCGAAATCCGGACGTCAGAGAGCCGGAAAGACAGGGAGTCCGAAAAGTCCGGAAATCAGAAAAGCAGGAAATCAGGACGTGGGAGAGAAGGCAAAGGCAGACAGCAGGATTATTTTTCATATCGATGTCAATTCCGCCTTTCTGTCCTGGTCTGCGGTCAGGCGTCTGCGGCAGAGATCCGTGAAAAAATACGGACACAACTGGGATTCACTGTCAACGTTGGGATCTCCTCCAACCGCCTGCTCGCCAAGATGGCAAGCGATTTTGAGAAGCCCGATAAGACCCACACCCTGTTTCCGGAGGAGGTGCCTGCCAAGCTCTGGCCCCTCCCGATCGGCGATCTGTACGGCTGCGGCAAAAGGACCGCGGAGCGCCTGCGGTCGCTGGGCATTCAGACGATCGGGGACGCCGCGCACACGCCTGCCGGTGTCCTCATGGATCACCTGGGAGACAAGGCGGGAAAATACATTTATCAATCCTCGCGCGGGATCAGCCGTTCGGCGGTGATCTCTGTCCGCGAGGACGCCAAGAGCTATTCCAATGAGTACACGACCTCCAGCGATATTACCGAGGGAACCTATGAGGCGGAGTACCTGCCCCTCCTGCAGCACCTGTGTGACAAGGTGGCGGGCCGCCTGCAGCGCGACGGGGTCTACGGAAAAACGGTTTTCGTGACGGTCAAGACGGATGATTTCCGCCGCCGCTCGGCCCAGCGCAGGATCAATGATCCGTCCAACGACGCCGGGATCCTTTTTCAGGCGGCAGCCGCTCTCTCTGACAAGCTCCTGCTGGGGGAAAAGGGACTCTTCGCGGAAGGCGCGGGCATCCGGCTCGTGGGCGCAGGCGTCTCAGACCTGGACGACGGCAGCTTCCGGCAGGTGAGCCTTTTTGACTGGATGGCCGAAACCTCCGCAACTGATCAGGGCGGGGAAACTCCGGAGGCAGAGGCCCCGGTCCTGGATCAGGACGGGGAGAGCCCGGCGGCCGAAGCCTTAGCTTTGAAAAGGAACACAGAAAAAACAGAAGGACCGACAACAGCTGATTTGTATTGAAGAGGCAAGCATGAAAAAAGGAATGAAAAAAACGGCCATGAAGAAAATGATCAGTCCCTGGCAGAAGAGAAGAGTGAGCAGGGGTTTTTCGGGTGTTCTGGCGCCTGCCTACGCGACATCCGGCCGGGGCTCTGCCCCGCGGGCAAAACGCTCGGCGCGCAGCAGGACCTTTAAGAGAGCGACCTTCAATTTCATGGATACCCGGTATCCGGGCGACAAGAAGGGACGCGGGCCGCTGCCCACCGGGACATCGAAGAGCAGACCGGAGAGATCCGGCGGCAGTTCTTTTTACGGGAGTGAGAGGAACGGCGGCAGTTCCTTTTTGAACAGGGACAGCTTCGGCCGCCATCACCGCGGTCCGGTCAGACACAGAGACTTCCCCTGGCTGCCTGCGATCGCCATTTATGTCTGCATCCTCCTGCTGGGGGCCTTTCTCCCCGGATTCCTGGGAGGAAGAATGAAGAGTGGCAGTAACAGCGGCACGTCGGCAGCTCCCATCGCCGGCAACGATGTCACGGATGTGAGCGCAGCGGCCGGAAACGTGGCGGCGGACGACGGGGTAATCGTGACCCGCACGCCCGGACCCGGCGCGCAGAATGTGCAGAACGCGGACGGAACCGTCTATGCCCCTCAGGCGGCAGGACTGCAGGGTCAGAATGTTCCGCTGGCAGAGCCTGTGCAGGCCGGCGGGGTACCTGTGATCGATGTGGAATCCGTCACACTGGCCGCGGACACCTCCTGGATGCGGCAGGGGGAGATGGTCCAGATGTATGCGGACGTCGTTCCCTCGAACGCCACCTACCCGGCGCTCACCTGGAGCTCCAGCAATGAAAACGTCGCGAGGGTTTCACAGAGCGGCGCAGTCACCTCCTACGGAGGCGGTAATGTGATCATCTCCGCGACCACTACCAACGGCCTCACTGTCGGCTATCCGATCACGGTCTCCGACAGCGAGAAGAGGATGCGCCTGCACGTGTCCCGCGTGGTCGTCGACAACGACTTCGTCGGAGATGACTGGACCTTTGAATACTCGGTGAACGGGATTCCTGTCAGCAGAAACGAGGAGATGATCGTCGCATTGGACGACATCGTCGATGTCGTCACGACAGTCACTGAAAACGACGAAAATCCCGATACCGCGACGGTTGAGGGAAGCTTTATCGTCGATGACGAGGGATTTGCCGACGGCTTTGAGATGGAGCAGGAGATCGAGGTCGTAGAGAACGAAGGAGAATACGCCGGAAATACGGCCCATTACATCGTGACATATTCCTTCACCAATGTCGTTGAATGAGGTATTTGAAGGTATTTGACGCGGACGGACCGGCTGCCGGGAAAACACAGCCATTTCGCAAATGCGGAACAAAGTCACAGACCGGAAGCTGGTATGATAGAAACAGGAGAGCAGAAAAGAATGGCGGAAAAAAACATCGCGATCGATCTGGATAATCCCAACATTGCCTTTTCCATGAAGATGGTGGAGACCAATCCCTTTATGCAGTGGAACGGGATCGCGGTCGAGGAGCTCGATGAGGACCACTGCGTCTGCGCCATGGAGCTGCGGCCCGAGCAGACCAACCCCAACGGCTATGCTCACGGCGGGGTTCTGTTCACTATCGCGGATGTCACCGCTTCGGCCCTCGCGAGGGCGGACGGCCGTAACTATTCCACTCTGGACTCGGATGTGCATTTTCTGCGAAATGTTAAAGAAGGCAGGATCGTCGGAGAGGCCTCCATCATCCGCCGGGGAAAGACCTCGGTCGTCGTGGAGACCGTCATCCGCGCGGAGGACGGCAAAGAACTGGTCCGTGTGACCGTGACCATGTTCTGTATCAGCCAGGGAATCCACAGTCAGACAAATCAGTGAATGAGTAAGGGGCTGCCATGAGATACTCAACACCTTCCCGATACAGCTTCGCCCGGATATTCATGCGTGCGAGGGGCTGCAGGCAGGTCATGTCACATTCTCACCGCTTCACAGAACGCCCGGTTAAACTCCAGCCGGAGCGCCTTTGGAACCAGCTCCAGCTCGAAGCGGTCGGAAAGGAGGGGCTCCCCGTCCAGGTTTGCCCGGAAGGGCTCTTTACAGGACAGGACCAGTTTCCGGGTCCTGAACATATGCAGCGCGGGATGCCTGAGGTGTCCCGCTTTTTTCATGGAGAGAATGATCGAAGCCATTTTCGGCTTGCTGAGCATGTCGACCAGGTAGACCTCCATGATCCCGTCGCCGGGCCGGCTGTCAGGGGAAACCTTGTATCCGCCGCCGTAGTACTGGCTGTTGGCGGCGACCACGGTCGTAAATTCCTGCTCGAAGGTCCGGCCTTCGCACTCGACCCTCAGGTGTCTGCCCTCCCGGAAGGTCAGGAAATAGTAGAGAACACTGGCGTGGTAGCGGAGCGGACGCGGGATCAGGCGATTGTGGATAAAGGTGTCGTTGTTGGCGATATCCGCATCGATCCCGAAGCAGGCGTTGTTGACGCACCAGAAGTCGTTCACCCGGATCAGATCGATCTCGTGTGTTCCGTCCGGCATCTGTTCCGCACAGCTCCGGTAGAAATCGTTTCCCGTTCCGATCGGGATGAAGGCCATTGTGTGCCCGGTGCCTGCCAGCACGTTCGCCAGCTGATGGATGGAGCCGTCCCCGCCGATCGCAGTGATGACATATTCCACATTTTCGCTGCTGCCGGATTTTCCGATCCGCTCCAGGACCTGGTCCGCCTCTGCCATTGTCTCATTGAGAATAATCTTGTATTCCCGGCCGAACCGGGCTGACGCCTGCCGGAGCCGGTCTATGACCGCTTCGGTTTTTCCCTTGAGGGTAAAGCGGTTGACGATATAGATATATTTCATGTCTTTTCTTCCCTGTGACTGCCGGGTATGTCTTTCCTCTGATTTGAAAGAACTTCGGGACAAGTCATTTACGCGTCTGCAAGCTGCAGATTTCACCTCTCCTCAACGACCTGGAAGATGTAGAACTTCAGATAATAGGACTCGTCAGAGGCCCACAGGATCGGATGGTCGGGCGCCTGGGTGCGGAATTCCACCTGGCGGAGGCGCTTATGGGCGTCCCTGGCCGCCTGGGCAATGGTGTCGCGGAAGAGATCCGGGTCCATGAAGTGGGAGCAGGAGCAGGTGGCGAGGAAGCCGCCGTCTTTGACAAGACGGAGCCCGCGTTGGTTGATTTCACGGTAGCCGCGCACAGCTGCCTTGATGGAATTGCGGGATTTGGTGAAGGCGGGCGGATCCAGGATGACGACATCGTACAGTTCCCCTTCCCTGTGGAGGGCGGGGAGCAGGTCGAAAATATCCGCGCACTGGTAGCGGAGGCGGGTGCCTGCGGCATTGACCAGCCAGTCAGCCTGCCCGGCGGGGGCGGCAAACCCGTTCAGGGCGGCGTTTTCCGCAGCCTGCGCGATGGCAAGATCCGACGCGTCGACGCTGGTGACCTCGGCGGCGCCGGCCAGGGCCGCGTTCAGCCCGAATGACCCGGTGTGGGTGAAGCAGTCCAGGACGCGGGTGCCCGGGCAGAGCCTGGCGATGGCGCGCCGGTTTTCCTTCTGATCCAGGAAAAAGCCGGTCTTCTGGCCGTTTTCCACATCGACGATATAGCGGACGCCATTTTCCGTGATCGGGACCCGGGTGTCGAAGGGCTCTCCGATAAAGCCCTTAAAGCGCGGCAGACCCTCTTTTTCACGGACCTTGGCGTCGCTCCGCTCATAGATCCCCCGGATCACGATCCCATCCTCCGCCAGGATCTGCACCAGGGAGGAGAGCAGGAAGGGCTTGAGCCGGTCGATGCCCAGGGCCAGGGACTCCACGACCAGAACATCCTCGTACTTGTCCACGGTCAGCCCCGGCAGGAAGTCCGCCTCGCCGAAGATCAGGCGGCATGACGACGTGTCGATCACTTTTTTTCGATATTCCCATGCAGCCCGCACACGCCCTGCCAGGAAAGCCGGTGTGATGGACTGGTCCTTCCGGCGGCTCAGCATGCGGATGCAGAGCCTGGACGCGCGGTTGACAAAGCCCCGGCCGAGCACGAATCCGTCGAAATCGTGGACTTCGAGAATGTCCCCGTCTTCAAAGTCCCCTTCAAAATGGTCGATCTCGTTGTCGTAGATCCACTGGCCGCCCGCTTTCAGGGCCCGCGCGCCGCCCTTTCTGACCCAGGCGGACGAGCCGCAGGACAGGTCCCGCGTGTCATTCATATCCATTTCCCTGTCAAAAAAAGAATTCCGGCTTTCAATTAAAGAATTCTGATTTTCCAAAAAAGAATCCCGGCCGGCTGTATGTGTGTCTTTTGTCATTATGTCCTCCAAATCTGAGCTTAATCCCCATAAAAGAGGTTCAGGGAAACAGCAGGCCGTTCCGGTATGGTTGGGGGCAGTCACTCATGTGAGTGCCGGCCGTTCCGGAATGAGCGGGGAGCTGCCGTTTCTATAAGTGTATTCTTCAGTATAGCATATTTCCGGGCGCGGGCACAGCTGACCACGCGGGCTGCGTAACCCCTCGAATTTCGTGGCGGTCTGAGCAGTAACAACGGGCGTCAATAGATACGCTCCGGATGCCTCCGGATACGCACTCCGGATACACACAGATAAACGGGACTGCACACGCAGACGAAATATGATAAGATGTATTAATGAAAACCACGTCAGGACGTTTTGGAAACAGATTTTTTTTAGACAGAAGTCTATGAAATGACAGACGCGGGAACGCGGCAGACTTTACACACCTTCCGTGCACAGAACGATGTGCTTTCTTCACCGGACATGTCTGAAAACAGGAGGTCATCACCACTGATATGAATACACAGATCATAGAGAATGCAAACAACAATGGCGAGCGGATCGCGGTACTGGTGGATTCCGGCTGTGATATTGCCCAGGAGTGCATCGACAAGTATAATCTCTGGCTTCTTCCCCTGCACATCGATTATCCGGAGAAGGCCTATCTGGACGGCGTGGATATCGACCCGCAGATGGTCTATGACCGCTATCCGCAGGACTACCCCAAGACATCGACGCCCTCCCTCCAGGAGGTCCTGGACAAGCTGAACGAGATCGCGGATGCCGGCTTCAACAAGGTCATTGCGGTCTGTATCTCCAGCGGCCTGAGCGGGACCTGGAATGCCGTCCGCGTCGCGTCCCTTCAGCAGGACAGGGTCGAGGTCTTTGTTTTTGACACCAAAAACATCTCGGTCGCCTCCGGGCTTCTCGGCATCTGGGCATCCTATAAGGTCTCGCAGGGACTCTCCTTTGCGGAGGTATGTCAGGCGCTGGAGGACAAGATCTACGATTCCAAAGTCATGTTCTACATGGATTCTCTGGAGTATCTTCAGCGGGGCGGACGCATCGGCACTGTCACATCCATGATCGGCCAGGCCCTGAAGATCAAACCCATCATCGCCTGCAATAAAGAGGGCATCTACTACACGGTCTCCCTCATCCGGGGGAGCCGCCAGGGCAAAAACAAGCTCCTCAAGGAGATGGTCAAGTTCTGCAGGGGCCACCATGTCTGGCTGGGCCTTGGGCATGGGGCCGCCGCGGCGGAGCTGCAGGAGATGGAGAAGATGGTGACCGCCGAGCTCGGCGACAGCGGGGAGATCCTCTACCGCAAGCAGATCGCCGCGACCCTGGCCCTCAACACGGGCCCCGGCCTCATCGGGGTCGCCGCCATCCTGGATCCGTGAAGATTCCCGGGCCCCGGCTCCTGTTTTCGCTTTCAGCTGCTCCGCATACCGGCAAAGAATGGCCGATTCTGCATGATTTTTGTATACATGTATATTTTTATTCTGTTTTTCCGCTCTTTGGACTGGAAAAATCTTACTATGCGCTTTATAATAAGTTAATTGTCCGACCGGACTTATGAAACCGGTGGATATCCACGTACTGATGGTACAATACAGACCGCATTGACAGATGCGGATCGTATCTCGACGGAAGCCGGAGTAACTGGAAGCTGAAAGAAACACTGCAGCTGGAGGAAGCAAGTATGGAAAAGAAAAACATCGATTGGAGTAACCTGGGGTTTGGATATATCGTGACGGACAAGCGTTACGTATCCATGTTCAAGGACGGCGCATGGGATGAGGGCGCGCTGATCAGCGACGACAAGATCGTGATGAGCGAGGACGCCGGTGTCCTGCACTATTCGCAGTCCATTTTTGAGGGACTCAAGGCCTATACGACCGAAGACGGCCGCATTGTCTGTTTCCGCCCCGACCTCAATGCAGAGCGCATGGTCAATTCCGCACTCCGCATGGAAATGCCTCCCTTCCCGGCTGATCGATTTATTGATTCCGTCGTACAGACTGTCCGCGCGAACGCGGCCTGGGTACCGCCCTATGGAACCGGCGCGACGCTCTATGTCCGCCCCCTCATGTTCGGTATCAGCCCCGTCATCGGCGTCAAGCCCGCGGAAGAATATATGTACCGTGTCTTCGTGACACCTGTCGGCCCTTACTTCAAGGGCGGCGCGACCCCGATCGCCATCAAGGTCAGTGACTACGACCGCGCGGCACCCCGGGGAACCGGCCACATTAAGGCGGGCCTGAACTACGCCATGAGCCTGCTGCCCGTCATGGAGGCTCACAGGGAGGGCTTTGCGGAGAACCTCTACCTGGATCCCGCGACCCGCACCAAGATCGAAGAGACCGGCGGCGCCAACATCATTTTTGTCGACGAGGACGGCAACCTGGTCATCCCCACTTCCGACAGCATCCTGCCCTCCATCACCCGCCGCAGCATCCACTATGTCGCGGAGCACTACCTGGGTCTCAAGGTCACCGAGCGTGTCGTCACTCTCAAGGAGGTCGAGGACGGCCACTTCAGAGAGGCCGGCCTGTGCGGCACCGCGGCGGTCATTTCCCCGCTCGGCTGCATCAACGACCACGGCAAGGAGATCATGTTCTCCAACGGCATGGAGCACGTCGGCCCCGTGATCCAGAAGCTGTACGATACCCTGACCGGCATCCAGGCCGGCCGCATCGAGGCCCCCGAAGGCTGGATCGTCGAGATCTGCTGAGAATCTCCCGAAAGGAGCCGCAGGAAGGAGCCGCAGGGACGGTTCTCCGGCCCCTTTTCCGGGAATCACAGGAAAGGTGTCACGGGGACGGTTCTCCGGTTCATTTCCTCCGGGAACCATGATGGGACCAGAGAACCGTCCCCTTGGTCCCGAAGCCACGGTGGGACCAGAGAACCGTCCCCATGGTTCCCATCGCAGAAATCGGACAGGGGCTGCCGCAGACGGGCTGCCCCTGCCGCTGTTTTGTGTCACAGTCAAAAATAAACCCCCTGCTCTGCAGGGGGAGGGCAGATCTTTAGATACAAGTAAACTCCCGTGATAAGATAAATGTGGGTCTGGAAA
>CACZIO010000014.1 GCA_902781215.1 uncultured Lachnospiraceae bacterium
CTGAGCATAAGCAAGCCTTAGTACATCTTGACGACGAACTCCTGAACGAGCAGAGAGGTGCAGCCGCAAGTCCGTCCCTCCTCGACAAACCCGCATTTGCTTTTCCCTCCATTTCCTCCATGATATAATATGATCAACCCTTCTAAACGTCTACATACCCCATCCATTTTTCAAGGAAGGAGAATGCATATGAGTCAGATTGCGGAACAGAAGTGCCCGGCCTGCGGTGCGCCCTTACGTTTTGATCCGGCATCCGGCAAGCTGGTCTGTGATTACTGCGGCACTGTCGTGGATCTGCAGCAGGAGGCGGAAAAGCCATCCGGAAAGCCTGCTGCCGGAAAGGGCCCAGGCGTCTTCTGCCGGGGAGGAAAAACCTGCGGCAGGCTCTCCGGAAGACGCTGCCTCGGTTGAACTGACCCAGGACACGATGGAGGGCTTTGACTTTGCCAACATCACGGACCTGGTCACAGACCCGAACGCGGCGGACCTGCCCATCTACAACTGCGTCTCCTGCGGCGCGGAGGTGATCGCGCCCGCGGAGCAGATGGCCCTAACCTGCCCCTACTGCGGCAACAATATCGTCCTCACCCAGAAGGTCAGCGGCAAGCTCCGGCCGGACGGCGTGATCCCCTTCCGGATCCAGGCAAAGGACCTTCCGGACGCCGTCAACCGTTTTTACAGAGGCAAAAAGCTCCTCCCGCGGAACTTTTTCAGCGAGAGCACGATGGGTAAGGTGACCGGCGTCTATGTGCCCTTCTGGGTCTTTACCGGCAAACTCTCCGGCCGCCTGACCTACAAGGCGCAGACCAGCTCCTCCGCCCGCCACGGCGATTATGTCATCACCAAGACCAACTACTACAAGCTGGTGCGCGACGCGGCCATGGACTTTGAGAGGCTTCCCGTCGACGCGGGCGGCAGGTTTGAGGACCGATTCATGGATTCACTCGAGCCCTTTGACCAGAGCCAGATCCAGCCCTTTGACATGCGTTATCTGGCAGGCTTCACGGCTGACCGCTTTGACCAGAAAAAGACGGACATCACCGAGCGGGCGGAAAAAAGAATGCGCTACAGTGCCCTGAACCTCATCGGTCAGAAGGCTGTCTCCGGTTACGGCACCGCAACCCGGACAGGCGGCTGGTTTCACACGGATCTCGATGCAAAATATATCCTGTTTCCCGTCTATATGTTTGATATCTCCCACGCCGGCAAAAATTATCATTTTGCCGTCAACGGTCAGACCGGCAAGGTCGTCGGGGACCTGCCGGACGACAGCGGCGTGAGCAGCATGTATTTCCTCAAGCGGTTCGGGCTCGTCACGGGCGGGCTCATCCTCTTTTCCGTCGCAAAATACATGCTGGGCATGTGACCACATGACCGAAGGGATCCAGGCCGATCATTCCCGCGGTCATGATTTCACAAGGTTATGCCACATGGTGATGCCTCACACGACGTCCTCTGATCCTTCAGAGAATCTGCCATCCCGAAATTCTCTGAAGACTGCAGCTCCGACGGGCTGCATGGTTGAATCGTCGTGAGAATGCGCCAACATTTTTCAGACATATATGCACAAAAAGGAGCTGCCTCGATGAAAAAAAGGAATCTCTTTTTCAATCTGACACTTATCCTGATCGTTACCTGCTGCGCGGCGGCAGCCGCGCTTACCGCCCCCATCCCGGTACGGGCGTCGGAGCAGGCACCGGCGGAGCAGACATCGGCCGACCAACAGGACGGGGAAATGTGGAGTGAAGCCTATTACCGGGCCTCCTCCACGACCGGGAGTCTCTCAGAGGCCGAAAAGCAGTCTCTCGACGAGGCCTGCCTGGAATTTATGCGGGATAACCGGGCGGACATGGCTGTTCTAGAGGTCACCTCATCCAATTATGAGGGCAGTAATCTGGCCGACCTCTCGGACGGCTATTATGAGGACTGCGGATTCGGTTACGGCCCGGGCCGGGACGGCTTTCTGATGGTCTGGGATTCCTCCACCGATCAGGTCCTGATCACAGGCTACGGCGCGGCCGGGGATATGATCCCGACCTCCTACCTGGACTTTGTATCCCGCTCCGTCGTCACCTACAAGGATAAATACGGCAGCTACGGTCCCCTGTATGCCGGAATCCGTTACCTGTCCAACTATTTGCGCGGCAACGGCGAGGAAACGGCCGCCGCGGAGACGGAGGGACAAGTCGGGGATCAGACGGAGGAAAAGGGCGCGGATGGTCCCGCTGCCACGGCTGCAGATTCCGCCGCCGGCTCCACTGCTTCAGGAAATACGGAAACTGCACTTGATCCCGCGCTCTCCATGGAGGAAAAGCCGGAGGCGACAGGTGCCGCGGGCGGCCAGGGCCGCATGCTCCCGGACGGGGAACGGCCGGATCCCGGACTTCGGCTCGGTGAGGAAGCGGAAGCAGCCGGCAAACCTGCCTGGTATCCGAAGGAGCCGCCGACATTTCCTTATTATCACGATGAGACAGCGCCCCGCGTCGTTGATATCGCGGATATCTTCACGGACGATGAAGAGGCGCAGATGGAGACCCGCCTGTCTGAACTGCGCGGCATGCTTGGCAAAGACATCGTCGTCTTCACGGACCTGTCGACCTACGGCCTCTCCCGCTCCGTATATGCGGCCGACTTCTATGATTTCAACGGTTACGGCATCGGCGACGACCGCGAAGGCATCTGCCTCATGGTCTGCATGGACCCCGATGACAGAGGCTGGTGGTCCTGCTGCACGGGGCCGGAAACCATGGGCTTGTATACAGAGGAAGTCGCAAATCAGATCGACGACCTTCTCTTTGAAAAAATGCGGGCGGGCGACTACGGCACAGGTGCCATCGACTGGATCGAAAATGTCCGCCGCATGTATACGACAGGTTCTCCCTACAACGAGGAATGGGCCCTCGCTTACGCGGATGAAAATACATCGGAGCGCTTCCATGATCCGGAAGCCCCCCGCGTTGTCGATGACGCCGGCATCCTCTCCGCAGAGGAGATCGACAGGCTGACGCAGAAGGCAGCAGAACTCTCCGGCAAATACAAGCTCGACATCGTCATCCACACGGCACTCAACGAGGGAATTCTGGACCGCGAGAGCTACGGTGATGTCTTCTACCGGGCAAAGGGGTATGGATCGGGAGACGCCTATGACGGGATCCAGCTGACCATTTTCAAGCGCCCCAACTATTCCGGCTATGCAATCGTCAACGCCTCCGGCACCGGCCTTGACAAGCTCTCCGGCGTCAACAGGAGCCGTCTGCAGGACCGCTGTACGGACGTCGTCCTGCACCAGGACTACTTTAAGGCAGCCGACCAGTGGCTCGACCAGACCGGCCACATGCTGCGGACAGGCCGTGTGCCCCGGTCCGCCGGATCCTGGCAGTTTACCCTCATCATTGAATTCCTTGCGGGCCTGATCTTCGGCGGCGTCTCCCTGGCCAGGGCCAAGGCTAGTATGGCAACACCGGCGATCAGGGAGGACGCGGATTCCTATATTGTCAGGGACAGTGTCCATATCAAAAAAGTTGAGGACACACTCCTCGATTCCGTCGTTTCCAGACATTACTCTCCGCCGCCCAAAAGAAACGATGATGACGACCGCGGATCCTCCTCGGGACGGTCCTCCTACTCCCACTCCTATTCCGGCTCCTCCGGCAGTTCCCACTCCGGTTCCGGCAGGAGTTTCTGATACTTCTCTAAAATCTTCTGATACGCTTTAACACGCTCTGCATTTTTATATTGTGCCTCAGATACAAAACGGCTCCGGAGACCGGCGCAAAGCCAGGTCTCCGGAGCCGTTTTCAGTTCTCATTCAGTTCTCATTCAGCTCTTTTTCCGGTTGCGGTTGAAGTTGATCAGGCAGCCGGCCTTGACGATCTCCCGCTCATTCTCTGTCATATCCAGGATATAGAGGTCGATCGGCGTCGTGCTGCCGTCAGCCTTGATCACATATCCCTTCAGGTCGGACAGGTCGCCGTCCAGGGCGGACCTGATGCCGGGCACATAGATGTAGTCGCCGATGTCAAAGGCGTCCGGGCTTCCTTTGAGGTGGAAGGGCAGCATGCCCCAGTTCATGACATTGGAGCGGTAGCGCTTGGTGGCGTACTCCTGGGTGATGTTCGCAAGACCACCGATCACACGCTGGCAGGAGGCCGCCTGCTCGCGGGCACTGCCGTCGCCGGGCTTGTTGGCGTAGACCACAGAACCGATCTCGATGTCCTGCACGTCGACATCTGCCGATCCGGGGATCGCCTTGACCGCGGCGTAGACTGCCTTCAGGGCTGGATCCTTCTCAGAGGCATCTTTGCCCTGCACGCGCCAGCGCTCGGTCTGGTCGACTTCCTTGGACCGACCCACGTACTCGGGGTCGCGTCTGGAGAGGGTAAACTCAGCCAGGCCCAGGGGGTTCGACCGGAAGGAGGAGGTCTCACCGGAAGGGATCAGTTCATCCGTCGTTGTGACCTCGTCCAGGATCCTGGAGCAAACCTTGAGCAGGATGTTTTCCGCCAGAGGCTCCAGATCCGGCCAGGGCTTGATGTTGGGGCCGTCGAACAGCTCGACGGCGGGATCGGCCTTGCCGAAGCCCTGGTAGACGCGGGCCCTGTAGACCGTATCGTCGTAATCGTGGGCAGGGATCTCTCCCCAGCCGTCAAATTCCGCCGCAGAGGTCAGGATGCCGCCGTTTGCGGCAGACGCGGCGATCGAGCGCGCGTCCATGAGCGCCGCGGCCGCCATCTGGCCGTTGCCGGGCTTGGAGCCCTCGCGGTTGGGGAAGTTCCTGGTGGTGTGGCGGATGGAGAGGCCGTTGTGCATGGGCGTATCGCCCGCGCCGAAGCAGGGGCCGCAGAAGGCCGTCTTGACGATAGCGCCAGCCGCCATGAGGTCAGCGACATAGCCCTTCCTGGCCAGGTCGATGAAGACCGGCTGTGAAGAGGGATAGACATCCAGGGAGAACTCTCCGTTGCCGCAGCTTCTGCCCCGCAGGAGCTTAGCCGCCTCCACGATGTTGGAGTAATTGCCGCCGGCGCAGCCGGCGATGATCCCCTGCTGGACCTGGAGCCTGCCGTCCCTGATCTTGTCGAGCAGGGTGAACTTCGCGCGTCCGTTCGCGATCCGGTCCGCCTCGACCTCCACGGTGTGCAGGATGTCCGCCAGATTGGCGTTCAGCTCGTCGATCTCGTAGACATTACTGGGATGGAAAGGCAGGGCGATCATGGGTTTGATGCTGCTCAGGTCCACATAGACACAGCCGTCGTAGTAGGCGACGTCCGCAGGATTCAGTTCGCGGTAATCCTCAGGCCTTCCGTGCGCAGTGAGATAATCCTTTGTATCCGCGTCCGTGCGCCAGATGGAGGAGAGGCAGGTCGTCTCTGTCGTCATGACGTCGATGCCGTTCCGGTAATCGGTGTCCATGGCACTGATGCCGGGGCCTACAAACTCCATGACCTTGTTCTTGACATAGCCGTTCTTAAAGACCGCACCGATGATCGCCAGCGCGATATCCTGCGGGCCGACATAGGGCGCCGGCTTTCCGTCCAGATAGACCGCGACCACGTCGGGACAGGCCACATCATAGGTGTCCTCGAGCAGCTGCTTGCCGAGCTCTCCGCCGCCCTCGCCGATGGCCATGGTGCCGAGCGCACCGTAGCGCGTGTGGGAATCCGACCCCAGGATCATTTTTCCGCAGCCGGCCATGGCCTCGCGCATGTACTGATGGATGACCGCGATGTGGGGAGGGACATAGATCCCGCCGTATTTCTTTGCAGCGGTCAGGCCAAACATATGATCATCCTCATTGATCGTACCGCCGACTGCGCACAGGGAATTGTGGCAGTTGGTCAGCACATAGGGGATGGGGAATTTCTCCATGCCGGAGGCCCTGGCGGTCTGTACGATCCCGACAAAGGTGATGTCATGGGACGCCATGGAATCAAAGCGGATCTGCAGGTTCTCCATATTCCCGGATGTATTGTGGGCCTGCAGGATCGAATATGCGATCGTGCCCTTTCTCGCCTCTTCAGGACTGACACTTCCGCCGGCCAGCTGACCGGTTTTTGCCGCTTCCACAGCAGGTACGATCTGTGTCCCTCCGACCAGGTAGACACCGCCTTCATACAGTTTTATCATAAATAGGACCTCCTGTTGCTCTAAAGAATATTTCTGCTCTATAGAATAGCGTTTTTACCTGTCTTCTGCAAGAAAAATCGATCGGCAGGCGCGCTTGCCGTCAACGTGCATCCGTGCTGCATCCGACAAACCTTCGGTTTGCGGGCGCGTTTATCTCGATGGGGGATTGTGACCCGTCACTGAGACGAGCAAGCTGCAGCTTTTATCCCACCGCTTATAGAAGCGGGGATCTTCCCTCACTGAGATAAAAGAAACCCGTGCAGAGGATCGCTCCACCGCACGGGTTCAGGATTTCCGGGTCACCGCTCCTCCTCAGAGAGGGAGGATGCACTGCCTCGTCTGTGATACCTGCCTGACCGATCTGTTATCAGTTCGGAGACAGGTATTTTTTTTGTGCTCTTGCAAGAGCAACTGCATACACGACATAGACGAGAACATACGCCACATAAATATAGACGCCGGTCTGATCGTGTCCCATGATGTCCGCCACAACGTAATGAGCCGCACCCACCGCAATCGTGATGATGCCGATTGCGATATTGGGCAAGTACATGCTGGCAATAAACCCGGGGAGATCTTTTGCCTTCTGGGGGTCGTACTTTTTGCTCGTAAGCATGCGGTTTACCTTGCCATGCGCCTTCATCATCGCCGTTGATACCAGAAAGTAGAAACCTACAAACATGATGATCGTATCAGCGAGATTCATTGTCGGCATGTGCAAACCTCCGGTCCACTAAGAAACTGTTATCTGTAATAATGCAGTAAACTTTCGTTTATGTTTTCGTGTACGCATAACCCCTTCATCACCCTGTGCGGCAGGAATCCGAAAATCCTTTGCCACCCAGGGCATGAGAGGAATTATTCAAATATCATTTCTGAAGATTCCCTGTATCCGGGAGATCCTGGATCAGAAATTATTTGATGCCCATGGGCTCATCGCGGAAGATGCGCTCGTCCATAAGCTTGGGGCCGCCCTCAGGGATGATGGGCTTGAAGTCCATGAGGTCAAGGACCTGGGTCTGCAGGTCGATTCCGGGTGCGACTTCGAGAAGGTGGATGCCATCCTTCTCAAGCTTGAAGACAGCGCGCTCTGTGATGTACATAACGGGCTGGCCGACCTTGTTTGCATACTCACCGGAGAAGGTGATCTGCTCAACAGTGTCGATGAACTTCTTCTGACGGCCTTCCTGATCGATGATCAGCTTGCCATCTTCGCAGTGCTCCTTGAGGCCGCCTGCGGTGAAGGTGCCGATGTAGAAGACCTTCTTGGCGTTCTGTGTGATGTTGATGAAGCCGCCGCAGCCTGCAAGACGGGGACCGAACTTGGAAACGTTGATGTTACCCTTCTTGTCGCACTCTGCAAGGCCGAGGAATGCAAGGTCAACACCGCCGCCATCGTAGAAGTCGAACTGATAAGGCTGATCCAGGATCGCCTCGACGTTGATGGAGCCGCCGAACTTGTTGCCGCCCTGCGGAACGCCGCCGACAGGACCTGCCTCTACGGTCAGGGTCATGTAATCGCCGATGCCCTCTTCGTTCGCAACTGCGGAAACGAACTCGGGAGCGCCGATACCAAGGTTGACGACCTTGTCAGCCTCGAGCTCCATAGCAGCACGGCGGCCCATGATCTTCTTGGCGCTGAGCTTAGGAGCAGGGATCGCACCCATAGGGATGCGGATCTCGCCGGTCATGCTGGGATCAAATCCGGGAGTGCCCTGGCACTGAGCCTGGTCTTCCTCAGCCTCAGCAATGACGATCGCGTCGACATAGATGCCGGGGATCTTGACGAGGCGGGGATCCAGAGTGCCGGCCGCAACGACCTTCTCAACCTGGACAACAACTTTGCCGCCGCTGTTGTGGACAGCTGCCGCAATAGAGGTGGCCTCGTTGGTGCAGCACTCACGCTCCAGAGTGACGTTACCGTTCTCATCCGCAAAGGTGCCGCGAAGGAAACCGACCTGAAGAGGGAATGCCTTGTAGAGCAGTCTCTCTTCACCTGCGATGTTGACGACCTCGACCAGGTCTTCCTTGGTGACGTCGTTGAGCTTGCCGCCCTGGAGGCGGGGATCGCAGAAGGTGTTCATACCGACGTGTGTGATGGTGCCGATCTTGTGGGCAGCGATATCACGGCACAGCTCGGACAGAGTACCCTGAGGAAGGTTGTAAGCTTCCAGCTTGTTGGCGAAGATCAGCTTGCCGAGCTCGGGAACCATGTTGTAGTGGCCGCCGATGACTCTCTTGAGCATACCTTCGTGTGCGAAGTGGTCAGCGCCTGAGCCGTCGCGGTTGCCCTGTGCAGCCGCATAGAAGAGGGTCAGATCACGGGGATGGCCGGTCTCCAGGAAGCTCTTCTCCAGAGCCTTGTTGAGGGACTCAGGCATCTCGCAGGCAACGAAACCAGTGGTAACAAAAGTCATGCCATCCTGCACAAACTTTGCAGCTTCGGCAGCGCTGATAATAGGTTTAACAGACATGGATAATACTCCTTCACTTGAAAATCATTGATACCCATTCTTTAAAAAATGCTGCCGCCGGCGGTTGCAGGATCGCCTGCGGCAGCATCGGATCATTGCGGGGCAGGCCCGCTAAATCCTAAAAATGGGAAATGTATGGTTACCTGAGTTGAAATGATTTTCCGGACGAATTACTTGCCGATGAACTTTCTCTCTTTCATTCTCTTCTCAAGGAAGCAGGTCATGCCTTCCTTCTTGTCGGCAGTCGCGAAGGACAGACCGAAGAGGTTAGCCTCGAGCTTCAGGCCGGCATCGATGTCGGTGTCAAGACCAACGTTGATGGCCTGCTTAGCCAGAGCGATGCTGTAGGGGCTGCTGAGCATGAAGTGCTTAGCAAGCTTCTTAGCCTCGTCCATCAGCTCAGCCTGAGGATAGACATGGTTGACCAGGCCGATGCGCATAGCTTCGTCAGCGGAGATCATGATGTCAGCGCCGAAGATGAGCTCTTTTGCGATCTTCTTGTTGGTCAGACGAGGAAGTCTCTGTGTGCCGCCGAAGCCGGGAAGGATTCCCAGACCAGCTTCAGGCTGACCAAACTTGGCATTGTCGGAAGCAAGGGTAATATCGCAAGCCATGGAGATCTCGCAGCCGCCGCCCAGAGCGAAGCCGTTGACTGCAGCGATGGTGGGCTTTTCCATATCCTCAAGGCGCTTGAAAGCAACGCGAGCCAGCAGGCCCATGGTGCGGCCTTCGGGAGCGGAAGCATTGACCATCTCGGAGATGTCAGCGCCTGCAACGAAGGACTTCTCGCCGGAACCGGTGAGGATCAGAACCTTAGCCTCGGGATCAGCTTCGATTGCTGCGAAAGCTGCATCCAGCTCAGCCAGTGTCTCGCTGTTCAGAGCGTTCAGAGACTTCGGACGATTGATTGTAACAACCGCGATACCATCAGCGACTTCGACCAGTAAGTTCTTGAATTCGTATGCCATTTTTTTCCTCCTTTGAATTGAATGGATTCCTTCAATGAATACTGTTGACAGTTACTATTGTTCTGCTCCCCCTCGCGGGGCAGCGGTTACACAAATATGATACAACTTTTTCACGTCCCGGTAAACGAATCTTTCAAATTTGTTTGCCATCTTTAACATGAAGCTGTTGAACATAACATCCCTGAAACCATACACATTCCCAAGTTCAGGTCCTTTGATAGTTAGCGCAGAACACCGGCGTGGAAAAAGCACCGGTCCCTTACATAAACTGTCCCGTGTCCGCGGCGGGCACGGGACAGTCCTGAGGCTTTTATATTGAAAAATGAAACAAATATTATAGTTACAAGAGTACTTCCCTCAAGAACTTTCTCACAGAGCAAACTTGCGTATCCCCTGCAAAATCATTCCATATAGAAGCTCATAATACCATGACAACTCTACTTCTTACATAAAACCGCAGCATGCGATAAAGACGAAGCATGCGATGAAAGGAATGGCGATCTGTGTGACGAAGATATCGAAATATGCTTCCTTGTGAGTCATCTTGCAGATGCCGAGCAGAGTGATCTGTGCGCCCTGGTGAGGCAGGGTATCCAGAGTACCGGCCGCGATGGCAGCGATTCTGTGGACCTGCTCGAGGTTAGCACCGAGCTCGATGTAGGTGTCTGTCAGAGCGTTGAAAGCAACACCCATACCACCGGATGCGGATCCGCATGCACCTGCGCAGATCGCGACGGTCAGCATAACGAATACCAGAGGGGAGATGTTCCATGTCTTCAGAGCCGCAACCAGATCCTGGAAGCCCTGGGTCTTCTGAACGATACCGCCGAAACCGACGACGATTGCAGTGTTCAGAATGGAGACACCGGAGTCAGCAGCGCCCTTGTTGAAGACCTTGAGCCATTCCTTGATTCCGCCCGGGACCTTCTTCCACATGAGGATGGTAGCCGCAGCAACACCTGCGAAAACGGCCGCCTCGACGGGAACCTTGAAGCCGTTGAAGAGAACCAGGATCAGAATGATGGGAGCAAGAGCGATGCCCCAGTGAGGAAGGTCCTCACGGCCGCCCTGGCCGATCTCCTCGGGATCAAGCTGGAATTTCAGTCTCTGATCATCGAAGAAATAGCCCTTGGCTGTGAAGGAACGAGCCCTCCACTCAAGCCATACGAAGATGAGAACGAACTCGACCACGACTGCGACCATGGAAGGCGCGAATGCAGCGGTGGAAGGTGTTCCCAGGTTGGTCATAGCGATGACGTTCTGGATGGAAGGAGAACCGGGAGCGACCATGGAAACGGTCCAGCAGCCTGCGGAGATCGCGGCAGGGATCAGACGTCTGGTCAGGTTGGACTCCTTGAAGAGGTTCAGCGCGATCGGGTAGATAACGAAGAACACAACGAATCCGGAGACACCGCCGTAGGTCAGAATGGTGGTGATGATGAAGATGATGGGAGCAGCAAATTTGCCCTTGCTGAAGCCTGCGATCCATTTGGAAATGGACTCTGCAGCCCCGGTAAACTGATAGACTGCACCAAACAGGGCGCCTACGAAGAATACCAGGAAATAGCTTGTGACATATGCCGATGCTGCGGGCATGAAGAGCTGTTTCAGTCCAGTCAGGATGGTCATCTTCTCAACGCCCTCGGGCAGCAGTTCAACGGGGAACTTACTGCAGACAATGACGAAGATGGAGACCAGCGGCGCCAGGATCAGCGCACTGAGCTGAAGGAATGCCAAAACGCCGAACAGCACCAAGGCAAGTACCAAAACCAAGATTCCAAAATTCATTTGATGAAAACTCCTCCTTTCGGGTAGACCCCCTTGCCGCGGGTAGCGGCTAAAAACTTGTTTTTCCAAATATTTAGCGCGCTAACTATTTGTGCAAAAAAATATAAGCCTCATGCTTTTATGGAAGTATACTAACATGAACACGTGCAAATGACAAGAGTTTGACGCTATCTTCCGTCGATTCGTTAAAAAGTCAAAAACACGCGTCACAATTTTGTGCAAAATGTACAAGCACATAAAAACCGGTATTGCACGCCCATAGGAACGCACAATACCGGCAGATTATCAATTCCTGTTATTCATAAATTTTTTTCAATCAATTCGAGGACTTTACGGCTTTCATCCGCATGCATGATCCTCTGAAATAACCATCCGGATCATCTGCGGATGGATCACAGCTCCTCCGCATTGATCCTGCGGAGCATATCCTTGAGCATGCCGATCTCCTTCTCCCCGAACTTCGCCAGGACCACCTTGTCGACCTCCGTCACAACTGTTCGAACGGGAATCTCAAGATCCCTGGACACATCCGTCAGTTCGATGTGGATGAAGCGCCTGTCCGAGCTGTCGATCATCCTGCGGATCAGGCCCTTGTTCTCCATTCTCTCCAGAATTCCGGAGATCGTCGAGTTCTCGACGCCCAGATGGGTCGCAATATCCTTGGGATTGTGCATGTCAAATTCCCAGATACATCCCAGAACACCATACTGGATCGGCGTGATACCGAACTGGGCAAGATTCTTCTTCATGTACTGGAAAACAGCATGCTGCGCACCGGTCAGCAGGAAATTGATGCAGTTGTCCAGACTGTTCAGGTTGTTCATTGTTTTTCCCTCCGTATCTGTTAAGTGACAGTACTCTGATGACCAGCTCAATCCCCGGCCTTCCTGCTTCCTGCGCATTTTCCCCCCATGCAGGAAAATCTAATGACTGAACAACCTGAGCTTTCGGGTATCAGATACCAATGAGCATTCTAACATACTTTTGGTGTCTGTGCTACGAATCTTAGCAAAATGTTCTACATTTTTTGATAAAAAATTATCAAAAAGCTGTTTATCCGATAGTCTTCTGTTTATATATCGGTTTCTGCACAGCCTCCGGAACGGCTTTCCGGCAGGTTAAACGGATTTAACCGCAGAAAAAGAAATACTCACAAATCATCTCTTCCCTGACTGCGCACGGGCTCTCACCATTCCGGAACGACAAACCCGGCAATGCGGTCGGACCCCACGGAGATGGTCCCGTGATGGATGCTGCTGCCGCCGCCGGCGATCGTGTGAATGGTATGACCGTCGCAGCTGACCACACAGCTGGTGTGGCGAGCCCCCGCCGAATCCTGTGTGATCACAATATCTCCGATATTGGGGATATATCCACCGCCGCTGACCCAGGCCCCGATCGACCTGGCATTTTTTTCATAGGAAAAGCCGTTGCTGGCCATTCCGCCGATCCTGTCCGCAGCTCCCAGGGCGGCATAGGCTGCACTGACGGTCTCCGAACACCACTGGTCCCCGCCGTCCATCCTGCTGCGGCCGTAATCGCCCGCAAACTGATTGTAGGCGGCCACGACTTCGCCGTGTCCGCCATGACTTTTCCACTCCTCCAGGAGGGCGATGACATCCGCGCCGGAGAGAGGCGGTTTCATCCTCTCCCCCGCTTTTGTGCCCAGGGAAATGAGCTCGTTTCCCTCTACATCCTCTACCTGCTGGATCTTTCCTTCCGGTGTGAGAATGATATTGTAAAAGAGACCCTCCTCGTCGAATACTGTCAGAACGGTCCCGCCGTTCACTTCTCCGACCGTGGGGTATCCGCTCATGCGCCCGAATCCCATCTGCCACAGATAGGCCGCGACACCCAGCGCTCCCTCTTTGGTGATCGACTCATCCGCGAGCATGATCTGCCGCGCATTGTATTCAAGGTCTGACTCACCGTCAAAGCTGATTCCGTTCTGGTCCTCCTGCACCTGCTGTGCTCCCGGACCGGCTGAATCTGCATCAGCAATCTCAGCTGTTTTTGTGCCTGCTGTTCCCGGCTCTTCCTCTTCGGTGGGTGCAGCTCTGGTCCCTGCCGCGTCCGGGTCCGCCTCTTCCATGGCGGCAGCTCTGGTCCCTGCCGCTTTCGGATCCTCTTCTTCGATAGAGGCAGCTCCTGTCCCTGCCGCGTCCGGAATCTCCTCTCCGGCAAAGGCGCCTTTGACCGTATCCTTACGGCCGTCAACGGCACCTGCGTCCTTCTCCGCCTGATCATCCGATGACACCGATGACAGGTGTGGGTCCTCTTCTGCCGCAGCCGGGGCAGCTGACGTCAGATCTGTCTCTGCTGTCTCTCCGGTTTCCAGAGTTTCTGCCGCTTCAGACACATCCTCGACGACAACGGTCACGGCTTCCCCGTCCTGGTCGTTATTCCGGGCACAGCCTGCTGTCAGAGAGCACATGACCGCAGCCGCAAGAACAAAGACAAGCCGGGACAGCTTCTTATTCATATTCTTCATCCATTGATCATGCACGGTCCTTTTGTTCATAGTGACCTCCCGCATCTATTCCTGATCATGTTCTTTGTGATTTTATCGCAGTTTTCTCATCAAGGGCAGCAGCACGCCGCCGAAAGCATTGCCCAGTGTGATCACCAGAAGGCAGAGCAGGGTGCGCCCGTTCCACATGCCGGCGACGGAGAAATAATACATATCTGCGACGCAGTGTTCTGTGCCGCAGAGGATAAAGACCGTGACACCGAAAAACAGGGAGAGATATTTGCCGACTTCATGGGGGTTCTTGTTGAAACCATCCACAGCGATGTAAATCAGTATATCGCACAGGATCCCCAGAATAAAGAGACTCAACAGGGAATCTCCCGCCTTGACGGCGCACATGGAGGCGGCCTTTTCCTGAAGGGCCGGACCGACCCTGGTCAGACGCTCCGCGGTGGCAGTCAGCCAGGCGCCGGCGAAATTGCCGGCCCACATGACAGGAAGCCCGACCGCGTAGTCCCTGTCTCTCTCAAACACATAGCAGACTTTTCCTGTAAAAAGGTCAAATCCGAAGGTACACACAGTAAACAGTCCCACTGTAAAAAAGACAGCGCCCAGGACTTTGTCATCCAGAGAGAGGAACACGGTCCCCCCGATGGAAATGGAGATACCCGCCAGGATACCTCCCAATAATGTTTTCAGATATTTCATGATGGCAATTGATCTCCTATTTCCTGCCGTACACAGGTTTTCTGGTCCGCAGGTCTTCATAGATCTCGCAGTAGTTTCTGTAACGGATGCGGCTGATCTCTCCCCTGCCCAAGGCGGCCTTGACCGCGCAGTCCGGTTCGTTGATGTGGACGCAGCCGTTAAAGCGGCAGGCGGGCTCATACTTTTCAAATTCCGGATAATAATAGTGCAGCTGGTCCGGTTCAATATCCTGGACCCAGAGCGACGTGAAGCCGGGTGTATCGACCAGATAGGTATCCGGGAGCCAGTCCCCGCCGCCGCGTTCATCCACGGCGAGCAGCTCGACGTGACGGGTCGTGTTTTTGCCGCGGTGTATTTTGCGCGAGAGCTCACCCGTCTGCATGTTCGCGTCCGGGCAGAGCGTATTGATGAGCGTGGATTTGCCGGCGCCGCTGGGGCCTGTCAGGACGGTGGTCTTCCCCGCCAGGACGGCCTGTACTTCTCCCAGGCTCTCCGGCATAAAGCTGCTGATAAAGAGGACCCTGCAGCCGCAGGCCTCGTAGGTCTCCCGCAGCTCCTGCATCTCCTCCTGCGTCGCGAGGTCCTTTTTGGTAAAACAGAGGACCGCATCCAGCGCCCGCTCCTGCATGGTGATCAGAAAGCGGTCCAGCATATTGTAGCTGGGGGCGGGATGGGTGATGGCAAAGATCAGGAGGGCCTGATCGACATTTGCGACATTGGGACGCACCAGCTCGTTTTTCCTGGGCAGGAGCGCCCGCACATTTCCCTCCTTCGGAACGCTCACCGTATCCGTGATATCGATTTCCACATCATCGCCGACCAGCGGCTTTTTGCCCAGCGCGCGAAAAATCCCCTTTGCCCTGCACCGGTACACACAGTCCCCCGTGTGCACTTCATAGAATCCCGCTATGCTCTTGATGATCTTTCCCTTCATACCGGTGGTTATGGTCTCCGTTCCATCATTCGTCTGCGTGCTTCCAGGATTCCAGCCCTTTTCAGTCCCTGCTGAAAGTCAGTTCTCTGGTGATCTCCATGGGAACACCGTACTCTGTCGTCTGCTGTCCGCCGTCACCGTCCGTCGCTCCTGTCTCCGCCTCTTCCTGTACGATGTTCGTATAGGACATGTGGAGTGTTCCGCCGGAGGCGGAGATCCCGGTAAAGGAAACGGGATAGGGGAAGGAGGTCGTGGTCTTGTTGAGGATCGTCTCCCCGTCGTTGGTCTCAATGACCAGCGTCACGGCCGTTCCCTCTTTATAATCCGGATCCTCGCTGTAGCGGGGCGCCTCGATCTTGGCGGAGTAGCTGTAGAGTACATCCCCGCTGATCTCCAGATCGATCTGGGTGTTTTTCTCGACATATTCGCCCTGATCCATGGACTGTCCGATGACAACGCCGGGTGCATAGCGGCCGCTTGTATCCGTCACCTCGGATTTCCCGAGCTTCAGGCCGGCCTTGAGCAGCTCTTCCGCCGCCTCCTGTTCCGTGAGGCCCAGGACGTTGGGAACCTGCACCATTCCGGTCCGGTCCGGCCCGTCACTGACATAGATCGTGACCGATGAACCGGCGGGTACTTCCGTGTTCTCCTTCGGATTCTGCCGCTCGACATAGCCCGCGTCCGTCTCTTCGCTGTACAGATGTTCCACCACCGGCGTAAGGCCGGCATCCTCCAGTGTCTCCGCGGCAACCGCCTGGGTCTCTCCCGTGACATCGGGAACAGTGGTCTTTTCGACGACGGCGACCGTCAGTGTGATCCTGGTCCCGGCTTCCACCTGCGACCCTTCTGCGGCGCTGCAGGCCATGACAATGCCTTCGCCGTACTTGTCAGAGCTTCCGTACTCGACGTCCCATTCCAGGCCGGCACGTCCCAGGGCGGCCTCCGCTTCCGCCTCGCGCAGGCCGATCACCTGCGGGACGGTCAGAAGCTCCGGCTTTTCTTCCTCCTGCTCTTCTGTATCCTCCTGCGCAGACTGCGCGGCGGCAGTTTCCTGCGCGGCATCCTGTTTGTCGGAATCATGATCCCGGTTTACGAAAACCATCACGAGGACGACGCCGATCACGATGACGGCGACAACCGAAAGGATCTGGATCAGACGGTCCAGTCTGCGCTCATCCTCCTCCAGTTCCTTCTCTTCCTCATCTTCTTCATCAGATCCATCATATTCCTTGTTATCACTGGACTCCGGATAGGGATCCGGATCTTTGTCCGTCAGGCGGCCTGCTTCTCCGGGCCGGGCCGCGATCTCTGCTCCGGGGCCGGCAGGATCTGCTCCGTTCATCCTCCCGTCTGCACGGGCCATGCCCGGATCAGCCTCCCCGGTCCCTGAGACGAGGGCGGAAGCTCCGGCGGCGGCGCCTGCAGCATCCGATCCGGCAGCATCCGTTCCTGCTGCGGCAGGAACGGATGCGGAAGATCTCCTGCGGATCTCCTCGCGCTCTCTGGCTGTCACAGCGCGGGTCTCGGACAGGTTTTCGTCTCCGATCCGGTGTACAAAATCTCCGTCGGGTTCATTGAGGGAACGGCGAAGGTCAGCCGTGAGTTCCTCCATATTCTGGTAGCGGCGGTCCGGGCTCTTTTCACAGCACTTGAGCACGATCTGCTCCACACTGCGGGGAAGGTCCGGGACCAGTTCCCTGGGAGAGGGAAAGGGATCCTGGATATGCTGAAGGGCAACAGCCACGGTGGTCTCCCCGTCAAAGGGCACGCGGCCCGTCAGCATCTCATACAGAGTGACGCCCAGAGAATAGACATCGCTCTTTTCGTCACTGTAGCCGCCCCTTGCCTGCTCCGGCGAAGTATAGTGGACAGACCCCATGACATTGGATGTGATCGTGTTGCTGGTGGAGGCCTTGGCGATGCCGAAGTCCGTCACCTTGACCTTGCCCTCCTTGGAAATAATAATATTCTGCGGTTTGATATCCCTGTGGATGATGTGGTTGCGGTGGGCTGCCGCCAGTCCCATCGAGACCTGGATGGCGACCGTCACGGCCTCGCGCGGTACAAGCCTTTCTTTTTTCTCAATATAGCGCTTGAGCGTGATCCCGTTGACCAGCTCCATGATGATGTAATAGGCACCTTTTTCCTCGCCCACATCATAGACATTGACAATATTCGGGTGCATCAGACCGGCAGCCGCCTGTGCTTCCACGCGGAATTTGGATACAAACGTCGCGTTCTCGGAAAACTCCTGTTTGAGCACCTTGACAGCCACCATGCGGTTGAGCCGGTGGTCCTTTGCCTTATATACATCGGACATGCCGCCGGTACCGACCTTTTCCAGCACCTCGTAGCGGTCCGCAATCAACATACCTATCTTTATCATATGATCCTCCGGACTTTATGACCGTCGAGGACATCCCGCCAGGGTCCATGCGCTTTAAGGATGTCCGGGTATCAGAACTGGATCCTCCAGTGTGTACCGGGTCCGTTACCGGTACAGTGAATATGCTTCAAAAGGATTGACGAGGATAGCGGATATGTTGTCCTGGCCCCCCGCCATATTGGCTTCATAGATCAGTCTGTCCGCCGCATCCTCCAGATTCCTGTAGGAAAAAACGATCCTGACGATCTCCTCATCGGTCAGCATATTGGTCAGGCCGTCCGAGCACAGCAGGAGCAGCTCTCCCTCTGTCAGATCCTCACGGAAAAAATCGACAGTGAGATCGTCCTCTGCGCCGACGGCTCTTGTAATGATGTTTTTATCCGGTAGGGTCCTGGCCGTCTCCCGGTCGATCCTGCCCGCCTGGACCATCTCCTCGACATAGGAATGATCCACAGTGATCTGACGGATCCGTTCCGGTCCGCGCAGGATATAAAGCCGGCTGTCGCCGACATTGGCCGCCAGGAGTCTGCCGTCGCGCACTGACGCGGAGACAAAGGTCGTCCCCATGCCGAACAGGGATTCATCCTTTGCAGCGATCTCACGCAGCTTTTGATTGGCATCTTTGAGCGCTTCCGCCAGTATGGCTGCAGGATCGGACTTGGACATTCCGGCCGCCGCGACAGCTGCTGCCACACGGTCAACTGTATACCTGGAGGCATAATCCCCTGCGTTATGACCGCCCATCCCGTCGGCGACGATATAGAGGTTGGGAAGAGGACCGACCGGAATGTCACTGGTAAAGACATAATCCTGGTTCATTTTCCTCCGTCTGCCCGTATCAGTGATTGAAAAAGAAGATGGCATAACTCCCCCCGATTATCTGTCACATTGATCATGTAGCATCGATCAGAAATCCATCAGGCACTTAAGAGGTGACATATCTGTTGCGCAGTTGTCCGCAGGCCCCCTCGATATCCCGGCCCAATGCTCTTCTAATACTAACATTTACACCATGATTTTCAAGTTTCTTTTTAAAGGCCTGTACGTGGTTCCTGTCGGGATGGCGGAAGCCGCTCTCCCGGACAGGATTCACCGGGATCAGGTTGACATGGGCCTGCAGAGGCCTGGCGAGCCTGGCCAGACCGGCTGCATCCGCCTCGCTGTCATTCACATCGCGGATCAGGCTGTATTCAAAGGTGATCTGCCTGCCGGTCGCGCGATAGTAGGCCCTGCAGGCCTCCATCAGTTCCTCGATGGACCAGCGCCGGGCGATCGGCATGATCTTCTGCCTCTGTGCATCGGTCGCAGCATGGAGGGACAGGGCCAGGGTAATATGCAGGCCCTCCTCCGCCAGACGGTAGATGTTGGGGACGATCCCGCAGGTGGAGACCGTCACGTTCCTCTGGCTCAGATGCATCCCCTCCGGACATGTCAGAAGCCGCAGGAAACGCAGCAGATTTTCATAATTGTCAAGGGGCTCGCCCATTCCCATGACAACGATATGGGAGATCGTCTCCCCGGTCTCACGGGCAATGGCATAGATCTGTTCGAGCATCTCCGAGGCCGTCAGGGAACGGACCAGTCCGTGCAGGGTGGACGCGCAGAAGCTGCATCCCATCCGGCACCCGACCTGGGAGGATATACAGACGCTGTTACCGAACCGGTAACGCATGAAAACACTCTCGACAAGGCACCCGTCAGGCATCTCAAACAGGAATTTCTGCGTCCCGTCGACGGCGGATACCTGCCGGTCCCGGACGGAGGCTCTGACGAGCGGATAGTCCCTTTCCAGCTGGTCCCGCAGCGCAGCCGGCAGATTTGTCATGCCGGCATATTCTTTTGCCCGCCGGACATGGATCCATTCAAAGAGCTGTTTGGCCCGGAAGGCGGGCTGTCCGATCTCCAGCACCAGTTCTTTCAGTTCCTCCGGGAGCATGGACTTGATATCCGGGGATGACACGGCAGCCTCCCCCGGTCCGGTCCCGTCAAAAGCCTGTATATTCAGTTCTGTCCTTCTGCTCTCTGTATTCATCGCTTCTTTCTGATCTGTGATCCGGCAACAATGCCCGGCTGAATGCTGTCACTTGTGCGTCGTCAGCTGCGTTTCAGCTCTTTTGAATCTCCCGCAGGCTGCCCGCTTTCTTTATTCATATATGTATGAATGCTGCTGTCCGTTCTGTATGAATGCCGCAGTCCGTTCTTTCCGCTGTTCATACCGGGGGCCTGCGGAAACGTGAGATGAAAAACCCGTCGGTACCGTGTTCATGCGGCAGCAGCTGCAGCATATGTCCCTGAAGTCCCGGAATCCCATCCGGCAGATGGGGCTCCAGCGCATCCGGCACCAGGCCCAGCTCCTTCTCGATCCAGGCCGCATTGTCTTCATTTTCCTCCCGGCTGATGGTACAGGTGCTGTAGATCATGACGCCGCCGGGCTTGAGATACCGGACGGCACTCTTGAGGATCTGACGCTGCAGGGTCTGCAGGGAAAGGATCCCCTCCCTGCTGGCCCGGTATTTGATGTCCCGCTTTTTTCCGATGACACCGAGTCCCGAGCAGGGCAGATCGCAGAGCAGGACGTCCGCCCGCTCCCTCTCCGCAGGCTGGTCCAGTCTGGCGTCGCGCTCCTGCACAATGATATTGGTCAGCTGCAGGCGGGCCGCGCCCTCCCGAATCCGGTCTGTCTTGCGCGCTGTCAGGTCAAAGGAGAAGACCCTCCCCACCTGAGCCGCTCCGGGCTCACCGGCCGCCTGCAGGATCTGCGCCGCATAAAAGCTTTTACCGCCGGGGGCGGCACAGACATCGTACACCGTCTCCGTTCCGGTCAGTCCCGCCGCCCGGACGGCCAGCATGGAGCTTTCGTCCTGCACCGTCCACAGTCCCCGGTCAAATCCGGGGAGTTTCCGCAGGTCGGAGGTCCTGCGGATCCGCAGTGAATCCTCCAGCCACATGCCTTTCTCCACGACGGCACCGGCCTCCCGCAGCTGCAGGATCAGCTTCTCCCTCTCCTGCACAGCCAGCCCCGGCGCGGTCCTGACTGATACCGGGCGCACCTCCATCAGTGCCTCCAGCAGGCGCACGGCCGTCTCCTCTCCCAGCTGCTCTGTCCACATCTCTGTCAGCCAGGCAGGCATGGAATAGCGGACGGAAATGTCCGGGTCCTCCTTTTTCCTCTCAGAATCCGCATCCCGCGCCGCATTGCGCAGAACGCCGTTGACAAATCCCGAGAGCCTTGCAGGCGCATGCTTTTTGGCCAGACGGACAGACTCATTGCAGGCCGCGCTGTCGGGCACGGCATCCATGTAGAGGATCTGATAGATGCCCATGCGCAGGATCTGCAGAACGGCCGGATGCAGGCGCGTGACCGGCCGCTTCGTATAGTGGGTGATCCGCGCGTCCAGCTCAGGCTCACGCTCGATGACCCCTTCCAGAAGGCGCTTGATAAAGGCCCTCTCCGCTGTGCTCATCTCCGCGCAGTCATCCAGTGTTCTCTTCACCAGCACGTTGCTGAAGGTGTCATTTCTGACACGGGAAAGAAGGGCAAGCAAGACGGCTTCACGCGCGTCCCTCCGTGCCCTTCCAGGTCTGTTCGTCTGTTTCTGATCTCTCATCCGGGTATCTTCGCCCCCGCTTCGGGCTTTTCTCCCGCTCATCTGCGCCTTCGTCCGCCGTTGACCAGCATGAGCAGACGCAGAAGCTGCATGACCGAGGCGGCCGCGGAAGCCACATAGGTCAGCGCCGCTGCATTGAGTACAGACCGGCTCCCCTTCACTTCGGCCTGGCCCAGGATCCCGTAGTCCTGCAGCATGACCAGGGCCCTGCGGGATGCGTCAAACTCGACGGGCAGGGTCACCAGCTGGAAGAGGACGCCGAAGGAGAACAGATAGATCCCGATCATGGCCAGGGTGTCATTGAGGCCGAAGATCAGGCCCAGCATAACGATCCAGATACCCACATTGCTCCCGATGTTCGCGACAGGCACCAGAGCTGTCCTGAGGCGGAGCGGCAGGTAACCGTTCTCATGCTGCATCACATGTCCGCATTCGTGGGCCGCCACACCGATGGCCGCCACCGATGTGGAGTTGTAGGTGGTGTCCGAGAGATTGACCACGCCGCGGGCGGGGTCATAGTGGTCGGTCAGTTCACCGGCCACATGCTGGACCGTCACACCGATCACACCGTTTCTGCGCAGGATCAGCTCAGCCGCCTGCGCGCCGGTCATGCCGCATGCGCTCCCGGCCCTGGCATATTTGCGATAGGTCGATTTGACATGCGCGCTCGCCAGCATGCAGAGCAGGGCTCCGACAATGACAAGCAGATATGTTCCGTCAAACATTCCATAGCCGCCGTAGTAATACATACAGAAGCCTCCTTCCAATCCTTACTGCTGTACCGGTGCCTGCTGGCAGCCGCAAGCAGATTCATATCATGCTCCGAGAAGTGTACCCGCAGGGATCTTTGTGCCGCGGAGAAAGGCATCCGTGCCCATCCGCTTTTTTCCTTCCGCCTGCACTTCCAGCAAGGCAAGGACTCCATCGCCGGTACGGACACAGATCCTGGACTTATCCGTATAAAGAACAGTCCCGGGCAATACCGGTCCGGCATCCTGTTCAGGCTCCGCGACTTCCGCCTTCCAGACCTTGAGGACATGTCCGTCCAGCTTTGTATAGGCCCCCGGCCAGGGCAGCATGCCCCGCAGCCGGCGCTCGATCTGTGCCGCGGGCATGGTCCAGTCGATCTCTCCCATCTCTTTGCGAAGCATGGGCGCATAGGAGGACCGCTCATCATCCTGCGGGACCGGGTTTATGTCCCCGGACTCGATCGCGGGGAGATAGCGGACGATCATCTGTCCCCCCAGCTCCGCCAGTTTCTCATACAGGCTCTCGCCGGTCTCCTGAGGTCCGATCGCCACCTTTTCCTGAAAGAGAATATCACCGGTGTCAAGGCCGGCATTCATCTGCATCAGGGTCACACCGCTCTCCGCATCCCCGTTGATCACAGCCCACTGGATGGGGGCAGCGCCCCTGAGCCCGGGAAGGAGGGACGCGTGAATGTTGACACAGCCCAGCCTGGGTATATCCAGCAGTTCCTGCGGCAGTATCTGGCCGAAAGCCGCCACGACGATCAGGTCCGGCTGGAGGCTCCGGATCTTCTCGACCGCCTCCGGCTCACGGATGCGCGCCGGCTGAAAGACCGGGACGCCCCATTTCTGCGCGCAGACACTGACCGGCGTCTGGATCACCTTCCTGCCGCGGCCCTTCTGTCTGTCCGGCTGTGTCACGGCCAGAATGACATTCTGACCTGCCGCGCACAGGGCATCCAGCGCAGCGACTGCGAAATCCGGTGTCCCCATAAAAATAATCTTCATATGATTCCTCCATCCGGAGCGCTTCGTACCCCGCGCTTCGCACAATCCGTCACTTTCCTGCGGGGTGCTGAACAGATACTATTATTCAGCTTCCGCTTCGCTTTCTTCCTCCAGGGCGGCTTCCTCGAGTTCCGACGCCTCGAGGAGGTCTCCGTTGACCTTCTCGACATAGAGGTGTCCGTCCAGATGATCCAGTTCATGGCAGATCGCGCGGGCCAGGAATTCCTCCGCCTCCATCTCCCATTCATTCATGTCCAGGTCGCTGTAGCGGACGACCACCCTGTTGGGGCGGGTGACTTCGCCCACCTTGCCGGGGACGGACAGGCAGCCTTCGTAGCCGGTCTGCTCGCCGTCGGCTTCAATGATCTCGGGGTTGAGCATGGTGTAGGGCTCGTTCTGTTCCTCTGTGACATCGATCACGACCAGCCGCTTGAGGATCCCCACCTGGGGCGCTGCCAGTCCGACGCCGCCGGCATCGTACATTGTCTCCAGCATGTCCTCCGCGAGAGATCGGATGCGGGGCGTCACCTCTTTGATCACCTTTGCCTTTTTTTCGAGGACAGGATCCCCCATCTCCCTGATGTTTCTGAGTGCCATGTAAACCTCCATCTTATATTTGTTCAGAATGTATTGACCGGGTCGAAGTCAAACTGGACCTCCGTCTGCCGGAAAAGCCCTCCGCCGGGCCGCCTGTCGGCGGCCTCCATTTCTTCGATCAGGTCTTTGCAGGAAATCAGTGTATCATATTTTTCGGATTTCAGGTATATCACAAAGCGGAAGAGTCCCCTGAGTTTCCGGTAGGACCCTTCGGACGGGCCGATGATCTGCAGGCCCGCCCTGTTTTTCTTCATCAGGACAAGGCGGATCTCATTGGCCGCGCGCAGGGCCGCGTCCTCTTCCTCCGACTGGATCTGGACCGCCATCATATGGGCCACAGGCGGATAGCGGAGGAGACGGCGGTAGGCGATCTCCTCCCGGTAGAATCCTTCATAATCCTGATTGGCGGCATGACGGATGGCGTAGTGATCGGGCTGATAGGTCTGGATCACGACATCTCCCGCTTCCGTGCCCCGGCCGGCCCGGCCGGCCGCCTGGGTGAGCAGCTGGAAGGTCCGCTCCGCCGCCCGGTAATCATCCCCGTACAGGGACAGGTCCGCCATGAGGATCCCGACCAGGGTCACGCCGGGAAAGTCATGTCCCTTGACGATCATCTGGGTCCCCAGCAGGATATCCGCCTCCTCGGAGGAGAATGCGGACAGAATCTTTTCGTAGCTTCCCTTGCGTCGGGTCGTATCCGCGTCCATGCGCAGGATCCTGGCGGTCGGGAAGGTCTCCCGCAGGGCGTCCTCGATCTTCTCCGTCCCCGCCCGCATGGCCAGAACATAGCGGGAGCCGCATTCGGGACAGGTCCGGAAGGCGCTCCGCTCATACCCGCAGTAGTGGCAGACCAGCCGTCCGTTTCCGTGGAGCGACAGGGAGACGTCACAGTGGGGGCACTTGGCCACAAATCCGCAGCTCCTGCAGGACACAAATCCCGCGTATCCTCGGCGGTTGATAAAGAGCATACTCTGCTGACCCCTGCGCAGCCGGTCCTCGATTTTTTCGTACAGGCTTGCGGAGAGCATGGATTTGTTGCCGCGCTGGAGCTCCGCCCGCATATCGACCGTCTCCACCCTCGGAAGGGTTCCGCCGGTCAGTCTCTCCTGCAGACGGAAGAGACGGATCTCTCCCTGCTGTGCCCGCCAGTAGGATTCCAGGGAGGGCGTCGCCGACCCCAGGACCAGGACGGCGCCGTGCATGCGCGCGATCTGCTCCGCCACTTCCCGGGTCTGGTACTTGGGCATGGATTCATTTTTATAGCTGTGCTCGTGCTCCTCGTCAATGACGATGACGCCCGGTTTCGCAAAAGGCGTAAACAGGGCGCTCCGGGGCCCGATGATCACATCGATCTCTCCCCTGCGGGCCCTTTCCCACTGGTCCGCGCGCTCCGCCTCGGACAGGGAGGAATTGACGACGCTGACCCGGTCCCCGAAATGGCTGTAGAAGCGCATCAGAGTCTGAAAGGTGAGGGAGATCTCCGGTATCAGCATGATCGCCTGCCGGCCACGCGCACAGATGCCGCGGATGATCGAAATGTAGACTTCCGTCTTGCCGCTGCCGGTCACACCGTGAATGAGGCTGACCGGCGGCGCGGGCTCCTCTCCCGGCGCGGCGCCCTCCCCGGCCTTCTGCATCCTGTCAAAATCCGCGATGACGGTCTCGACGATCCGCCGCTGGGCCGGACTCAGTTCCATGCCGGTCTGCGTGCTCGGGGATACATGGACCGGATTTCTGAGCTCCTGCACCTTCTCCACCTCGATGATCCCCGCCCGTTTCAGCGCATTGACCGCGGATGCAGACACATGGAGCCGCTCCGTGACCAGGGACCAGGGCAGGACCGGCGCATCGAGGAGTTCCCGCAGGAGTCTGGCCCGGGCCGTCTGATGCTTCTTTTCATAGACCTCCAGGTGCCTGGCGGCCTCTTCCCTGTCTGTCAGGAGGCGGATCTGGCGGCGCTCCCGGATCGTCCCGGTCTTCCGGGAGGCCAGGACCGTCCGCATGGCGGTCGCCATGGTTGAACCATACCTGTTTTTCATCCAGGCAGCGAGCCGCAGATAGAATTCACTGTCGTCCTCCAGGGTATATCCCCTGGCCGGTTCCACGGTCTCCGCGATCTCCTTGATCTTTTCAGCCGGCACATCCGTGCTGTCGGAAAACCCTGCCACATAACCTTTCCGGAGGGTGTTCCCCTTTCCGAAGGGCACCATGACGATACTGCCGGCCCGCACCCGGTCCCGGAGATTGTCAGGTACCAGGTAGCTGAAGGGCCGGTCAAGTCCCCGTCTGGAAATATCGATGATCACCAGTGCGTATTTTTCCAAAGAAGCCTCCGTGTCAAGCTGTAACTTCCGACTGTCTTCCTCCGGTCACTGTTCTTTTGATTCTTCGAGGACCTCGCGGATCAGTTCGCGCTCATCCATGTGGTATTTCTGCCCTCTGATCTCCTGATAGTCCTCATGCCCCTTGCCGGCCAGGACAATGATATCTCCTGGCTGTCCGTGGGTAATAGCATAGCGGATGGCCTCCTTGCGGTCCGGCACAGTCACATAGGCGCCGCCGGTCGGCCTGATGCCGGTCTCAATATCCGCGATGATGTCCATGGGCTCCTCAAACCTCGGATTGTCCGATGTGATCACGGTCAGGTCGGCCAGTCTGCCGCTGACCTCTCCCATCTCAAAGCGGCGGGCACGGGACCGGTTGCCGCCGCAGCCAAAGACACAGACCAGCCGGCCGGGATCATACTCCCGCAGGGTGTGCAGCAGGCTCTCCAGAGCCATGGCATTGTGGGCGTAGTCGATCATGAGCGTAAAGTCATCGCTGACCTTCACCATCTCGATCCTGCCGCGCACATGGATCTGCCTGAGCGCCTCCCGGATCTCGTTTTCATTGACATCAAAATGCCTGCAGACCGCGATCGCGCACAGGGCGTTGTAGACGCTGAACCGTCCCGGCGCCGGGACATGCGCATGGACATGCAGCAGGCCGTCCGTCTCAAAGGAAATGCCCAGCTCACCGGGTGTGTGGATCAGCCGGATATTCTGCGCGCGCAGGTCGTTGTCCTGGCCGAGTCCGAAGGTCTCGACCGCACATGTATGTCCCTGCAGGATCGCGCCGCAGTGCGGATCGTCGCCGTTGAGGATCCCGGTCCGGCACTGTTGAAAGAGCATGCTCTTGCAGTGCAGATAGTCTTCAAAGTCCTTGTGCTCATTGGGACCGATGTGGTCCGGAGACAGGTTGGTGAAGATGCCCAGGTCAAACACAAAGCCTGCTGTTCTGTGCAGCATCAGCGCCTGTGAGGAGACCTCCATGACGACAGCCTCCACGCCGCTGTCCGCCATCTCCTTAAACCGCCGCTGCAGGACAATGGACTCAGGGGTGGTATTGGCGGAAGGGATCCGGACTTCTCCCTTTTCCGTCTCAAAGAGGGTCTCGATCGTGCCGACCAGTCCGGTCCTGATGCCTGCCGCCTCGAGGATGGAGCGGACCATATAGGTGGTCGTCGTTTTTCCCTTGGTCCCCGTCACCCCGATAATGCGCATCCTTTTTGCCGGATGTCCGTAAAAAGCAGCAGACATGACTGCCATGGCATAGCGGGAATCCTCTGTCAGCAGGATGACCGGCTCATCCTTCCCATCTTCCTTCCAGCTGCCGCTCATGACCTCCGGGTCCGGACTCTTCTGGACGACCAGGGCGGCAGCGCCCTTTTCGATCGCCATGGCGGCGTAGTCGTGTCCGTCGCTGTTGGCACCCTTGATGCAGAAGAACAGACTTCCCTGCTCCACCTTTCTCGAGTCATTGGTGATCGAAGTGATCTCGCGGTCCCTGAGTGCCTGTACGGCACCCTCATCAGAAATGGTCTCTCCCCTGAGATTCAGAAAGGTACAGGGCAGATTTTCAATCAGTTCATGTATTCTCATCGTATCGCAGCAGCCTCCTGCTTCTGTTTTTTACTGGACAGGATGCACCGGTCCCATATCCGGTCATTCACAGGTTCGCCTCTGATGACGGCGATGGTCTGCATCCGGTCATTGAACAGCTGTCTTTCGGGCTGAAAAATCATGCCCGGAAATGTATATCCTTGGCAATATACTGCATGGATCTCCTGCCCCGGTAATCGTTGATCTCCGGGTAATAGACCATGCGGACGGGCAGGTCCGCATATCCCGCACACAGGGTATCCCAGGTCCTGCTGCCCGCAGCGGAGACAAGGCTTTCCCTGAATACCGCCTCCTCCTGGAAGCGGATCAGGGTCATACGCCTTCCGGAGGTGTCAGATGCCTCCATACGCAGGACATTCCTGCCTTTTCCCAGGACCCGCAGGGAATGGAGTCTGATGTCGCGTGCCGCGAACACGGGCCTGGGATTGGCCATGCCAAAGGGCTCCAGCCGGTCCAGTTCCTCCGTCATCTCCATCGTCCACAGGTAGGGAGGCAGTTCCATATCGATGTGCAGGACATCCGTCAGGTCCTCCTCGCGGAGTGTGCACTCCTCCTCCAGTCTGGCCTGCAGGACCGGGATGTCCTCCTCCCGCATGGAAAGGCCCGCCGCCATTTTGTGGCCGCCGAACTGGATGAAGCAGTCCCTGACCGCCGTCATGGAGGCAAACATATCATAGGCGTCGATGGAGCGGCCTGAGCCCTTGACCGTCCCCTGCTCCGTCCTGGTCAGGACAAAGACCGGGCGGCTGCAGCGCTCCCGGATCCTGCCGGCGATGATCCCGGCCAGAGACTCATGGCAGTCCGGCAGATAGATCACCATGACGCGCTTTTTCATCAGTCCCTGTTCCCGGACCTGGGTCATGGCTGCCTCGACCCCCTGCTCCGTCAGGCTCTTGCGGCTGTCATTGAGCTCCCTCAGTTTCTGGGCGCTGCGCAGCGCCGCCGAAGGATCCTCCTCCAGAAAGAGGGCCAGGGCGCGCTCCGCGCTGTCCAGGCGTCCGGTCGCGTTCAGGCAGGGGCCGATCACAAATCCGGCGTGGTAGGCGCTAAGCTTTTTCCCCTCCAGTCCGTTGACGATGAGAAGGCTTCTGAGGCCGACATTGGAAGTGACCGCAGCCCCGGCCAGTCCCTCCCTGACCAGGATCCTGTTCTCATCCAGCAGCGGCATGACATCGCAGACCGTCGCCAGGGCACAGAAAGGCAAGAGGTCCTGCAGGACCCGGGTCCGCTGGTCCGGCTGCAGTTTCTCCAGCAGCAGGTCCGCCAACTTCCAGGCGACCACGGCCCCGCAGATATCGGTATAGGGATAATCCATTTCTCCGGAGACCGCACTGCGCACTTTGGGGTCCACAACGGCATCCGCCGGCGGCAGGATCCAGTTCTTCTCTCCCCGGTCATCCTCCTCAAAAGGCACCTCGTGGTGGTCGGTCACGATCACACAGATCCCGGCTTCCTTTGCTGTCCTGACCGCCTCTGCAGCCGCGATCCCGTTGTCGCAGGTCAGGATCAGGCCGATCCCGTCCTCCGCGGCGTCCCGGGCCATCTGGGGATTCATGCCGTACCCGTCCCTGACCCGGTCCGGCAGCACGACATCCGCCCGGGCTCCGCAGGCCGCAAGCGTCCTGAGCAGGATATAGGAAGCGCAGATCCCATCGACGTCATAATCCCCGATCACACGGATCGGCACGCCTTCAAGGATCTTTCCGGCCAGGATCTCCACGGCCCTCTCCATATCCGGCAGGAGCCGCGGATCATGCAGGTCCTCCAGCCTGCCATCCAGAAACCGCATCGTCTCACCCGCACCGATCACATCCCGGTTGCGGATCACACGGGCCAGCACCGGCGAGATCCCGCATTCCTGCGCGATCGCGCGGAAATCCTCCCGCTTCTGATAGACCATCCATTTTGCCATCTGCGCACACCTTTCACTGAACTGAGATCGCCGGATCTGCCGGGATGCACAGTTTGAAAAACAGGGAGGATGCTGTTACATCCCCCCTGTCGTTAATCATGAGATCAGGAGCGGCCATGATCAGACGGTGATCTTGGCCCTGTTCTTTGCCTCCTCCTCTCTGCGGCGGCGCTCTTTGCGCTCCCTCTTGGAGAGGTTGGAGTAATCATCCTTTTTCTTTTTGGACTGCTGGCCTGAGCCGCTGCCGCCCTTGCCGGAATTCTTCGATCCGGAGCTGCTCTGCGCAGCATCATCCGCCTTTTTGCGCATGACATACCAGATGGAACCCGCCAGGCAGACGGAGGAATAGGCACCGCAGATGATGCCGATCATGATGGGCAGTGCAAACTCCTTGACACTGGCCACACCGAAGATGTAAAGGGCCAGCACCATGAAGAAGGTGGTCAGCGACGTGAAGATACTTCTGGACAGGGTGTCCGTGATGCTCTCGTTGACGACATCCGCCAGGGTCGCATCCCTGCGCCTGGAGCGCAGGCTCTCGCGTACACGGTCAAAGATGACGATGGTGGCGTTGATGGAGTAACCGACGATGGTCAGCATGCAGGCGATGAAGGTGCTGCCGACGCTGATCCGCACAAAGGCATAGAAGGCCAGGACGACCAGGACATCGTGGGCCAGGCAGATGACGGAGGACGCACCGAAGCGCAGATCCTTGAACCGGAACCAGATATAGAGCAGCATCAGGACCAGGGCCGCGCCGACTGCCAGAAGAGCGTCGCGCTTCATCTCATCACTGATCGTGGAGCTGATGGTCTCGGACGTGATGCTGTCCTTGTTGACCTTGAATTTTTCCACGAGCTGGTTGGACAGCTCCGTACTCTTGTCATTGTCCAGAACGGCGGTCTTGAAGATGACCTCGTTGCCGCCAGATACCTTCTGGACCTGCACATTGCTGTCGCCGGTGATCTGTGTGAAGACAGGAACGACCTCTTTTTCAATCTCCTCCAGGGTCATGTCCTCATTGAAGCTGACATTCGTGGCGGTACCGCCGACAAAGTCAAGGCTGTAGTTGAGGGCATTGCCCTGCCGCACATGGAAGATGCCCATGGCGACAAAGCCGGACAGGACCAGTGCGATTGAAACCGCAAAGAAGATATTTTTGCGCTCGACAAAGCGGATCGGCTCTTTCTTTCTGCCGATGCCGTAGAGCTTTTTGTTCGTCAGTCCCAGTCCGTAGAAGATGTTCATCAGGAAACGGGTGACGAACAGGGAGGTGATCATGGACAGAATGATACCGATGGCCAGTGTGTAGGCAAAGCCCTTGACCGTACCGGAACCCAGGATACCCAGGACCGCCGCCGCGATCAGGGTGGTCACGTTGCCGTCGATGATGGCGGACAGGGCCTTGTGGTAGCCGTTATTGATGGCGGTCTTGACACCGATGCCGGTCGCCAGCTCTTCGCGGATGCGGGCGAAAATGATGACGTTGGCGTCGACGGCCATACCGACAGACAGCAGGATACCCGCGATGCCGGGCAGGGTGAGCGTGATGTCAAATCCGTTGAGGACCAGGGCCATCATGAGCACATAGATGCCCAGGGCCAGGACTGCCGCGAAACCGGGCAGCAGGTAAATGGCGATCATGAGGATCGCGACCAAGGCAAAACCGATCATGCCGGCAAACTTACTGGTCCGGATCGCGTCCTGTCCCAGCTGGGCGCCGACGATCTGGGAGCGGAGCCGCTCCAGCTCGACCTTCAGTCCGCCGATGCGGATGGTGGAGGCGAGGTTTTCGGCCTCTTCAATGGTGCTCTCACCGGTGATGATGGCGCGTCCGTCCGTGATCTCGGCCTGAACAGTGGGAACACTGATGAAATGACCGTCATAGTAGATACCGATCGATTCACCCTTGGCAAAGGCGTCTTTCGTTGCATCGGCAAATTTTGCCCTGCCGTCCTCATTGAAGGTCAGGGAGACAACGATCTGCTTGTTGCCCATGTCATCCTGCTGGTAGCCGGCCTTGGCGTCCGAGACCTCGGTACCGGTGACGACCGCGTCCCCGTCCGCTATGATCTGCTGCAGGTCCTTGGTCAGGACATACTCGATCCCGCCGTCCTCGGTGACGCCCAGCTGATAGTTCTGGTTGCCGGATCCATCAGTCTGACGGATAAAATACAGGGAGCCGGGCCGTCCAAGTTCCTCCAGGATCTTGTTTGTCTCCGCGACACCGGAGATACCCGGGATCTCGATGTTCAGACGGTCCGTGCCTTCCGTGTACACCTGTGCCTCCGTGCTGTACTGGTCGACACGGCGCTGCAGCTTGTACTTGGTATCATTGAGGTCTTCCTGGGTCGGGGGCTCTTCGCCCACCGCCTGGTAGGTGATGCTGGCGCCGCCGGCCAGATCCAGACCTTTCTTGATGTTGTGATACGAACCTCTGTGACCCTTGCCAAGTCCGACCAGCACGGTATATGCCATCAGGCCTGTGACGACAGCTACCAGCAGGAGGGAAATGACCGCTCTCGTTTTCTTCATTTTCATCAACTCCTTCATGTATACATTGGATCTTTCCGCGATCCGCCCCGCATGCGAAGGCCTGCGTGCGGTTCCACGCGGAATATATGGACATTGCAGAAGACTGTGATGGATAAAAACGCTCTGCAGCTCCTCAATGTTCATCTCATGTACGCGCGCTCCTGCATACAGCAGAAGGCAGACACTGTGCCATTATAGCACCATGCCTGCCTCAATGCAAAAGGTTATTTTGTGACTTAGAAAGCCCCCTCCCATTTCTGACGGAAGGATTCATACAGCTCCCGGACGAAGATCCTGCCCCTGAGGTCCAGATCCCACTTGGAAATCTGATATGCGCTGCCGTCGTCCAGCTGGACGTAGATCACATAGCCCTCCTCATAAGGAAAGACCTCATCACCCGCCTCTGCAGGGTCCATGGGCCCCGCCATGTTGAAGAGCATGTGGGCTGTCTCCGCGCGGAAATCGGGAAGATCCTTGTTCAGCCGGAAGAAGAACTCCTCGCTCTCCTTGTAATAAGTCAGGCCGGCCTCGGAATAGCGGGTCTTGACCTCAAATCCGGAGTCGTAGACAAGGGTCCAGACGCCATAGGGAGTATAATAATCGGGGATCGGCTCTTCCGGATATTCCGGAAAGACATAGGCGGATGCCGCGCCGCCGGGCACGACCCTGTCGGGCAGGCCTGCGGACTTTTCTTCCTCCCCGCTTTCTTCCGCGCCCTGGTCTTGGCCCTGGGCAGATGCTCCCGCCCCGCCGGCTGCCACTGTCTCTTCTGTTTTGACCGCACCTTCGGACGCCGCCTGCTCTTGCCCGGCCGCCTCTTCAGGGACCGCCGCTTCCCCGGTGCCTGCTGCCGGTTCTGCAGCCGCTTTCTGAGAAGTCACGGCGGCAGCATCTGCTGCTTCTTCAGATGTCTCTTCTGATGTCTCTGATGCTGCGGCAGAAGCTGTATCTGCAGATCCTTCCAGGTCTCCGGACAGGCCGGTCTGTGCAGCGTCTGTTTTTTCTTCTTTTCCGGCATCCTCCACGGCACTCTCCTGCTTTGCATCCGCCTCCTTCTGCGCCCCGGAGGAACCCGCGCCGGGTGCCGTGCATCCCGCTGCCAGAAGGGCTGTGCAGAGGATGACTGCCAATACTGTTTTTTTCATAGATACTCCATTCCCGGGGCTGACAGCCCCCTCATATACTTGTTTATTTCCCTGCAGTATTTCAGTATACTAACATTTTTTATTTTATGGTACAATCCTGCGGGAATCAAGACTCGCTTGCGGTGCGGAGCGTTTATCTCTGCGAGGGATTGCGGCCCGCCGCCGAGACGGTCAGGTGCAGCTCTTATCCCGCCCCTTATAGAAGCAGGGGCTTCCTCCACTCTGATAAAAACCTCTGTAAAAAACAAAAAAGCAGGTGCGCAGCTATTCCTGATCCTCGTGCGTGCCCAGGGCGGAAAGGACATCTATGCTTTTTATCTTATATTGCGAAAATAAGGACAGCAGTCACACAAGTACCGGCCCCAGTGCCTCCGGAACCTCTCCGGAAACAGGATCTGCCGGATCCTCCTCCGCAAAAAAATATAAAGTCCTGTCCGCCGGTGAGCGTCTCCTCCTGGAGACCGGCCTCCGTGAAATGGGGATTTCCTGCAGTGCTGTGACGCCGGACAATATGATCGAGCGGGGGCAGTACGGAAAACCTTTTTTCCCTTCCTGTTCTCATGTCCATTTTAACTTTTCACACTCAGGCAGCCTGACTGCCTGCGCTTTCTCCGACCGGGAGGTCGGCCTGGACATTCAGGCACATGACCAGCTGCGGGTGGATGCTCTGCGAATCGCAAAACGTTTCTTCACAGGCCCCGAATACCATGCGCTTCTCGGCCTGTCCTCAGATCAGGCTGCCATGAACAACCTTTTCTTCCGCTTCTGGACCATCAAGGAGGCCTACCTCAAGTATGTCGGATGCGGCCTTTACGCGGAGCCCGAAAGCTTTCTGCCTGTTCCGGACGACCACAGATCCGGACCGATCAGTTCTCCCGGCGATCCGGACTGTACCTCCGAGGTCATGCAGCATAAGATGCGGGATGGACTGAGTCCCTTCGATCCGGATCCTTATTTTCCCGGCTCCCGCGGCAGGATCGAGATTCTGAAGAGAGAGGATCTGCTCACTCCCGGCGTCTACGTGCTCCTCCCCGCCCCCACCGGCTATACCATGGCCGTCAGCGCGCAGGGTCTCCCCGGGGAAATCGCTGTGCGCAAGGTCGACGCCCCGCATCCCTGATGCATGCGATTGACCTTATGTACGGATGAGCGAATCCAAATGAAAGAACAAACGGGCATCACACCGGCTTCCCGCCGTCTGTGATGCCCGTTCTATGCTGTAACTTATTGCCTGCTCTTCACTCTTCCACAGCGATATGGAGGTCTGTGAGCTGGGCGGGATCGACCACATCGGGGGCGCCGCTCATCAGGTCCGCCGCGTCCTTGTTCTTAGGGAAGGCAATGACTTCGCGGATGCTGTCCGCACCGGCCAGCAGCATGACAAAGCGGTCGACGCCGTAGGCCAGTCCTGCGTGCGGAGGTACGCCGTACTTGAAGGCTGTCAGCAGGAAGCCGAACTTCTCATTGGCCTCCTCCCTGAAAAGGCCGATGACCTCAAACATCTTCTCCTGAATGTCGCTCTGGTGGATTCGGACACTGCCGCCGCCCAGCTCGACACCGTTGAGGACGATGTCATAGGCCTTGGCACGGACACTGCCGGGATCCTCGTCGATCCGCTCCCAGTCCTCCTCGACAGGCATCGTGAAGGGATGGTGCATGGCGACAAAGCGGTTCTCCTCCTCGGACCACTCGAGCAGCGGGAAGTCCACGACCCAGAGGAAATTGAATTTGCTGTGATCGATGAGGCCCAGGTCCTCGCCCAGCTTCAGACGGAGCGCACCCAGGACGTTCCAGACAATTCCGTTCTTGTCCGCCGCAAAGAAGGTCAGGTCGCCCTTTTCCGCGCCGACACGGTCCAGCAGAGCCTGGATCTCCTCCTCCGACATAAACTTGCTGAAGGAGCACTTGATGGAGCCGTCTTCCTTCCAGGCAATGTAGGGGAGACCCTTGGCGCCGTTGCCGCGGGCCATCTCGACGATCTTATCGATCTGCTTGCGGCCCATGCCGCCCTGGCCCTTTGCGGTGACCGCGCGGACACTCCAGCCCTTTTTGCCGGCCGCTTCGGCAAAGACGCCGAAGCCGCAGTCCTTCACGAGGTCGGAGACATCCACCAGCTTCATGCCGAAGCGGGTGTCAGGCTTGTCCGAACCATAGTCATTCATGGCATCGATCCACTTCATGCGGGGGAAGGGGAGCTGGACCTTGAGCCCGATCGCGCGCTCGCAGACATACTGGATCAGACGCTCATTGACGTCAATGACATCGTCGATATCCACAAAGGAAAGCTCCATGTCCGCCTGGGTGAATTCAGGCTGGCGGTCGGCGCGCAGGTCCTCATCGCGGAAGCATCTCGCGATCTGGAAATAACGGTCATAGCCGGAGCACATCAGCAGCTGCTTGAACAGCTGCGGAGACTGGGGCAGGGCATAGAAGGTGCCGGGTTTGACACGGCTGGGTACCAGATAATCGCGCGCACCCTCGGGCGTGGATTTGCACAGGATCGGTGTTTCGATCTCCAGGAAGCCCTCCTTGTCCATAAAGGTGCGCATATCCTGCACGATCCTGCTGCGGAGCATGAGCTTGCGCTGCATGTCAGGCCTGCGCAGGTCAAGGCTTCTGTACTGCAGACGGAGCTCCTCCTTGGTATTGCTGTTCTCCACGATGTGGAAGGGAGGGGTCTCGGACTCGGACAGGATCCTGGTGTCCGTCACACGCACCTCGATCGTGCCTGTGGGGAGGTTGGGATTGACCGCGCCGCTGCGCATGGTGACCGTGCCGGTCGCCGCCACGACAAATTCCGCACGCATCTTTTCCGCCTTGTGGAAGTTCTCCTCGCCGCAGTCCGCCTCCTCATAGATCAGCTGGATGATGCCGCTCCGGTCGCGCAGGTCGACAAAGACAATTCCGCCCTTGTTCCTCTGCTTGGCGACCCAGCCCATCACTGTCACTGTTTTTCCAACATACTCTTCTGTCAGCTCCGCGCACCGGCATGTGCGGTGCAGGCCTCTCATCGATTCTGCCATGTTGATCGTTTCCTTCTTTCTATTATAATGATCTTATCTATTGATTTTCGTTTACCGGAGAATGATCCATCGATCTTACTTCGAGATCGGATTGGTATAAAACTCCTCGAACGACTCGTAACCGCGGTCCCGCAGCTGCTGCTTCTGGAACTTCTTGTTCTTGGCCATTCTGGCCAGCAGCACCTGTTTTCCTGCCGCCCTGGCCTGCTGTGCCTGAACCATGGCGTCCTGCATGCGGTTTGCGGGGAGGTTCTTCTCCAGCAGGAATGCCACCTTCTCGCGGCTTCCCGGAATCTTGAAGCCCTGTTCCATCAGGATCAGGATGATGCGTTCAAAGCCGATGGAGAATCCGCAGGCAGGGACATCCTTGCCTGTAAACTTCCCGACCATGGCATCGTAGCGGCCGCCGCCGCCACAGCTGATGCCCAGCTCCGGCATGGCGATCTCAAAGATCGTGCCGGTGTAGTAACCCATGCCGCGCACGATGGTGGGATCAAAGACAATGGCAAAATCTGCCTCTTTGACGCCGTCCACACTGTCAATGACCATGCGAAGATCCGGGATCACCTGCGGCGCGATGACATCTGCCAGCTTGTCCTCCAGATAGGCCAGCTGGTCTCCCGCTTCGTCCAGGCCCTTGAACAGGCTGATGCAGGCATCCGTGCTCTCCTGCGTAAAACCGCTCTCCACGAGCTCCTTCGCCGCGCCGTCCAGCCCGATCTTGTCCATCTTGTCCAGAATAATGAAAAACTCGCCGAAGCGGTCCTCCGGGAATCCACAGGCAGCCGCCATGGCGGCCAGGATCCGCCGGTCATTGATCCGGATCTGGAAGCCCTTGAAACCAAGTCTGCCCAGTGTCGTGGTCGTCGCCAGGATCAGCTCGATCTCCGCCAGGTTCGTGGGTTCACCGATAATGTCGATATCGCACTGCATGAACTGGCGGTAGCGCCCCTTCTGGGGACGGTCTGCGCGCCAGACATTGCCCATCTGCAGGGCCTTGAAGGGCATGGGCAGGTCGTTGGCGTGATTGGAATAGTAGCGGACCAGCGGGACCGTCAGGTCATAACGGAGTCCCCCGTCCACCAGATCCTCCTCGGACTTTGCTGTCTCCAGCTTCAGCTTCTCGCCGCGCTTGAGGATCTTGAAAATCAGCTTCTCGTTGTCACCGCCCTGCTTGCTGGTCAGGTTGGCGATATTTTCGACACAAGGTGTCTCGATCGAGGAAAAACCAAACTCCGCATAAGTCTTTTTGATCACGGCGATCGCGTAGTCGCGGATTTCCATCTCCTCCGGCATGATATCCTTCATACCTGTGACAGGCTTTTTGATGAGTGCCATATCTTCCTATCTCCTGAATCCTTTGATAATGATGCCTGCTGTCGTGCATATACTTAATGGTATTATTCAGGCGCAGGACATCGAAAGAAAACCGCAATGCCCCGCGCACAGACAATTTGCTATTTTACCCTTTTTCCGGAACTTTTTCAACATCCGCCTGCATACATATTCAGACAATCCGACAGCCATTTGTCCCTCTTTTAACGAATCTCATAAAAAATCGTGGATATTACGGATATTTTTGTGCACATTTCAGGTAAGAGGTATATAATATTAGCAAAGCGGCACATAAATGCCGTATTTAATCATGTCAGAAGGGAGTTGAGGAATATGGCTTCAAAAGTCTACGAATGCATCTCGAAAATTGCGGACATCATCATAGAAAACAAGGATTTTCTCACCGAGCTGGACCGCGAGATCGGCGATGCGGATCACGGAATCAACATGGCGCGGGGCTATACCGAAGCGCTCGGACAGCTTCCGCAGGATGAGTCGGACATCGGCGCTGTGCTGAAGAAGGCCGGCATGGTCCTCCTTTCCAAGGTCGGCGGGGCCTCCGGCCCGCTCTACGGCACCGCCTATATGAAGGCGGCCAAGGCCGCAGCCGGCAAGACGGAACTGACGGTCCAGGACGGAAAGGATATCCTCGATGCCATCATCGGAGGCATCAAACAGCGCGGCAAAGCAGAGCGCGGCGAGAAGACCATGCTTGACGCCATCATTCCCGGATATGAGGCATACTGCGCAGCTGCGGATGCGGGAAAGGATCTCGCGGAATGCCTCGATGCCATGTGCGCCGCAGCCGCGGAGGGCGTCGAATACACCAAGACCATCATCGCCACCAAGGGCCGCGCCAGCTATCTTGGCGAGCGCAGCATCGGCCACCAGGATCCCGGCGCAACCTCGTCCCTGCTGACCATGGAAGCGATCCGCGACTGGGTGCGCGCCCTGTAAACAGCCCTTTTTCGTTTCGTCTCTATTTTTCATGTGATCATCTGCACAGGATTTGAGGTGTAACATGGTTGGAATTGTGATCGTATCCCACAGCCGGCTGGCCGCAGAAGGGATCCGCGAGCTCGCGGCACAGATGGCCGGCCCCGATCTCCGCATCATCGCCTGCGGAGGTATGGAGGACGGCAGCATCGGCACGGATGCCATGCGCATCCAGAACGCCCTGATCGAGGCCGACAGCGGCGACGGTGTCTGCGCCATGGTGGATCTGGGCAGCGGTATTATGAGTACAGAGACGGCCATCGAACTTCTGGAATTTGACGATGACCATTCGGACATACAGGTCCGGATCGCGGATGCTCCGGTCCTGGAAGGTTCTGTCAGTGCTGCGGTCTCCGCCTCGTCAGGCGATTCACTGGAGGAAGTGATTGCCGCTGCCGAAGAGGCCCGCGGAATGAAGAAACTATTAGATTAAATGGAGGGTTATCATGAAAAAACTGATCAATGGTGTCGACAATGTAGTTGATGAGATGCTCAACGGTATGACAGCTGCTTTTCCGGAGTACATCGAGCGTGTCCCCGGCACGGACGTCGTGGCCCGCACCGGAGCAAAAAAGACCGATAAGGTCGTCCTGATCAGCGGCGGCGGCAGTGGACATGAGCCCGCGCACGGCGGCTATGTCGGCAAGGGCATGCTGGACGCGGCAGTCGCAGGCGCAGTCTTCACCTCTCCCACCCCGGACCAGGTCTATGAAGCGATCAAGGCCACAGAGTGCGGCAAGGGCGCCCTCCTGATCATCAAGAACTACACCGGTGATGTCATGAATTTTGAGATGGCCGCCGATATGGCCGCCGATGAGGACATCACAGTCGACAAGGTCGTGGTCGCGGATGACGTCGCCGTCGAGAATTCCACCTGGACAACCGGCCGCCGCGGCATCGCCGGCACTGTTTTCGTCCACAAGATCGCAGGTGCATGCGCAGAGACCGGCGCAGACCTCCCCGAGGTCAAGCGCGTCGCAGAGAAAGTCATCGCCAACGTCCGCTCCATGGGCATGGCCGTTGCCCCCTGCACCGTTCCCGCCGTCGGCAAGCCCGGCTTCGATCTGGCCGAGGATGAGGTCGAGATCGGCATCGGCATCCACGGTGAGCCCGGCACCCACCGCGAAAAGATCTCCCCTGTCAACGATATCGTCGACCACCTTGTCGGCAAGATCCTTGACGAAGGCATCTACGCAGAGGGCGACGAAGTTGCCGTCATGGTCAACGGCATGGGCGGAACCCCGCTGAGCGAGCTTTTCATTGCCAACCTGCGCGTCAAAGAGATCCTTGACGGCAAGGGGATCAAGATTGCCAAGACCGTCGTGGGCAACTACATGACCTCCCTCGACATGGAGGGCTTCTCCGTCACCCTGCTCAAGCTCGACGACGAACTCAAGGGATATCTCAACGCGCCTGCTGACACACCGGCCTATAAAGAAGTATAAGAGGCAGGTATCATTCTTTAAAATTGTATGGAGGTTTCATGTCAATTCTGGATATTTTTAAATCTGTCGATATCAACAAGGAAGTCAACCGCTGCAGGACTACAAAGGGGTCTGTACTCCTCGATGTCCGCACGGAGGGAGAATACCGCCAGGGACACATCGGCGGCAGCCGCAACATCCCCGTCGAAAAAATCGATAATGCCGTGAACCTCCTGCATGACAAGTCCGCACCCATCTTTGTCTACTGCCAGAGCGGCTCGCGTGCCCGCAAGGCATCCTCGAAGCTCCGCAAACTCGGCTATGTCGAGGTCTACAATATCGGAGGCATCGAGCAGTATCAGGGCCAGCTCCAGCGCGGCAAGAGATGAACCGATCCATCATCATGATTATAAAAGTCCTGCACCGGTCTTCCGGTGCAGGACTTTTTTCACAGCTTTCATACAGAACGATCGGGATCGTTCCGGCAGCTCAGATCACAGAAATATCGATCCGGTCCGGGTCGTTGTTGTGCATGCTGTCGCCCGGAGAAACCTTTACAGGCGGATCTTCGAGAAATGCAGGCCAGACGCCTTTTTGACTTCCGGTTTTTTCGTGAGCTCATGGACGGCCGCCAACAGCAGTAGATTCCGCAGCCTGTGCGGGGTCTTTTGACGGGTCGCCCGGGCCAGATTCTGACTGTTTAATTTCCCGGCAGGACTTATTCCTTTCCGCTCCTCCCTGCGCAGTTCTTTCACCTGTCTGGCGGCGAGTTTTGATCCCGCGTACACAAGGGAGGAAGGGCTTCCCCCGATCGCATGAAAGAGCATTTTTTCCGGGCTGGGTAAAACTGCATCGGCCCTGGAGCGGATCCCGGCCCTGCGGCCGGACATACCGCCGGCCATCCGCGCCTCTGCCCGCTCCAGATCCTTCCGGGCTATACTTTTGCTCAAATATCTCAGCAGTATGATCTTCGCGACAGTCCCCGCGGGGCTTTTCCTTTTTTTATTTTTACTCATATGATTTCTATCTGCTCCCTGACGTCCCGGCAGTATATTGTTTTTCTGACAGGGCATGCCGGAACACACAAGTGTTCAGGCAGGGACCTGCAGATACCAATTGCTTATACAGTAAAATCCCGCCGCTCGGTGCACATCCATCATTCCTCTATGAGGCCCCACTCACAGCCGTTTCCAAGGCTGGAATAAGTGACCGATTTGACCTTCAGATCTTTGATCATTTCATTGTCGTCACCGTCTTCCGTCGGCTCAGCTGTTCCTTCAAAGACGACCGTATACATGAAGGGATCCTTGTACATCCAGAATTCCATATTCTCCAGATTGTAACCGCCTGAATACCAGCCGTCATCCAGAAGATCCTGGCCGGTTTTGCCCACAAGCTTGTCCAGCTCCTCCTGAGGTATGATCAGCTCACTGAAGTTGTCCTTCCTGGTGATCTCCAGAGACTTCATCAGTTCATTGACTTTTTCATCGCGGTCTTCATCCTCGAAGTCTATGCTCCAAATCTGTTTCGAAACATCCTCCGGCAGTTCTGCCGCAAGACGGTACAGCGTTCCGTCCACATCGATCACACAGGCGTAGAAATCCTCAAAATATGCCTCCTCCCGGACCATGTCGTCATCCAGCTGCTTGATATCCCCGATCGTTTTCAGGTTATCAACGATGTCTTTTCCTGCCTCCTGACCGGAGGCCTTCCCCTGAGATGAACCCGCAGCCGGACTGCCCGTACTGCCTGCACCACAGCCCGCCAGCAGGATCACTGCCGCCAACAAAAAAAACATGATTCTTTTCATTCATCCACCTCCATACTGATCAACGCCTGAGAAAGGTTTCTTACTACTCCAAATCTGACCAGATAAGATGGGGCGTTCATCTGCAGTGTAGTTATCCGGCTGATCATATTGTATCACAGAACATAGGTATTTCACATTCATTTCCTATGCACCGGTCCTCCTGTAATATCCCGCCATCGTCTCGTCCACCTGTCCGTCCATTTTCATATGGAAGAGACAAAGGTTCAGCTCCGCCAGCCCGACGCCTGTCTCTATCTCTTTGCCTGCCGCTGTTTCTGTGCCGCTTTCCTGCTCTGCCATCTCACCGAGCTCTGTCAGGATCTGTTCGATATGCTTCCCGTCTTCATACGAAAGAAGGGTAAGGATCCGGTCAGCAAGCGTAAGCGGCTGGCGGACGGTCTCTTCCGGCTCCATGAGATCATCGATCCCGGAATCGTTCTTCTCCAGCTCATTTTTCTGCGCATGATACGGATCTCCTGCTGCAGCTTCCATGCTCGCAGTCATACTCCCCCTCTTCACTGCCATATCTCCGGCCATGCCGGCAGGCTTTTCCTCCCCCTGTCCGGTCTTTTTTATGATTTCATCCCCTTCTCCATATCCTGTCCCGTAGAAGTATTCCAGGACATCCTCCGGGCAGGTCGCGATCCAGGCCCCCTGCCGGATCAGCCGGTTACAGCCGTCACTGAGCGCATCGCTCACGCGCCCGGGAAGTGCAAAAACTTCTCTACCCTGTTCCAGGGCCATATCGACGGTGATTTGAGTCCCCGAGCGCTTTCTGGCTTCGATCACGAGGACCAGGTCTGCAAGGCCGCTGATGATCCGGTTCCGCTGCGGGAAGTTTTTTGAATCCGGCGGTGTCCCGGGCGGGAACTCGGAGAGGATCCCACCCGCTTCGAGAAGCCGGTCATATAGCGCCTGATTTTCATCCGGATAGCACAGATCAACGCCGCAGCCCAGAACCGCAAAGGATCTGCCGCCCGCATCGAGTGCCGCTTTCTGGGCGATTCCGTCAACTCCCCGGGCCATTCCGCTCACGATCGTGATCCCCCGTGCCGCCAGCCGAAAGCCGAACCGCCGCGCCTGTTCCCGGCCATATCCGGAAGCCAGCCTCGCCCCGATCACTGCGGCGGCATGCTGCAGATCATCTTCATCCGGCAGGCTTCCCCGGCAGTAGAGACCGAAGGGCGGATCAGGGATCCTGCGCAGTCTTTCGGGGAATCCTTCCTCCGCCAGGCAGATATAGCTGATATTCTTCTGCCGGAGGTCATCCGCGATTTTCTCCGGCTCCTGCCTCTGCGCTCTTTTCAGGATCTGTGCGGTTCTTTCCGCATCTGCCTGAAATGTGCACGCTTCTCCGCAGAGAAAGCGCAGTTCCTCCTCCGACGCCCGGTAGATCCGCTCCGCTCCGGCCCGGCCGGTCGGGGCATCTGTCAGTTCAGCGGAAAACAGATCTCTTTCTTCCGCGCTCCGCAGCAGGCGCAGTTTTGTGATTCGTCCGATTCCTCTGACCTGGTCCATCCAGCAGTAATACCGGTGCAAAAAAGCTCCCATTTCCTCTCAGCCCCCTCCCTGCAGGATCTCTGCCTGCCGGTAATTATAAGCCAGGAAGAGGTCCTCTTCCCTGATCCGCTCCCTGCCCTCCAGGTCCGCGATCGTCCTCGCCACCCGGATGACCCGGTGATAGGCGCGCACACTCATGCCGCTCGCCTCAAACAGCTCCCGCAGGCAGCCCTTCTCACGCGGCCCCAGCGGGCAGTAGACCTCCAGATCAGCGGGCCTCATCTCCGCGTTAAATCTCAGACCGGTCCCGCGGAACCGCTGCTCCTGGCGGGCGCAGGCCTCCATCACCCTTTCCCGCACAAGACTGCTGGGTTCCTCCCGCGAGTTCCCCTTTTGCAGGTCATCGATCCTGGCCCGGGGCACCGTGATGCACAGGTCCATTCTGTCCAGCAGCGGCCCCGAGATCCTGCCCAGATAGCGCCTGATCTCCCTGTTCGTGCATCTGCAGCGGTTTCTGTCCGGGTAGTGGCCGCACGGGCAGGGGTTGCAGGCGCCCAGCAGGATAAAGCGCGCCGGATAGCGGTAGCTTCCCGACTGGCGCACAATGGTCACCTCGTGATCCTCCAGAGGCTGCCGCAGCAGGTCCAGCTGGTCTCTGCCAAACTCCGGCAGCTCATCCATGAACAGGACGCCCCGGTGGGCCAGCGAGATCTGACCGGGCATAGGGATCATACCGCCCCCTACGAGGGCGGCTTTTGTAATGGAGTGATGCGGAGCCAGAAACGGCCGGCGCAGGACCAGTGGCTCCCCCTTCCCCAGCATGCCTGCCACGCTGTAGACTGCGGACACCTCCATGCTCTCCTCCAATGTCAGAGGCGGCATGATGCCGGGCATACACTTGGCCAGCATGGATTTCCCGGTTCCGGGAGGGCCCAGCATCAGCATGTTGTGGAAACCGGCCGCCGCGATCTCCATGGCCTTTTTGGCGACCGCCTGGCCCCTAACATCCGCGAAGTCGACATCTGCTCTGTGTGACTCGTCGGAAAACAGGGCGTCCAGGTCGACCCTGCCGGGCGCAAGGACTGTGTCCCGCCGGACTTCAGGCGTCTCCATGTACATGATCAGTTCATTGAGCGACCGGACCCCGACGACCCGTATCCCCTCGACGACCGCCCCCTCCTCCAGATTGTCGCGCGGAAGAATGCAGAGCCCGATTCCATGCGCCTTCGCCTCCTGTACAATTGGAAGCACGCCGCGCACAGGCCGGATCTCGCCGTTGAGGCCCAGTTCCCCCGCGACCAGAACATTGTCAAAATCCTCCTGCCGCAGCATTCCGATACAGATCAGCTCTCCCACCGCCACCGGCAGATCGATCACGATCCCCCTCTTCTGTATATCGGCCGGTGCCAGATTGACCGTGATCCGTGAAGCCGGCAGGCGGATCCCCGCGTTTTTCAATGCGACCCGGACCCGCTCACCTGCCTCGCGGACCTCGCCGCTCATAAATCCCACCATATTAAAAGCCGGCAGGCCGTCCGATATATTGGTTTCAACGCGCAGCAGGTAGCTGCTGACACCCCGCACTGCGCCGGACATCACTGTGCTGTACACAATTTCCTCCCCATGATACAGTTACTTCTCGCGCCATCTGCAAAGTCAGACATCCATTTCTAATGCATGAATAATAATTCCAAATAATATCCCATTCCAAATAATATTCCTTTTGCTAATTTGTCCGTTTATATGAATATTCAGTGATAAAAAAACAGTGGCCCTGTACCTGCGGCCGGTCACCGCTTCCTCATGCATCACCACTTATGTCTAATATTTTTTCACATCGCAGATCTTCTGTCAACTGAAATAATTTGCGAATATATGATACCGTTTTTACGGTATTTCATCCCAGGCCAGTAGAACCCGGTTCATTCCACAGAACATCCAACCGGCTTAAGTCTGTCTCCAGCCGGAGTTCAAAACAAAAAAAGACATGGCAAGGCAGCTGAACGCACCTTATCCATGTCTTTTCATGAACCGGACCAATGAATCTCACGATGGTCCGCTGTATTCATGGCTTACAGAAATACAGGACCGGCGACTGCCGTCAGACCCTGTTCAGCATCCAGTCCCGCAGGTCCTCAAAGACCTTTTCCTTCCCGATCTCATTGAGGATCTCGTGCCTGTATCCCTCATAGAGGGACAGTTCCACGTCGCGCAGGCCGGCCTGGCGGAACATGTCCGTCACCTTCCTCACGCCCTCTCCGTAGCCGCCGACGGAGTCCTCCGCGCCGGAGACAACGAGGACCGGCAGGTCCTTCGGAACCTTGTCGACATTCTCCTGCAGGCAGGAGAAGCGGACCGTCTCAAACAGGTTCTTATAGCCGTTGAGCGTAAAGGTATAGGTGCAGCCCGGCTGGCTGTAGTACCATTTGACGATCTCCGGATCTCTGGTGAGCCAGTTGTTCTCCAGATCTTTGCCACTCATGTCAAAGCGGTGGTTCTTGCGAAAGGCCAGTTTGGTCAGGAGGACACTGCGGTGCCGCCAGCCGAAGACCTTCGCCATGGTTCTCGTCATCAGGATCCCCATTTCGGAGGAATGCGGCTCAGTGAATCCGGACCCCATGACGATGGCTCCGTGCAGGCCTTCGCCGCGGGAGACAATGTACCTGCGCAGCAGGAAGGATCCCATGCTGTGTCCCAGCATGAAATATGGTAGGCCTGGATGGTCCTTCTGGGTGAGCAGACGCAGCTGGTGCATATCCTGGACCAGGATCCTGCCCGCATTGCCCGGGGCAAAATATCCCCAGTCCTTCTCGGTCACGATCGACTGGCCGTGCCCGATGTGGTCGTGCCCCACGACCAGAAAGCCGTTGTCCGCCAGGTAGGTGGCAAAGGGCTCATACCTGTCGATAAACTCCTGCATGCCGTGGGTCAGCTGCAGGACCGCCCTGCACTCTCCCGAATCCGGTGCCCAGCGGACAGCGTGCACCGGTGTCCTTCCGTCCTTTGACATGAATGTAAAATCTGTCCGAATCATTAATTTACCTTATCTGTTCCTTTCAATGTTCCTGAGACAAACCATTTCGTTTCTTAATGCGGCCGTGAACGGACACGGGCATATTACTGACCGGAAAAAATCCGCAGGGATTTCAGCAGTCATGGCATGAGGCTTCTTTCCCCCGCTTTTTGACGGTCATAGCAAAACCTTTCCGTGCCCGCCCTTTTTGACGGTCATAGCAAAACCCTTCCGCGCCCGCCCTTTTTGACATTCGCAGCTGAGCCCTCAGTCCTTGGCCTCCTGGTGGAAGCGGCCCATGATCCGCTCCGTGGGGATGGCATTGATGAAGGCGCCCGGATCGATCTCCCGCACCACCGTCGTCACGCGCTTGACATCCGACCGGGCCACGACGGAGTAAACGACATTGCGCCAGTCCTCCTTGTAGCCTCCCTCTGCCGCCCAGATGGTGGATCCGTGCCGGCAGGTGTCGTAGATGGCCTTGCTGACCTCTTCCCACTTGTCCGTCACGATAAAGAGGGTCTCCTGCTGATAATTTCTGTAGAGCAGGCGCAGGGTCTGGGTGGACGTGTACTGGAAGATAATGGAGTACAGGGCCTTGTCCCATCCGAAAAAATAACCCGCAACAAGGAGGATCACCGCATTGAAGCCCAGGACCAGGTTGAAGCTGTCCACGCCGCGTTTCTGCGAGAGGTAGATGGAGATGAAGTCCGTTCCGCCCGTCGTCGCATTGACACGCAGGCACATAGTCATCACGCAGCCGTTGATCAGGCCGCCGAAAATACTGATCAGGAGAGTGTCATAGGTCAGCGGGTGCGCCGGAATGATATCTGTCATGAAGCTGCTCAGCACGATCATTTCACACGAAAAAAGCGTGAACTTGGTCCCTATATATCGGAAACCCACATAGACCGGGAAAGCATTGAGCAGAAGGTTGACGATCGAATAAGGGATCTCCAGCCCGAAATACTGCAGGCCGATCCGCTGGATCAGCACCGTCAGGCCGGTCGCCCCGCCGGGGTAGAGTCCGCCCGTGCGGACAAAGGTCTTGATATTGAGGGCCATGACAGCGGCCGCTACCGCGACGACCAGGGCCCTCCTGAAATCATTCTTCGGATCGAATTTCAAACCTTTCACAGATCCTTCCATATCCTTCCCGTGGTGGCAGGGGCGCTTGCCGCCTGCTCAGACCACAATGTGTGAGAACACCTCACCGATACTGTCGTGGAAAGCCAGGTCCGCATAGCTGTCCTGCGATGTTTTGTCCCGGTTGACGATGACCAGGTATTTGCCGTGGTAGGAGCTGACCAGGGAGGAGGCAGGATAAACCGTCAGGGATGTCCCGCCGACGATCAGCAGGTCCGCCCGGGAGATCAGACGCCCCGCGCCCGCCCAGGCATCCTCGGGCAGCATCTCTCCGTAGAGAGTGACGTCGGGCCGGATCTTGCCGCCGCAGCTGCAGCGCGGCACCGCCTCATCACTGGTATAGATCGCATCCGAAGGATATTTTTTCCCGCAGCGGTCACAGTAATTGCGGAGAGTGGATCCATGCACTTCGTAGACCGTCCTGCTGCCGGCAGCCTGGTGGAGGCCGTCGATATTCTGTGTGATCACGCCGTCCAGCTTGCCCTTCTCCTCCATCTCCGCCAGCTTGTAGTGGGCCTTGTTGGGCGCGATCCCGCGCGCGTCCATCTTCTGGCGATAGAACTCATAAAACACCTTGGGCTCGCGCTCCAGGCAGGGGTTGCTGAGCAGATACTCCGGCTGATAGGCATCGAACCGCACATCGTGCTGGTTGTACAGACCGTCCTTGCTGCGGAAATCAGGGATCCCGCTCTCCGTGGAGACGCCGGCACCGCCAAAGAAAGCGATGTGCTTTGCCGCCGCGATCATCTCGTTGAGCGCCTCATACTTCTCGTCGCCCTGAAGCCCTTTCAGGTGCGCCTTTTCCTCTTTCAGCGTCGCAAAGCATCCGATATGTTTCATACTGACTGCCCCCTTTCCTTGATCTTTTATGCGAATATTCTCATCGTGTATACCAATACTGCGTGTCACAGCCCCAACGATCCTGTTCGGCGTATGATCGGTATAATCGTCTTCCGCCCCTCTGCAGGGCTGACCTGCCGCCGGTTCTGTGCGCTGCTTTTATCATATCAAAAAAAGACCGGTGACGCCATATTGTCACCGGTCTGTTTCAACTCTGTTTATTTCCGCTTCCATTTTTCCAGTCAGCCTAGCTGACAGGGCCCTCCACCGGGCATCCATCGTTTTCATCAGGAGTAGCGCCGGTTCAGAGGGCCTGCAGTGCCGCTGCTCCTCATTTTCGGATGGTCCGCCTCTTCCACCTGCGCCACAGTCAGGAAATTCCGGATCTGCTCGATCCTGCCCTTGCAGGCAAAATAGCGCTTCTCCCGGCCCTCTTCCGTCCACCAGCGCGTAAACGCCGCGGCAGAATGACTCTGATGATACAGCTCCATATCGATCAGGAGCTGCCTCATTTCATCCTCCAGCTCCCTGATCTCGTCCTGATACATCTGATAATCAAACTGGGAAATAACCACCGCACACCTCTGGCTTCCTTAGAAGGTCACCTCACCGTCGTGGGACAGCAGGGAGACGGAGTGGATCGAACGGACGGAGGAGAGCTCTCCGGTCAGCTGGGAACCATCCTGGACTGCCAGCTCGATGACCAGATTCAGCTGGCCGCCGGAAATATTGCGGGACTTCTCCGTGTAGAAGCGGCTGTGCTTTTTGACGATCTGGCGGATTGCCTTGTTGGTTTCCTTGTCATTGTCAGCATTTACGACCAGGATCATGGGTGCACGTCCGAGCGGGATCCGGTTGAGGATAAAGACCGCCAGCGTCACGACGATGGACAGGATAATGGCGATCTCGGACAGGCCCGCGCCGCAGATGATGCCGACGCTGATCGCCCAGTAGAGAAAGACCAGGTCCATGGGCTCCTTGATCGCTGTGCGGAAACGGACAATGGACAGAGCACCGACCATACCGAGGGAGACGACGACGCTGGACTGGATCGTCAGGATGATCGCCGTCGTGATCAGGGACATGCAGACCAGGGAGATATTGAAGTTTTTGGAATAAAAAGTCCTTCTGGTCAGGAGTCTGTAGCAGAAAAAGATGTACACACCGAGCACCAGCGAGAAGCACAGTGCGACGATGATCCCCTTCGTTCCGAGTTCGATCGTTGAATAACCCTGCAGAAATGATTTTTTGAAAATATCCGAAAATGACATATTGCGATTCCTTTCTGTTCCATCATCATAATATGGGACGCATCCCGTCTGCGTATCCGCTCACAGCGCATGAACTGCATCCGAGCTTTTCAAACACAGCTCCGCTCACTATAAAATGTATCCGCGCAGATTGTACTGCCTGCAAAGATAATATTTTGAAAAGGTCTCCAGACGCATGTTGGTCATCTGGATCGCATGGTAGATGTAATCCGGCAGATACTCGTCGAATTTCACCTCCAGCAGATGCTGACCCCTGGGCAGCACCGGCCTCTCATCAATATCCTCTTCAAAGAAGCGGTCGAACGAAGGCGAGGACGTAATGTTCATGTCAAAGGTCACACGGACATTGCCTTCGTCGCACACAAAAGGCCTTCGCAGGTACTGGACGATCACCTTGGGCTGCATCAGCTGCGTCTGCTGTTGCAGCAGCATGCGGTTGAGCAGCGGAGGATTCTCCGCCGTGATCGGAACCGGCTCCATGGCCGCCATCCGCTCATACTGGTCTCTCGTGATCCTGCAGCTCTTTTTCTGGATCATCCCGTATTCCTTGCGCTTGCACTCCAGGGAGATCCTCCGGTCGCTGCAGTTGTAGATGCGGACGCGCCACTTCTCTCTCGGACTTACGCCGCTCTCGTTCTCGTTGAGGCACCGGTCATACAGATCATCAAAATATGTGCTTCGGATCAGGTAGCACCCGTTCTCATCTGTATGCGGATCCGGCCTCATCACATCCTGCAGCCGTACCTCCAGCATTTTGAGCTCGGCGGCAGAACACAGATATTTCAATTCATGCCGGAATTTCGGCTCCTTTACTGTCTTTGCCACTTTTTCTAATTCCTTGTTATATGTCTTTTCTTCTGTCGATATGAATCCATGAATGTTCCGACCCACAGACAGCATGCAGTCGTACGGATCCATCCATTCCTGTTCCACCACATCACCTGTTTTGTACAAGTTATATCAAACAGCCAACGCCTATTCTATCACAACTTCTACTAGTTAAAACAGTCTTTTTGTCTCTACAAGTGTATTTTTGCGATTTTCCGCCTGTCATCTGTTCATAATTTCAAAAAATCATTAGTATTATACCGTTAATTCCATATTAATTCCACGTTTGATTTTTGTTAATATTGAAATCTTTTCCGATCGCCGCCTCTCTGCGCCCCCTCCGGTGGATCCGGCAGCCTCCTGTTTTCTGCTGTCTGATCACATTATAGGTGCACCATCCTTAGATGTACCTTAAGCAGACAACTTTTTTCGCAATATCACGATTATTTTCCGGACCTTGCTGCAGTCCCCCCGTGCGCCTCAGGGCCAGTCTCTGCGATCTTGTTTTTCGTCCAGTCCCGGACCTCCTCGCGCAGGGCGCGCAGGAAGGGGGAAAACTGTACTTCCGCTTCCCCATAGGTCATCTGCAGATCATATTCCAGAGGCAGCCAGGAGGCAATATCCGACTCATTGTGCTGGATCACAGCCTCCAGCTTGTCCAGGGCCTTGTAGAGCCTGGCTTCCGGCGTCTGAAGCGCCTGCATCTCAGCCAGCAGATCCTGAAAGACACTCCTCTGTGCCGCCGGAAATCCATTGATCCACCGGTCCAGCAGCGAGTCCTCCCTGGCTGTGTCCATCTCTGTCTTTTCAAAGGTGGGGATATCCCCGGTAAATGCTTCTCCGAGGTCGTGGATCAGGCACATGCGGATCACCCTGTCCATGTTCACGTCCGCAAATTCCTTCTGTCCGGACAAAAGCATGGCCATCAGGGCCACCCGCCAGCTGTGCTCCGCGACGCTCTCCCGCCGGCCGCTGGAGGTATCACAGTGCCTGGTGGCGCACTTGAGCCGCTCCGCCACCCTCAGAATATCGAGCAGATCCCGCGGACTCATCTCCTCCTGATCCACACCCGCATTTCCCTCTAAAGGGTCCTGACCCAGAAGCTCTGTCAGGTCCGCCTCCCTGTCCAGGGAATTGGTCGTGATCGACCGGCTTCCCTGCGTCAGCTCGACTGTCAGGGGATGTCCCTCCGTGCGCACGACAATATCAAAAGCCAGGCCGGACCCATAGGAATCCAGCTGCGGATATATTTTTTTAAATTCATCCGGCGTAAAGGACTTAGCGTCGACCTGCATGGGATCCTCTCCCTCAAAGACATAGGAGATGATCTCCTGGACCTCGCCCGGCCCGGCCTCCAGCCGGCGCACCAGGGCCAGAAAGTCAGGTTCACCGTCACACATATACTCTTTGATCGTAAAAATTCCGGATTTGGATTCGCCGATTTTTTCCATCCTGGTCAATGTCCTCCTCAAGGTAAATATCGATTATGTTTCATTGTAAGCGCATAAACGCCTGGTCTTCTGTCTGATGCTCTGTATCGTAAGCGCAAAGGCGCCTGATCCTCTGTCTGATACTCTGTGCTCTCATCAGGGCCAAAACGGTTCCCTGTCCGCAGATCAGTCTTCGCATTTCCCGAAAATGTGATACAATCACCTTGTGCCTTTGCGGCACCCCGATCTACTCTATGACAACACTGCAATAATACATCCCGAGGAGAGCATTTATGTATAAAATATTCGTTGATCTTGAAATGCATCCGATCCCCAGAAGCCTGAAAGAGGAGAGGAAAATCTGCACACAGGAGATCATCGAGATCGGCGCGGTCAAACTCAATGAAGAGAATGAAGAAATCTCCAGCTTCTGCGAATTCGTCAAACCCGGCTACGTCTCAAAGATCTATTCCAAATTCCAAAAGCTGACCGGAATCCGGACCGAGGACATCGCCTTTGCGGATCCGGTTTCCGAAGTCCTGCCCCGCTTTATCGAATGGTGCGGCAGCGACTACGAGATCTATTCCTGGAGCGACAGCGACATCTGGCAGATCATGAATGAGACAAACCTCAAACAGCTGACCGACCTGGACGGACTCTCCTACATGTTCAACCACTGGCACGATTTTCAGCAGGAATTCTGCGAGATCCTCCACCTGGAAAAGGTCATGAACCTGGGACGTGCCGTCACCCTGGCCGGCCTTGATTTCTCCGGCCGTGAACATGACGGCCTCGCGGACGCCCGCACGACCTCCCGCCTCTATGTGGAGAGCCGGGACAGCAAGTCCTTCGACCGCCTGCGCAAGCTCGTCGTCGATGCCTTCAAAGGCCACACCTTTACCATGGGCGACATGTTCGATTTCGGGAGCATTTCCTTCCCCGCCGAATGAGGCTGACACGGAAATGGCACTCGCGCTCGTTTTGTTCCCCTTTTGAACAGAGACTGTTGGTATATTATAACAGAATCATTTCGTTTTCCAGTGGGAACTGCCCGCCGCCTGCTTGAAGAACCCGGGAGGCGGCTGCCGGTCAGGCTGTCCCGGAACGTGAGGCATTTTCGTGGCATTTTCTCGAAAAGCCCGGGCTGAACAGCGTGATTCTTCTGCAATAAACATCGTAATGACAGGAGCAACGAAAATGTACAATATTGTCCGCCTGCTGATCACAGCTCTTCTGACAGCTGTCCTCTTTCTGATCGCCCGCCTCTATCCTGCCCAGACCGGTTCACTCCTGTCTCTCAGGATCTTCGGCATCCCCGTTCTCAATATCTGGTCGATCGCGGCACTCGTCATCCTCATCTGGCTCCTCATCGCGCCGCCCGTCTGCCGTTTTCTCAGGCGCGTGCGCTTCCGCCTCTCCGCCAGAAGGCAGATCCGCCGACAGATCCGCAGCCGTCAGCACGCCCTGCTCAACTGGCTCATGTCCCGTCCTGCCCACTGGGGCATCACCGGAACCGCCTCCGACCCTCAGTATGCAAATACCTGTGAAGGCCTTCTGGCCCTGCGCGGCTCCGGTTATATGGACAAAAAACGCGAGTCCTACCGCACTGCCCTGCAGACACTCACAGAGGCTGTCATGCCGACCGGCCTTCCCAGCCGCACGGTGAACCGGCCCACTGTCATCAATACCTCCATGCTGCTCTGTCTGATCGCAGAGGAGAAAAAAAACTCCACCGGTGTCATCGAATCCTGGGAGCTCTATGACGATATCGCCGCCAACCTCTGGTTTCTGCACACCGAAAACGGATGGGGTCCTCTCATTCTGCGCGCAGAGAAAAAAGAATGCCGCCTGGTCAATACCTGGTGGGCGCTCCGCGCCCTGCTCCATTACGGCTATCTGGACCGGGAGGAGGAGAAGGACGCTTTCCGTCAGCTGATCATCGGAACATTTGAAAAAAACCGGGAGGGTACCTTCGGTTTCAGCGCTTCGGATTCTCCCCGCCTGACCGTGACAGCCATGTATCTCCTGCTCTACTACGAGCTTCCCCGCGCCCTCCGTCAGCAGATCCGCAAGGACTACGATCCCCGGTCTGCCGCGGAATATATTTTCGAACGCTTCGTCAGAGAAAAATGTCAGGTCGAAGTCGAATCCATCGACGGGACCTTTGCGGGCGGCTCCTACATCGCTCACACGCCCTGGAAGCACATCGCCTCCGCCTATGCCATGCGGGCCCTTGCGGCCGCCCGCAAAAACGGCGACTGCAGCGCCTCGCATTTGAATGATGTCTACCGCAGGACCTCTGAGATCCTGACAAAGGACCTCCGGTCACCCGGATCAGGCGAGTGCTGCTACGTCCCTGCCGACGTCGAGACCTCCAGGACCGGCCCCTACACCTTTGCGGCCGCCCACCTCATCCTCGGCCTGCAGGCCCTTCTCTGATCGGCTGTCAGATCCATATATTCACATTGGAATAAAGCGTAATAACATTTTCATGAAGCTTCCCCCTCATTTCTTTGAAACAGGAGATGATCCATGCTGCAGCTCCTGATCTGTTCTGATCTTCATACCTTTATACAGAATATCCCGCCGGCATTAGACCGGATCGACCGCGTCGATGCCATTCTCATTGCCGGCGACCTGGAGGCTGAACAGGACGAGCTCCTGGATCTGGCCGGCGGGATTCCAGTCTATGCCGTCGCAGGCAATAACGACTACTATCTCAACACTGAATATCCGGAGGAGCTCCTGATCGATATCAAATCCACTGCAGGCTCATCTCCATACATTGAAAATGTACGCGAACTCCGTTATTCGGACCAACCGGAAAAATACGCGCGTCTCCCGTCAATTCTGCGCCGTCAGCCATTTGATAAGATCTCTGCAGCAAGATGGGGCGAACATCGCCCCAATACAGTATCGCACAGGATCCTGATAACCCATGGGAAAGAATACGGCGTTCCGGATCTGCAGCTGCTTACAAGCCGCGCAGTCCTCTGGGGAGCCAATCTCGTCATCTACGGCCACACACACAGATTCGCAGATACGACAGTCAGAGGCGGGAATTTACGTCTGATCAACCCCGGCTGCCTGATGGGAGATCCGCATGATACTGTCCGGACCTATGCAAAATATGAGATCTGCAGCTTTGCCGTCCTCCGCCTGGGCTTTGACAACGAAATAAGCCTGCAGCACTTGTACGTATGATTTGGATTATAACAATCCAGCATATCAACAATCAGGTATATCAATAATCAGGTATAACAAAAACCCCGAAGCACTTTTGCTTCGGGGTTTCGTTTATCCATACCTTCAAAACCGAATAGAAAACAAATTTTTCATCTATCATCAGGCACTGCTTATCTCGATCCCCGATCTAAAGAACCTGAGGATAAGCAACCGACCTATTAGTACGCGTCAGCTCCATACGTTACCGTACTTCCACCTCGCG
>CACZIO010000015.1 GCA_902781215.1 uncultured Lachnospiraceae bacterium
TTGACCTTGGTCGCCAGGTCGTTGGTGTCGATATTGGGAGAAAGACGGATCTCCTTGATCTCGACGGTATGCTGCTTGCGCTTGGCGTCCTTTTCCTTGCGCGTCTTCTCATACTTGTATTTGCCGTAATCAATGATCTTGCATACGGGCGGCTTCGCGTTCGGGGAGATCTTGACCAGGTCAAGATTTGCTTCCTCCGCCAGCCTGAGCGCATCCCTGGTGGGCATGATTCCCAGCTGCTCGCCGTCCGCAGAGATCACACGAACCTCTCTGTCGCGGATCCGCTCATTGATGAACAAATCGTCTCTGTCCCTGCCTCTGTTATTATTATTTACTCTCATAATCCCCTTGCGCTCTTGCGCAGAAAAAAACAGTGATGCAAAGCACCACTGTCATAACCATGAACACATCCCTTCCGTGCGCTTCCATCCTGAACTCCTGTCAACAGGATTCCGGAAGCCCGTACGGGATCAACCATAGATAAACACCAGAAGCCTGCGCCGCTGGGTGAGAGTAATGCTCTGCTTGATTGTATGCAAGTGTCTCTCGACACAAAGGATATACTACCATTACAGCTGCCGGATGTCAACGGCAAAAAGAAAAACTTTTTACAGCCGGCTTTTACCGGGCCGCGGGAGCCACAGGGCCGGCTCTCCCGGTTCCTCCCGGCCGGTCACTTTTCGTGCCGCGGGAAAGCTTGTCCGGGTTCTTTACAAGTCAGCCGGGATCCCTGCTTCTCTCTATTTCTCTCGAGACCGCCTCCTCCATCCTGGCGCGTTCCTCCGGATTGGAGTCCAGAATGTCCAGGCTGGCCATGGATCTTTTGTGACGGAGATACCCGACGCACCAGATCAGGACCCAGAGAAAGATCGGCAGAAAAATGGTCATGCCGAAGCAGAAGCGCAGTAGCTGTATACTGCGGGCATCCCCCAGGACGGCCAGAAAAAAGGTCACCAGGTAGAGGGCGGCCAGCAGGATGATGCCGGCCAGGGCCAGAATTCGTTTCAGTCTCCCGCTCCGCGGGCCTGCCGGTCTGTCCGGGCCGGATGAATATGTATGGTTCACGTTGTATTCCTTCTGCGCCCGGGCGCATGGCCGGGCTTTAACGGTATATGATATCCTCTCTTCCGGGGCCGTTGGAGACCATGGTGATGGGATAACCGATCTCCTTTTCAATGAACTCGATGTATCTGCGGCAGTTTTCGGGGAGATCCTCGTACTTCTTGATGCCGCGGATATCGGTCTTCCAGCCGGGGAGCTTCACATAGACGGGTTTTGCCCTGGCCAGGAGCCTGGTGACGGGGAATTCCTTCGTCTGTACGCCGTCGATCTCGTAGGCGACGCAGACGGGGATCTCGTCCAGGTAGCCCAGGACGTCAAGGACGGTGAAGGCGACATCGGTCGCGCCCTGGAGGCGGCAGCCGTAGCGGGAGGCGACGCAGTCGTACCATCCCATGCGGCGGGGCCTGCCGGTCGTGGCGCCGAATTCGCCGCCGTCGCCGCCGCGCCTGCGCAGCTCGTCGGCCTCGTCCCCGAAGATCTCGGAGACGAATTCACCCGCGCCGACCGCGGAGGAATAGGCCTTGTTGACGACAACGACCTGGCGGATATCGTAGGGGGCGATCCCGGCGCCGATGGCGCCGAAGGCGGCCAGGGTCGAGGAGGACGTCACCATGGGATAGATCCCGTGGTCCGGATCCTTGAGTGTCCCCAGCTGGCCCTCCAGCAGGACCGTTTTGTCCTCACGGACAGCCTGCTCCAGATACTCGCTGACATTGCCGACATAGGGTTCCACCATGTCGCGCCAGCTGTGGATGGTCTCCAGCAGCGCCATGCGGTCGATGGGGTCTCTGTGGTAGAGATGGGTCAGGAGAATATTCTTCTGGACACAGACCCGGTCGATCTTCTCCAGAAGTGTGTCGTCATCCTGGAACAGCTCGTTGACCTGCCAGCCTACCTTTGCGTATTTATCCGAGTAGAAAGGGGCGATGCCGGACTTGGTGGATCCGAAGGACTTGCCGGCCAGGCGCTCCTCCTCGCACGCATCAAAGAGAATGTGGTAGGGCATGACGACCTGACAGCGGTCAGAGATCATCAGCTGCGGCGCGGGCACACCGCGCTCCTCGATGCTCCTGAGCTCCTCCATCAGGATCGGGATATTGAGCGCGACACCGTTTCCGATGATGTTCATGACATTCTGATGAAAGACGCCGGAGGGCAGGGTGTGCAGGGCAAATTTCCCATAGTTGTTGACGATGGTGTGACCGGCGTTCGCGCCGCCCTGAAAACGTACGACGACATCCGCCGAGTCAGCGAGCGTATCCGTGATCTTGCCCTTGCCTTCATCTCCCCAGTTTGCGCCGACAACTGCTTTTACCATAGTTTATTTCCTCCAAATCAAAAAACTGCTGTTTGGATCACAGGACCTGTCACAGGCGGCCGTTTATACGTTGATCTGCGCTTCGACGCCCAGCAGGTCTTTGTTGGCGTCGAGGATGGGCCGGATGACCCCGTCCAGGTAGCGTTCCACCTGGTGGGGGGCACAGCCGATGTATTTGGCCGGCTCCATGGTCTTTTCCAGGTCCTCGAGAGACATGCCGAAAGCGGGGTCCGCGGCGATGAGCTCGAGCAGATTGTTGTCGAGGCCCTCCTCCTTCACGCGTCTGCCCGCCTCCATGGACAGGGTCCGGATGCGCTCGTGGAGCTCCTGGCGGTCGCCGCCGGCTTTGACGGCGTCCATCATGATGTTCTCGGTCGCCATAAAGGGCAGCTCGGAGCGGAGACGCTTCTCGATGACCTTGGGATAGACCTTGAGTCCGTCCGTGACATTCAGGCACAGGTCCAGAATGCCGTCCACTGCGAGGAATCCCTCCGGCACGGAGATGCGCTTGTTGGCGGAGTCGTCCAGCGTCCTCTCGAACCACTGGGTGCCTGCGGTCACCGCCGGATTCAGAACATCCGCCATGACATAGCGGGCCAGGGAGCAGATGCGCTCGCTCCGCATGGGATTGCGCTTGTAGGCCATCGCGGAGGACCCGATCTGGGTCTTCTCAAAAGGCTCTTCCACCTCCTTGAGATGCTGCAGGATGCGGATATCGGTCGCCATCTTCATGGCTGCGGAGGCCGTGATCGCCAGGGCATTGACGACGATGGTGTCGAGAAGCCTGGGATAGGTCTGGCCGGAGACGGCAAAGCACCTGTCAAAGCCCATCTTCTCTGCCAGCATGGGATCCAGGCGGTCGACCTTGTCCAGGTCTCCGTCGAAGAGCTCCAGGAAGGAAGCCTGGGTGCCGGTCGTGCCCTTGCTGCCCAGAAGGCGCAGGGTTCCGGCCGCATGCTCGATCTCGGCCAGCGCCAGCTCGAACTCCTGCATCCAGAGGGTGGCGCGCTTGCCGACCGTCGTGGGCTGGGCGGGCTGGAAATGGGTGAAGCCCAGGGTGGGCATGGCCTTGTACTCGTCCGCGAAGGCGGCCAGCTTGGCCAGCACATTGATCAGCTTGCGGCGCACCAGGCGCAGGGCCTCCCGCATGATGATGATATCCGTGTTGTCGCCGACGTAGCAGCTCGTCGCGCCCAGGTGGATGATGCCCTTGGCCCTGGGACACTGCAGTCCGTAGGCATAGACATGGCTCATGACGTCGTGGCGGACGACCTTCTCCCGCGCGCGGGCCTCTTCATAATTGATATCTTCCGCGTGGGCCTTCAGCTCCGCGATCTGTTCGTCCGTGATATCCAGTCCAAGCTCCTGCTCGATCTCAGCCAGCGCGATCCAGAGCCTGCGCCAGGTCCGGAATTTCATATCCTGAGAAAAAATATACTGCATCTCTTTGCTCGCGTACCGCTCGGAAAGCGGACTCGAATATCTGTCTGTCGCCATGCTTTTTCCTTTCAATATGAATTTATACCTGCAAATATGCGGTTTTCAACTGTCACTGCCGGCGCTTCCGAAAGCGCGCGCAATTACGGAACATAGAATATAACACGGTCTCTGATTCGTCAAGAAAAAGAAAAAAGCCAAAAACGACTGTGAATAGTAAAAAAAAGCCAGAATAAATGGTCAAATATATGAAACAGACGGGAAAGCAGCGTAAAAAATACCGGACTGCAGCCCCGTGCTCCGCAGTCCGGTTTTCTGATTGGATGTATTTTTATGCAGCTGATGCGGGGGCAGTGCCCGGACAGGGGCCTGTGCACGCATCCGCCCGTCAGACCGAAGCGGTCACGCGCTGGCGGTAGTCGTCCTGCATGCCCTTGAGGGTGTGCCCCAGACGGGAGGAGAAGGCCTCCTCCTGGTTTTCCCGCCTGAGCTGGCGCAGGCGCCGCAGCTGCCGGCTCTCGCTCCCCGACTTGAAGCGGCTCTCCGCCCTGGACGCGCGCTGTTCCACCTGGTAGGCGCTCTCGTAAAACTCCGGATGAACCTCCAGGAAAGCCCTGTACTCCTCTCCGCTCATATACATATATAGAGAGGCGACATACCAGAAGGCATGCTCCGGCGCCGGCGACAGCTCCCAGGCCTGGCGGAAGCAGTCCGCCGCCCGCTCGAAGAGGAAGCTGTCCGCATAGTGCAGGCCCTTTTCCTTCCAGATCTGGGCGCGGGTCCCGCGCTCCATATCGGGGAGCTTCTCCAGAAGCTCCGTGTAAGTGGTCTGGGCCTGCCGCATGTGGCCGCGGCCGGCCAGCATCTGCGCGCGGTTGAGGTCCCTGTTGATCGACGCCATCCCGCTGCCCTTTTCCATGCGCTCCAGGACCCTTGCCGTCTCACCCGCCGGGAGTGTCCCGCACTCCCGCAGGATCGTCGCGACAAATTCCTTCGGCGTGTGGCGGCCCCGGAGCTGTCCCCGCAGCAGCCGCGCCAGTTCATGCAGCCCGCAGGACTCCGAGAGCCAGTCCGCCAGCGCGGGATCCATGATCTCCTCATCGATGAAATCCGCACACTGCGCCAGCGAATAGCACAGTTCCTCGGCGGAATAGACATTCCGCTCGATCCTCCGGATCCTGTAGGGCGTCTCGGCGAGCCTGCCCGTCACTGTCAATACCCTGCCCATTTTTTTCTCCTGATCATCTGATCAACGATTGTCGTACAGCCCCTTCCGGAGCTTTGTCATCACACTTCAAAGGCCGCCTCCCAGACGCCTCCTCCGGAGGGAAAGATCTCCCCGAAGCCCAGGTCCCTGACCTGTACGCGCAGGCGGTCCGCCGCCGGCATGGTCAGAACGGCCCTGAGCCTGGTCGTCCGGTCCGGCCGCTCCGGCAGCCCGTCCAGCTCCACCGTCAGCGTCCGGGGCTCCCCGCCCGTCACCGGCGTCTGCACCAGGTTGAATTCTCTGCCCGTGTCCAGGATAAAGTCCTCCTCCACCTCGGCATTGTACCACTTCACGCCCGCGTCCAGCAGGACATGGTAGCCGACCTGCTCCCGCATCAGCACTTCGATTCCGATGTTGGACCGGAGCGCATCCGGCGACAGGAAGACACTCTCCGGGATCTCGGCGGGCCGGTCCGTGTGGAGCAGGGCGCTGTAGGCAGCACCCTTGCTGAACAGGTTCTCCCCCTGGAAGACTCTCCGCCCCCGGCACAGGACCGACGCGGATTCCTTCATCCAGCTCCCGGAAAAGCCCTCCCCGGTCAGATAGACCGCGGAGACCTCCTGGTCCCGCAGGACCTCCTGCACGGTCTCGGCAAAGGCATGGTCGCGGAGACCGCCCGACAGGTCCGGCGCAAGGGACCTCTCCTCCATCTGTGCCCAGTAGACCACGGGCTCCGCCCTGCGGTTGCAGGACAATGTCGAAAAGGAAAGCGCCCCGTCCAGGCTGTACTCGCACAGCAGCATCCCCGCCCGGCGCTGTTCGGCGTCCTGCATGAGCATGTAGCTGTAGAAGGATTCCCGGTAGTCCTCACACAGGACCTGCTGCACGGGAAGGTCCAGACGTCCGAAGGCCCGCAGGATCACCTGCTCCATGGAATAATCCATTTCGGGAGCCGTGAATACCACCGCTGCGATCTGCTCCGGGGCGATCTCCGGCTCCAGCATGGCGATACAGCGGCGCAGATAAAGTGCCAGCAGGGCTCCCGCGCCGTACTCCTCCCCGCCGACCCGGATACTCAGGTCTCTGCGGGCCTTGTCCAGAAGGCCCGTCACCAGCGTCCCCTCGCCCTCCTGTGCCGCCTCGACCGCATCCTGGCCGGCCAGCCAGACGGGAGAATCCGTACATTTGCACAGCGCCATGGGAATGTTGTAGGCCTCCTGCCCCGAAACAGTGGAGAAGGTCACCGGCTCCCGGGAGACCCCTCCCGTCGCCGCGTTGACAAAGCCCTTTCCGAACCGGGCTCTCTTATTATATAGATAGGAAATCTGGCAGTGATCCTGCGTGAGGTCGATCCCCAGCATGAATTTGCCGACCGGTGATTTGGATATGATCATTTCTGTCGGTATAACCTCCACGATCCTCTGACGCCGCCTGCATCCTATCTGCGGAAGAGCTCGTTCTCCAGATAGCTTCTGCGGTAATAACCGGTCAGCAGGGAGAGGGCCTCATCATACTCCCGCAGCGCCGCGGCCCGGGTCGTCTCATTGATCAGGCCGAACCGTCCCGAACAGGTTTCCAGGATCCGCGCGTCCTGACCGATGATCCCGCTCTGCACGACATGCTTCTGCGCGGCATCGTCAGTGATATAGTAATGCATCTGTTCTCCGTAGAAGAGCAGGAAACCAGATACAAAAAAGTCCCTGTACATCTCCTTCATGGGGCGGGAGCGGTAGTTTCCCGCCTCGCCTCTCCGTGAAGTCGTGTAATGAAATACGATATTCCGTCCCCTCCCGTCATCCTGCGCGGCGGGATGGTACTGGACCAGTGTCTCCTCCGCATAGAGGTCCAACCGGTCATCGTAACCCGGGAACTGCCGGTAGAAGGGGAAGATGATCCCCTTTGAGAGCAGGGCGGACAGGCTCTCCCTGGCCGCCGTCCGCTCGCGGGTGGAGATATCCCCCTGCCGCATGGACAGCTCCTTGAGGCAGGCGATCCTGCAGATATCGGGGATCCGGTCCCGCCGGTCCGCTGTCCCCGTGCCCTCCGCAGCTGCGGCGGCTGCAGGGCCTGCGGATTCATCCGCGATCAGGCCCGCGATCAGCTCCGTCATGCGTCTGCCCATGGATATGCCGCCGGAGAAGGCGAAATCCGCATAGGCGGCGACCGCCGGCAGGAAGATCTCTCCCGGCCTGCTGCCGGTACTGAGCAGGATCTGCGCGTGCTCCTGCAGGACCGTCCCGGTAAAGAGCATCTGGCGGAGGATCCTGTCGTCCAGGTCCCCGGTCGGAAGCGCCGCGTCCATACAGCCCTTGCGGAGCCGCAGGAGCTCCCCGGCCAGACCGCTGAAGGAATCCGCCAGCCTGGCGAGCAGGTCCGGGGATGTATTGCCCCGGGAAAAAGCATCCCAGCCGGCAGAGATCAGAACCGCGCGGGCGCTCCCGTCCCAGGACATCCCCAGGCAGAGCCTCGCCAGCGTGGGAGCGGCGATCTCCTCACTGCCGTATACGGACAGCCAGCGCAGCGCCTGGTCAAAGGCCTCCGCGTCCGCCAGCGAGGCATAGAGCTCGCCCCTCTCCTGCGCCGTGCACTGGGCCGGATCCGCCTTGGACAGGAAAAAGCGCTGGAGTTTTTCATCTCCCGCCCCGGCCTCCAGGCAGCTCAGCAGGAGATCTGTGCGGGCGGAGGAAGTCAGGAGGCCGCTGTCCAGGAGGCGCCCTGCGCCGGCCGCCTGCTCCTGCCCCTCTTCTCCTGTGAAGTTCAGCCGCACGTCCCCCCGGTTTCCGAAGCCGATCCTCTCTGCCAGAAGATAGGGATTCTCCTCCTGCCGGACAGACCTGTCCGCGCGGCGTCCCCTCTCGGAGCGCACCGTCAGAGCGACCGGCGCTGCCGGAGCCGCGGCCTGCGCTTCCTCTGTCATCTCCTGCAGGTCCAGGGCATAGGGGAGACTCTGGGCGTAGCGGTTTCCGTCCTCGTCCTCCAGAAATACCGTATTGGCATCCCCGTACACCGTCAGAAAGGCGACGCCGCCCCGCAGCGGGACCTTCTCCTCTTCCCGGAAGCGGTCATACAAAAGCACTGCCCGGACCGGCCGCCGCGCCGTCGTGCGCAGGATGGCATTTCGCCCCGCGGGCAGACGGCAGCGTGAATCGTCCGCCGGCATGCTCTGCCGCCAGTTCTCTTCCAGCCTTGTCAGGCCGACGCCGGCCTCCATGGCCCTGTCGTACCATTTGTGGGCCTGCGGGGACAGGTCCTGTCCGCGCACCAGGAGGATGCAGATGGCCCGCAGCAGGTCCTCGCGGGGCGCTTCTTCATCCCAGGCAGCGCACAGGGCCTTGAAGAGGACCTTTGAAAAGGTCTTCTTTTTCTCCGCGAGCTCGATCATGACCTCGACCGCCCTGTCCGTCAGGGCGCCGGCCCGCGCCGCGTACCAGAGCACATGCAGGCCGAAATCGTCCCTGGCCCAGCGCTCCTGGACGCTGCTGCCGGGCAGCAGGATCCCGGGATCCTCGCGGATCATATCCCAGGCCTCGGTCCAGATCAGGGGACTGCTGCAGCCGTTCTCAAACTGATGCCGGAGGAAGTTCCACCGGGCAGGTGTTCCCGGCGCGTACTCCTCCGCCAGGTCGAGCAGCATCCAGGCCGTCCGCCAGCTGCCGGTCTGCCTGTAGATCCCCCGCAGAAAACGCACGACGCGGCTGCGGAGCTGCGTATCCTCCTCCTGGCAGCGCGCGTACAGATACATGCGGTAGCAGTAGGCCTCCTCCTGCTCCCCAGTGAAGCGGGTGGAAAAATTCTGCGCGGCGTCAGCCCCGGCCTGCCGGACCGCGATGCGGCCCAGCTCCCTCTGTGCCTCGGCATACTGGCCCCGCAGGATCAGCAGGTGGACACCGTAGAGTCTGGGGATCAGATCCCGGTGGCTCCGCATGGAGATCTCATCGATCAGGCGGTCCGCCTGCAGAAACCACCCCTCGGTATGTCCGCCCGCGCCGGCATTCTCCTGCGCATCCGCCGCGGAGGGCTGCCGGTCCAGGCGCACGTCGACATACAGGCGCATCAGCTGCAGCTGCAGCAGCTCCAGCTCCCGTTCCTGTCTGCGGCGAACCTCTGTGCCGCCTCCCGGGCAGTGCACCTCGACCGGCACTGCCGTCTCATTGAAGGGTCCGCGCACGATGACCCGGCCGAAATTGCGGCCGGCGTGCAGGGCAGCCCGGTCGACCGGGATCCTGGCCTGCCACAGGTCTCCGCTCCCCGGGACCGGTTCCGGCTCTACGCTGCCGGACAAAAACCGTCCCTCCAGCCTCACAGCGGGCCGCAGGGCACAGGGTGCTGTCCGGCGGATCTGCAGGGTCAGCCAGACCGCCTCCTCCTCTTTCTTTTTTTCTCTGGTGACAGGCTCTCCGCCCAGGCCGCTGTTCCGCACCCTCTGGCGGTGGGCCTCCAGCGCGCGTTCCGCCCGGCTCTCCGCCATGCGGCCCTTGGCGCGGCCCGCACCCGTCCGGGTCTTGATCCTGAGTTCCTTCTCCACGGGTTCAAAGAGGGCCTTCTCCTTGCCGCAGGCCGCGATCAGGAATTCCTCGACATTCTGCAGGCTGCCCTCCTGCATGGAGAGTCCCCGGTAGAGGGTCCGGTCCTCCTCCGAGGTCAGGATCTCCTCCAGACGCTTCTCGTAAAACAGGGCCGCCGCCCTCTCGAAATCCTCCTCCGCCAGGGCGAGGAAGTCCTCCTTGCTCCGGATCTGCGGCCGCGCCGCATTCTCTGTTTTCTCCGCTGTCTCCCTGTCCGCGGATCCTCCGCCGCCAGCCGCTGCCGCCCTGCGCCGGGCTGTCCTTCTGCGCTGCAGGGTCCCTTTTTCAGAGATCTCCACTGTATAGGGGATCGTGTATTCCCCGTAGGGAGAGATCACACGAAAACAGCCGCGGACCGTCCTGCCCGGCGCGGCGCCGCGGGCGTCAAACTGCCAGCGGATATAGCCTGTCCCGTCCGCCGCGGGCGCGAACTGCTCGCGAACGCCGTGCATACAGGGTTCGGATGGGTAGACATATCCCCTCGCCGGCTTCCCCGCCCTGTGGCGGACCCGGATCACACCCTCCCGGCCCGTGCCGCTCTCGGCCTCAAAAGCCAGCCGGTCAGGCTCGAAGACCAGTCCCGCATCCGGCACGTGGAAGGTCTCTCCCTGCATGTTTTCTTTCGTGTAATAATCTCTCATGATTTCCGGAACATCCCTTTTTTATATTGATTTGATGGACGGTCTCCCGATCCGGTCACAGCCGGTCTGACTCAGCCTCTCTCCTCCGGCCCTGTAAAAGCCGGCCGCGCCGCCGCGCCGTGCTCCTCAGCCAGCCGGATCAGCCTTTACAGTAAAAGAAACAGGTGCCGCGTCCTCACAGAACCGGGCGCTGTACCTGTCTCTTTGACTACTGATGTCTGAATGCCATCGTAATACCGTTTATTTACGCACCGTCGAAAAACCCGTCAACGGAAATTATAACACATTCCCGTCCTCTTCGTCTCTGCGGCTGTAATTTCCGTACACTGTTTTTACGCGGTCCGGTCCGGCAGAGAGCCGGAGGAGAACCCTTCTCGCCCGTCCCGGATCAGGCCGGTCAAAGAACCCTTCTCACCCGTCCCGGATCAGGCCGGCAGAAATGTCTTTTCACTTACCCGGTGACGGATCTCCGGAAGCTCACTTGTTTTCTCCGGTCAGCAGGAGAAGGATCTCATTGCTGCGGGAGACAAACTTCGCCATCTCGTCTCCGGTCAGGGGCTCGTTCTGCAGGACGGCCAGGTCGTAGAGCTGCTCACAGATGAGTTTCGTGTTTTTGGCTTCCTCTTCCTCGCCATGGGTCAGGACATACTGGACCAGGGGATGGGCGGCGTTGAGGATGAGGGTCCGGCCCTCTTTTTCCATTCCGGTGGGGCCAAAGCCCATACCGTTGGCCGCATACATCTTCATCATGTCCGTCATGCGGCGGGTCTGCTCGTTGACGGTGAGCATGGAGGAGACCGCAGGGTCCTTGAGGGTCTCGAGCTTCACCTCCAGCTTGTCGTCGTCCAGGGCCTTGCGGACGATCTTCGTGATCTTCTCGCCGTCAGCCTTTGCCTGCTCCTCGTCCTGTGCCTGCTCCTCGTCCGCGCGCAGGGCATCCTGGATGTCCGCGTCGATGCGGGCGAAGTGGATCCCCTCGTTTTTAGCCTCCAGCTGGGAGATGAAGGGCTGATCGATGTTGTGGGTCAGGACGAAGGCCTGCATGTTGTTCTCGCGGAACATGCGCACATACTGGCTCTGCTGTTCGGGATCGGTCACATAGTAGATCGTGCGGTCCTTCGGGTCTTCTTTCTCAGAATCTGCGGACTCTTCTTTCGCGGAATCTGTTCCTGCTGTCTTTTCCGCGTCGCCGCCGGAGACGACCTCAGCCTCGACCCTGTCGCCGTTCTCGTCCACGGCGGTCTCGTCGGACTCGGCGTCCTTCGCGTTGATCTCCAGGGCCTCGGGCAGGGTGTGATACTTGCCGTCCAGGTCCTTGAAGAGGATGTAGTCGGTCATCTTCTCGCAGAACTTGTCGTCGCGCAGGCACCCGTACTTGATGAAGGGACTGATGTCGTCCCAGTACTTGTCGTAGTTTTCCTTGTCGGTCTTGCACATACCGGCCAGCTTCTCCGCGACCTTCCTGGAGATATAGTCGGAGATCTTCTGGGCGAAGCCGTCGTTCTGCAGGGCACTTCTGGAGACGTTCAGCGGCAGGTCGGGGCAGTCGATGACGCCCTTGAGCAGGAGCAGGAACTCCGGGATGACCTCCTTGATGTTGTCGGCGATGAAGACCTGGCTGTTGTAGAGTTTGATCACGCCCTCAGCGGACTCGTACTCGAGATTCAGGCGGGGGAAGTAGAGGATGCCCTTGAGGTTGAAGGGATAGTCCATGTTCAGATGGATCCAGAAAAGGGGCTCCTTGTAGTCGTGGAAGACCTTCCTGTAGAACTCCTTGTACTCCTCGTCCGTGCAGTCCTTGGGGGTCTTCGCCCAGAGCGGATGGGGATCGTTGCACAGGACAGGGCGGCGGCGGATCTTGAGACGCTTCTCGGCGGGCTTGTCCTCTTCCGCCTTGTCGGCTTCATCTTCGCCGTCCTTCTTGGCGGGCTCGGGCTTCTTTTCGGGCTCGATCACCTCGAGAACGACATCGTCGGGCCTGCGCTCGGACTCATCGATGGTCTCGGTCATCTTGGTCTCGTGCTCGGACAGGTAGATCTCGACCGGCATGAAGGAGCAGTATTTCTCGATGACCTCCTGGGCCCGGTAGTAATTGGAGAATTCCACGCAGTCCTCGGACAGGTGCAGGGTGACGGTCGTGCCGATCTCCTTTTTCGTGCCCTCGTCCATGGCATAGGTGCTGCCGCCGTCGCACTCCCAGTGGACTGCCTTGGCGCCGTCCTGGTAGGACAGGGTGTCGATCTCGACCAGCTCCGCGACCATAAAGGCGCTGTAGAAGCCCAGGCCGAAATGCCCGATGATCTGGTCGTCGCTGGCCTTGTCCTTGTACTTCTCCATAAAGGCTTCCGCGCCGGAAAAGGCGATGTTGTTGATATATTCCTTCACCTCGTCCGCGGTCATGCCCAGGCCATTGTCGGTGACCTTGATGGTCTTCTCCTGCGGGTCGACCTCGATGTCGATCCTGGCCTTATAACCTTCCGGCAGCTCGTAGTCACCCATCATATCCAGCTTTTTGAGCTTGGTGATGGCGTCACAGCCGTTGGAGATCAGCTCCCTGTAGAAAATATCGTGGTCGGAATACAGCCACTTCTTGATGATGGGGAACATATTCTCGCTGTTGATCGATAAAGGTCCTCTTTCCATTGCCATTTGTCTACCTCCATTCTATCAAGAGATCGTCCCACGGGGTAAAAACTGCCTGCTGCCGCCTTTGCGGCCGTCCCCTGCGGGATCCCTTTTGCAGATTCTGCTGCAGAATCTTTTCTTTTTTATGGACAAAGAAGATTGTAGTCTCCTGCAGGACAAATGTCAATAAAAAATTAGCACTCAGCATACCTGAGTGCTAACAAAAGGCTGGGGTTCACGTCCTATCGAGGATGGAACTTGCGAAAAACGCATTTCAATGCGCTTCCGCGCGCGATTTACGCCGTTCCACGCGGGTTTTTCGCAAAAAGCGCGAAAACTCCTCGAGTTTTCAGGTGGGTCTGTACAGATAACACAAAAACTCACAGAAAGATCTGGTACAAAAGCCCGTAGAGCTCACGTACATAGAAGGTGGGCAGCAGCCACCATGGGCTGCGGGAGCAGACAAAGCCGGTCCTGATTCCAAGCTTCCCGGCGATCAGGCCTGCCCGGCAGGCGTGAAATTCATTGGTGACGACCGCGATCCCCCCTTCTGTGGAAATCCCCTTCTCTCTCAGGATCTGAGAGGAAAAGAGGATGTTTTCCCTGGTCGACGTGGACCGATCCTCGCACAGGATCCGGTCCGGTGAGATGCCGGCCGCAGTCATATACCGGTACATGCACTCCGCCTCGGAGATCAGCTCATTCTCTCCCTTTCCTCCACTGACCACACACACGCCGGCGGGATTTTTTCGCAGGTGATCGATCGCCGCGTCCATGCGGCCCCTCAGCATCCGGCTGGGCCGGTCGCCCTTTACTTCACAGCCCAGGACGATGACCGGAGCCCCGGAGGCCGGGGGGCGGAGTGCCGCCCGGACCATCATGGCCGTGAGGATCAGGGCTGTCAGGGCAATCACCGTCAGAATGGCGGCTGCCCCTGTCAGCAGGATCCGCGGCAACGGCCCCTGCCGCCACAGCCTGACACACAGGGAAAAGGCCCGCCGCCGCAGGATCCAGGCTGACAGCAGGCACAGGCAGACGCTAAAGCCCGTCACATTTCCTATATTGATAATCCTCCCGGTGAAGACCGGGAGGATAAACAGCACGATCCCTGCCGCGCCAGCCAGCGCAGGCAGGTTATGGAACATATTCAGCAAGTTGAACGAACTCCTCTGATGAAAGCAAGGGCAGCAGGGACTTCCCGCCGCGTAAAACTCTTTTTCGTCTGCGCACCGGCTCATTCAGGGATTCTGTGCTTCCGCACTCTCAGCCGGCACGGCTGATGCCGGCGCTGCCTGGTCCGCGGGGGTCTCTGCCGCAGGGGCCATCTGGTCCGCGGGGGTCTCGGCTGCCGGCGCCGTCTGGTCAGCTGTCGTGCCCGTATCAGCCGCGCCCGCCTCCGCGGGTGCCTGCTGCTGTGCCCGGTCCCTCGCATCCAGCATGTCCGCGCAGCACTGCAGGAAGCCGGGCGCCGCCAGGTCTCCCTCCAGCCTCTCAAGGGTGACCTTCTGCCAGTATCTGGTGTTCAGGTCGCACTGGGTCTTATCAATGTAATCGTTGTAGACCGCTTCCGCGGACTCCCCCAGGCTCCGCCAGGTCTTATCCGCGAGCGAATATTCCCGGAACATGCGCTGGAGGTTTTTTTCATCCAGGCCCAGGTATTTCTGTTCCGCCGAGGACAGGCCCGCGTAGTAGGTGTGCTCCGCCTCCTCCGCCAGCCGCTCCTCATCCATGGTCAGCATGACATTGCGGCTGACGCCGATCCTGTTCAGGGCCTTGATCCGGGTGATCTGTGACAGGGCCTGGTCCTTGACGGCCTGCTGCATGGTCCCGCCGGCCTCACTCTCCCAGATCGCGTTTCCGTACATCGCTTCGCTCTGCTTCTGCAGGTCGAGCATGTAGACCCTGACCTCACCGATCTTACATCCGGTATTGCCAATCCGGAACACCTCTCCCCGGCCGAAACCGGTCGTGATGACCAGTGACCTGCCGCAGCCCGACAGAAACAGGATGCACAGCAGAATGCTGAGGATGGAAAGGCAGCCGCGCCGCAGGGGCAGTTTATGATTCAATGTTCTTCTTCCTCTCATATTTTACAAACTGATAAGCAAGATCAAAATAGGTCTGCTCATCGCTGTCCGCCGTGATCTCCCACTCCGGATCCTCATCGAGATTGGGAAACCAGGCGTCCGCTTCATATTCATAGTCGATCTTCGTGATGTGGGCCGTATCGCAGTAGGGCAGGAGCTGCCGGTAGACACTCGCGCCGCCGATGATATAGATATCCCCGGACGGATATGCCCTGCAGGTCTCCAGCAGTTCGTCGATGCTGTGGACGACCTGCGCGTGCCGGACCACCAGGTCCGGATTGGCGGACAGAATGATGTTGACCCGCCTGTCCAGGGGCTGCGCCAGCGGGAAGGTCTCCAGGGTCTTGCGCCCGTATACAACGACCTTGTCCAGGGTCTCCTGGCGGAACATCTTGTGGTCATTGGGAATGCGGACCAGAAGCTGTCCCTTGTTTCCGATCGCCCAGTTGCGGTCTACTGCTGCAATGAGATTCATATGTTTACTCCTCGGGAATCCCGCCTTATGTGCGGTATTTTTCCATCAGTTTCTCAAGCTCCTTCGAGAACTTGTCGAGATCCTTGTTGGGAAGGCCGGTGCTCTCCTCCACCAGCTCCTGCAGACGCTTTGTCGTCAGTTTGAGCCTGGTATAGGAATCGGAGACGGTCCTGCCCTTTGTGCTCCTGGCGAGCGGCACGCCCTTCGTGATCTCGATGAATTTGCCGGTCGCCAGGTCAAACCGCGTCCCGCTGTAGGGGGCCATGGCGGAGTAGCCCTTGTCTCCCAGCAGCATGGCAAAGCCGGTGGCCACTTCGTCGTCTCCATGGACGACGAAGACCTGGCGGGGCTTCCTTGTAAAGCCGCCCAGCCAGTCCAGCAGGCCGTCCCGGTCCGCGTGGCCGGACAGGCTCTTGAGACTCTCGATCCTGGCCTGGACCGCCACGGATTCACCGAAGATCTTGATCTCCTCCGCGCCGTCCAGGATCCGGCGCCCGGGAGAACCGACCGCCTGATAGCCGACGAAGAGGACCGTGCACTCGGGCCGCCAGAGGTTGTGCTTGAGGTGGTGCTTGATCCGCCCCGCGTCGCACATGCCGGAGGCGCTGATGATGACCTTGGGATCGTAGTCCTCCAGGATCATCTTGGACTCCTCGGTCGAGATCGTGAGCTTGAGTCCCGGGAAGGTGATGGGATTGACGCCGTCCCTGAGCAGGGCCAGGGCCTCCTCATCATAGCAGGTCTGCTCATTGGCCAGGAAGATCTCCGTCGCGTCGACCGCCAGGGGGCTGTCGACATAGACAGGGAAGTTTTTGTACTCCGGGATCAGGTTGTGCTGCTTGATCTGGCGCAGGTAATAGAGGATGACCTGGGTCCTGCCCACTGCGAAGGACGGGATCACCACGTTGCCGCCCCGGGCGAAGGTATCGCGCAGGATCTGGGCCAGCTCCTCCACCGGCGGCGCCCAGTCGCCCTCGTGCAGGCGGTCGCCGTAGGTCGATTCCATGACGACATAGTCCGCCTCATCCGTATAGGCCGGATCCTTGAGCAGGGGCTGGTCCTTGTTGCCGATGTCGCCGGAAAAGACGATCTTTTTCTCCGTCCGGCCCTCGGTCAGCCACAGCTCCACGCTGGCGGATCCCAGCAGGTGGCCGATGTCCGTAAAGCGGAAGCGGACGCCCTCACAGAGGGTATAGACCTTGCCGTAGGAATAGGGGGCGATGAGACGGATCAGGTTCATCGCGTCCTCCATCGAATAGACGGGCTCGAAGGGTTCGATCCCGACACCCCGCTTCTCCTTTTTGTTTCTCCACTCGGCCTCCATGGTCTGGATGTGGGCGGAATCGCGCAGCATGATGTCGCACAGGCTGGCCGTCGCCTCCGTCGCGACCACCTGGCCGCGGAAGCCGTCCTTATAGAGTTTGGGCAGCATGCCCGTGTGGTCGATGTGGGCATGTGTCACGATGACGAAATCGATCTTGTCCGCGGACACAGGGAGCGGGGAATTCTCAAATTTGTTTCCTCCCTGCCGCATGCCGCAGTCGATCAGGATATTCTTGTTTCCAACCTGCAGATAATGACAGCTCCCCGTCACTTCATGGTCGGCGCCGATAAATTTCAGTTCCATCATTCCCTCCCGTCACGGTCCGGATCCCCGGCCCTCCGATCATCGTCGAAACTGAACCTTAAAAAGGTTGAAAACTCTTGTTGATACTAGATTTTTCACTCCGGTGCTTGTGCCGCGGGCCCAGGCACCTGCGATCGCATCGGACTGTCCCCGCGGGCTGGCCGCAGCGGCTCTCACGGAAACAGCAGGACCCGCAGCCCCCACAGCAGCGCCAGATGCGCCGGATAAAACGCGTAGAAAAAGTATTTCTGCTGTCTGCCGCGTTTCCCATTGTAGCATGCCAGCAGCAAAAAAGCAGGCGCGGCATAAATCTCAAATTGATTATACCACCCCAGCCACAGCCAGGAAAAGAACAATGCACAGATTCTGTAGTCACGCAGCAGGTAGAGCAGTATGATCAGTACGATCCCGCCGTAGCTGTAATCAGTGCGGACCAGGATGCCGAGCCGGCAGAAGCCGTATACAGTACCTGCGGCCGCCAGGAGGAAGATTCCCCGCCGCAGAAGGCTCTCCGCGGCTTTCCCGCCCGGCAGTTCACAGAAAACCCGGGCCAGGACACTTTTCTCCTCTTTCCCGGCAGGCCCCGCAGCCTCCCGGATGTTCGGATTCTTTTCAACTCCCGCCGGCGCGCCATGGCCGTCGGTATATCCGGGCTCCGCATGCACTCCGTTCCCCGGGGGATCCTCCAGGAATACAGTCCCCAGGGCGTCGATACACCAGATCGCCAGCAGCCCCAGCAGCAGTGTGCACATCACGTTGGCATGCAGCTGATCCGACCGGGGGAAAATACACTGCCGGAAGGGCTCCTGGGAAAGCAGGGCAAAGACAGCCAGTCTGATCAGGTAGCGCACCCTGCTGCGCGTATAGAAGAAGCCCTCTACCAGAAAAAAACAGAAGACCGGGAAAGCCTGTCTCCCCATAGCCCGCAGGATCCTGTCCAGCAGGGCACCGCCGGCCAGTACATCCATCAGATATCGGCCGTCCGCCGTCTGTGTCCGCTCCAGGAAAACACATGCGGCGTGATCGATCAGCATGGTGACCACCGCAACATATTTCAGCTTCGCCGCATCCATAGGCGGCAGGCTGACTCTCGTTTTCTCGATCGATTCCAGAAACTGTCCCATTTGTTTCCTTTCCGGCGGCACCCGGCCGGTTGCACCGGTGTCATTTTAACAGGTATTGCTCTTCACAAAACAGAATATCTGCGCGCTGTTCTGCAGAAAAAAATCCCGGAAGCCATCGCTGGTTTCCGGGTTTGAAAGAGCGATAGACGAGGCTCGAACTCGCGACCTCCACCTTGGCAAGGTGGCGTACTACCAACTGTACTACTATCGCATATGAACTTGGACGGCAGCTCCCGAAGGATCTCACCAGAGCGATAGACGAGGCTCGAACTCGCGACCTCCACCTTGGCAAGGTGGCGTACTACCAACTGTACTACTATCGCATTTCTTTTTTGTTTTCCTTTGCTTCCGCAACGGACAATAGATAATATACCGCACTTCCAAAGCGATGTCAACCGCTTTTTTCGAAAAACAGTTTTCGGTTTTTTTGCGGGAGGAAGGCCGTTTTGTCAGTCTTTTGTCAGCTTCCTGTCAGTCCGTAGAACGGAGCGAAACCGGAACCCTCTGCGGAACGCTCTTCCGACAAGTGCGGGTTCCGGTTTACGAAATATCTGCCTGCGGCAGGTGTCCGAAAAACAGCTGTCAGCCGGCCTCAGTACATGCGCACATCATTTTTCGAATAGCGCCTGAGTGAGCGTATGGCGGCGATATCCAGCAGGACAATGTAGACAAAGAAGAGACAGACGAGGATCTCATTCTCGGAGGTCGCGATAAAATCATAGGCGCCATGGATGATCACAGGGATCAGAATGCTGCGCCGCAGCATGCGGCCGCGGACGGCATAGTCATGATAAATATCCGCCACCTTGGCGATCCCGTAATAATGTCCCATGAAAATACCGGTGATGCAGTGCAGGGGGATGGCGGTCCAGGCCCGCACCCCGGCCGTGACAAGGCCGCTGTCCAGGACATAGAGTACATTCTCCAGGGCAGCAAAGCCCAGTGAAGCCGTCACGCCGTAGACCACGCCGTCAAAGACGTAGTCAAACTCGGGATTTTTCCAGGTCGGGATCCGCATAGCCCAGTATTTGACCAGTTCCTCCGCGCCTCCTACGACGATAAAATAAAAGAGGAGGTTGAAGACGGTGACTGTTCCGCCAAAAGAGGACGCATCCGCCCCGGGGTTGATAAAAGCCGCGAGGACGTTCTGGCCGATCCCCTCCAGGATGCCGGCAGGCAGGGTGGAAAGCATGCCGCACAGAAAGATCGTGACCAGAAGGCCCACCGGTTCTTTTTCGATACTGTCGCTTTTGTAAACTCTCCACAGCAGGTACAGGGGCGGCAGAAGACTGGCAGCCAGTATGATCGTCATCTTTGTTCCTTCCTTTCCTGTTTGTCATCCACTTTACCGGAGACAAACTGTATCGTTATCTTTCGTTCCTTCCGGCTGTGCCGGCTGTCGCCAGTACCATCAGCGCCATCCGGCCGGCTTCCTGTAATTCTGATACCCGCAGCAGCTGACCCCCGCAGGGGCGTCCCCATTCCTTTTAGTCAAATTGCTCAAAAAAAGGGGCTCCGGGGCAGGTATTTGAATTTCACGTCCAGTTTTCCGTCCTCATCGACCGTCATCACGGCGTAGCTCTTGCGCCAGCCCTGCTGACGGGGCTTGGCGATGCTGCCGGGATTGATCACCAGCACGCCCTCCTCCGTCCCGTAGTCGGGGACATGGATGTGCCCGTAGACGGCGATGTCCGCCCCCTTCTTCCGGGCCCTCTCGACCAGCCTGTATGTCCCGCTGTGGACACCCAGCCGGTGGCCGTGCGTGAGATAGACACGATGATGGTCTCCGATTGGAAAACACAGCTCATCCTCCAGCTGGTCCGACCAGTCCATATTGCCTGCGACAACACGCAGCTCATAATCCCGGCCGGGTCCGAGGACCTGCTCCAGGTCTCCCTCCACATCGCCGGCATGGATCAGCATGTCGATCGGGGCCTCCTGGCCGATCGCCCGGCGGACCAGGTCGTGGTGGCCGTGCGAATCACTCATGATCAGAATCTTCATCGATCCTTATATCCTCTGCTTTCTGTGTCTTTTACGCGTTGTAATTTCCTGTATCCCGTTATAAAATGCACTGAAGACGCCCGCACAAATAAGGGCTGTTTTGCTCATTTGCTGAAAACTTCGCAAGCTCGGCATTTGATGAACTGCTATGCAGTTCATTTCCGCTATGACTCGCTGTTTTTGGCTCATCTGATGAAAACCCCGCATTGCTTCGCGCCAAGGGCGCTCACGCAATGCTTCACACATTCGGATTCCGCTCGTTTTGCGCGTTAAACCTGCGCAAAACGGCTCCTTCCTCATGTGTGACGCTCGTCAAATGTCCGCAAATGCTCGAGCAAGCTCGGCATTTGCGTCCGCTTGACTCGCTGTTTTCATCATATTATAAAGGTAGGAAACATGGCTGTCAAAAAACATGAGGAAATTCGGACAGAGAAATACGCCCGCGCACAGGATATCCGCAGCACGCAGAAAATGCGGGAGATCCTGGACGGGCTGCCGCGCTTCTGCCGCCAGTATTTCAGGGGGATCGAGGGGACGACCGGGGCGCGGACGCGTCTGGCCTACGCCTACGATTTGCGGGTCTTTTTTGAGTTTCTCAGAAATGAAAACAGCACGCTGCGGGATACGCCGCTTCGCGACTTTCCCTTCTCTGTCCTGGAGCAGATCGGCAAGGAGGACATCGAGGAATTCCTCGAATACCTCAGCTGCTACGAAAAGGACGGGCAGGTCTTCACCAATGACGCGCGCGGCAAGGCGCGCAAGCTCTCCGCGGTCCGGAGCCTCTTCAAATACTTCTACACATCGGAGATGCTGGACAAGGATGTGACCGCCCTGGTTCCCCTGCCCAAACTCCACGAAAAGCCCATCATCCGGATGGACTCCGAGGAGGTCGCCCGCATGCTGGACAAGGCAGAGACAGGGGCGGACCTGACACGGAACCAGCTCCGCTTCCACGACAAGACAAAGGTCCGGGATGTGGCCCTGCTCACCCTCCTTCTGGGGACGGGCATCCGCGTCTCCGAATGTGTCGGCCTGGATCTGGATGACATCGATTTCAAGGACAAGGGCCTGCGCGTCCACCGCAAGGGCGGTTACGAGTCCATCGTCTACTTTGGAGACGAGGTCGAGGAGGCTCTCCGGGAATACCTGGAGGAGCGCGCCCGGATCCTGCCCAGGGAGGGCCACGAGCGGGCGCTCTTCCTCTCCCTTCAGAACCGCCGCATCACGGTGCGCGCCGTCGAAAACCTGGTCAAAAAATATGCCGGCCTTGCGACCGCGCTCAAAAAGATCACGCCGCACAAGCTCCGCAGCACCTACGGCACCAGCCTCTACCGGGCGACCGGCGACATCTACCTGGTCGCCGATGTCCTGGGGCACAAGGACGTCAATACCACCCGCAAGCACTATGCAGCGGTCGAGGAGGACCGCCGCAGGAGTGCGCGCAACATCGTACAGCTCCGCGGCCCCGCTGAGGAGGACACACCCACATAAATCCAAATTAATCCACATGAATCCACAGAACTGTATGTGTAAACCATATATGTTTGTGAACAGGAGGTCACAGCCAGCAATATGAAAAAGAAGAACTCCGTCATGACCATACCCGCCGTTGCCGCCGGGAAGCTCACCCGGCTCATCCTGCGCAAAACAGGGCGCGGCGGCACCGCCATCCCCGGGATCGTGGGGCTCAGGCTCTCCCCGGGCGTCCTCACCGCCGTCTCGCGGGGCATGAAGATCATCGTTGTCACCGGGACCAACGGCAAGACCACGACCTGCAACATGATCGAGCATGCGCTCAGCTCCGCCGGCCACGACTGCCTGCGGGACAAGTCCGGCGCCAACCTCCTGCACGGCATCGCCTCCGACCTCATCTGCAGCACGGACTGGCGGGGCCGCCCCCTGCACGACTACGCCGTTATCGAGTGCGACGAGGCCGCCCTTAAACAGGTCGTCCCCTTCCTGCGCCCGAAGGCCATTGTTGTCACCAACCTCTTCAGCGATCAGGTCGACCGCTACGGCGGTGTCCAGAACACGCTGAAGGAGATCCGAACCGGTGTCGAGCGAAGCCCCGGATCCGTTCTGGTCCTCAATGCCGACGAACCCCTCTCCGCCTCCCTGGCGATCGGGGTCCCCAACAAGGTGGTCTGGTACGGCATGGACGCCGCGGTCGGGGAACAGGGCAATGTCGATCTCTCCGATGCCGGCAGCTGCCCCAAGTGCGGCGGCGCCTATGAATATGACTATCACATCTACGCCCACCTGGGCGGCTACCGCTGCCCCGAGTGCGGCTACCGCCATCCCGATCCGGATGTGTCGGTCCTCTCGATCGATGAGATGACTCCCGCCGGCAGCCGCGTCCGGATGCAGTTCCGGCCGCTCGGCAGCAGGAAGGCTGCGGCGGACCAGGATCCGATATCCCCTTCCGGAGCGGACGCCGGCTCCACTGCACAGCAGGCTGCGGCCGGTCTCACCGCCGCAGACGATGGATCCGCGGCCTCACAAAAAGGCCAGCCGGCGGCAGCCCGCACGCAGGAGGTCATGATTGCCCTGCCGGCTGTCTACAATGTCTACAATGCCGCTGCCACGGTGGCCGCCATCCGGGCCCTGCGCCTGCCCGCCCGGGAGGCTGTCGAAGGCCTGGCGACCGTCAGGTCCGCCTTCGGCCGGATGGAGACCTTCGACCTGCACGGCATCCGCCTGCAGATGATCCTGGTCAAAAACCCCGCCGGCTGCAATCAGGCCTTCTCCTATGTGACCGGCTTTGACGAGGATTTCTCCGCCGTCCTCTGCCTCAATGACCGGACCGGCGACGGACATGACATCTCCTGGATCGAGAACACGGACTATGAGAAGCTGGTCTCGGACCCGCACCTGCGGCATCTGTATGTGGGCGGTGACCGGGCACAGGACCTCTACGCCCGCCTGCAGCGGGCCGGCGCGGCAGAGGACCGCACGGAGCTTGTCACCGATTACAGTCTCCTGGTGCAGAAGCTGAAGGAAGAGACCTGCCCCGTCTTCCTCCTGCCCAATTACACAGCCATGATGGAACTGCGCGACGCGCTCAGCCCCGAGACCGGCGCAAAGGACTTCTGGGAATAAGCGGGGTGCACGGAAGTTCCGGAAACAGGAAGCTGCACAGCGCAGGCAGACTGACAGAATCCGGAAAGAAAAACTGCCTGGAAACATATTGACAGGCAGCAGAAACATACAAAAAAGCCCGGAGGATTTGACCGATCCTCCGGGCTCCGTTTTGATATGCCGTCAGTTTTCTTTTTTTCAAGCCCTGTTCGGTAAGCGCTGTAAAGAGCAAAGAGCGTTTACCGCCGCACCTCCTCACTGCATGGCAGTGAACACCAGGGGCTCGGTCGCATAGGACGCGCGCAGCTCCATGGCCTTCTTCTCTTCAATGGGGGCGTATTCCTGGTCCGGGATCCAGGAGGTTCCCGTCGCGTCGGGGTCCGCGTCCTCCCAGATCATCTCCGCGTTTTTGACGATAAACCAGGGATTTGCCGCGTTCCGGCTCTCATCCATGATGAGCAGGTCCTTGTAGATCAGCTCACCGTCGACAAGCTTGTAATAGTCCAGCTCCCACTTTCCGTCGGAGAAGACCTTTTCCCGCAGGATGGTATTGTCGCCGCAGAGATAATACATGCTGTTCTCTGAACTGGAGGCAACCTCCACGGGCAGGCCGTCTTCGATCGTGTAGATCTCGAAGACCGCTCCGCTTCCGTACAGCTGGCTGTCCGAGGGGCCGATCAGGAGCTCCGCCTTCCCGTCGCCGTCGAGGTCGCGGTAGAGATAGCCGGCATCCGCGGGCTGGTCCAGTTCGCCTGTCAGCGAATTGACGCCGGACAGCGTGAGTTCCTCATCCGACCAGTCCTCCCGGATGGAGTCCGCATACAGGCTTGTCAGCCCCGTGTACTCATCCGTCTCTGTAGACGGCGGCAGCTGCTGGAGCACAGTGACTTCCTGGGAGGATGCCTGCTTTTTCTGCTGGCGTTTATTCTCGTAGGCGACGATAAAATCAACGTTTGCCTGCTCATACCGGTTGAAGAGGTCCGGGGAGAAGGCGTCCGGTTCGATCGTTCCGTGGTACCAGCCCTGACGCTCAAAATACTCGCGGATGGATTTGGTGACGAACTTGCGTCCCTTGCGCGCATAGAATTCATTTCTGGCCAGCATCAGTTCATTGTCATCCATCCAGCTGATGTCCGCCTCGGTGATATAGTAGGTATCACTGTCCGGCAGCAGGTAGGTGCTGTTCATGGTCTGCGCTGTCAGCTCGCGGTCCGACCTGGCTCCCGCGATGCAGGCCGGCTGCGGTGCCGCTGCTGCGGGGAAAGCCATCAGACCCGCGAACATGAGTGCGGCGGCGGCCGCTGCAGTCTTTTTCCTTCTGTTCTTCATTTTCCTTCCTCCATGTATCTTCTGAAAAGACAGACCGGCGGCTAAGACCTGCCTGCGTGTCCTGCGCCGGATACGGCCTGCCCGCATGAACAGCGTCCTCCGCCTGTCTGTGTGAATGCCTTACACTCATAGAGTCGGAAGCCCCCGCGTACAGGTTACAGGTTTTGTAAAAAAAGAATGCTCCGCGTTCCGGACGCTGCCGGTGCTGCGGAGCATTTGGTCTGATCTTCCGCGTTCCGGACGCTGCCGGTGCTGCGGAGCAATGGGTCTGGTCTTCCGTCACCTGGTGCCGGCACCGGCCGGAGATGGTTTCAGGCCCTTTCAAGATCACTGAGAAGGCTGGCCAGATACTGGATCTCCTTCTCCAGTGAATCCTTCTGACGGTTCAGGTCATCCAGCTGAGAGAGCTGTGTCTCCATCTCCTCATCCTGCAGATGCATGAAACCGCCGGCGACAACAAAGGGAAGCTTCTGTTTTTTGACGGATGTGCCGTAGCACACCGTGATCACAGCGCCCTGCTGTGCCTCAACTGTCCCGCTTCCGTACTGCGTGTGCTCCACAGCGGCGCCCGTCAGATCCGGCAGCGTAAACCCGCTGCGAAGTGCGTCGACTGCGGCCAGCCGGCTCTGCAATGCGCTTCGCTGCGCAGTGAGCTTTTCGGCCTTTTCCCTCTTTTCCTCTTCCTTCTGACGTTGTGTAGCTGTCTTCTTCCTGCTCTCTGTTCCTGCTCTTGCTGCCATTTTTTCACCCCTTCTCGTCGATTGGAGCGCTGTAAGAAGATTCCCCGATGACAGATCCTGTTTTCCTGACTGCGCTCCCTCCGGCAGTTAATAATAAAATACTCATAGTCTATTTTATTATACCACAAATTATCAGAAAATATCTACGAATTCGCGAAAATTTTGTGACGAAGGATAGAAAACCGAAGGATAGAAAACAGGCTTCTTAACAGACCCGGATGGATAATCAGAGGACCGTTTGCCGCGGTGTTTTTGCCGGCAGCCCCGCATGAAACGGCGCGGGCTGATCAGTAGTCTTTTTCCATGCCGCACATACTGCAGACCTTGACCCCCTTGAGGCCTCCCTTGAAGAAGCCGCCGCAGTACTGGCAGCGTCCCTGGCGGCGCCAGACGGGCCTGCGGCTGCGCAGGTACTCCGCGTCCTTGGCCTCCGCCTCCTTGCGGCGCAGGAACTCCGTGACCGCCGGAAGCTCCGGGCAGGCGGAGAAGGCCGCCTTGTCGATCTCCTGCAGGCTGGCGGGAAGGGCGATGTCGGACAGGGAGATACAGCTCTGGAAGGCGTTTTTGCGGATGACCAGCAGGCGTGTGGACAGACGGATGCGCTCGAGGTGCTCACAGCCGCTGAAGGCGCCCTCGCGGATCTCCGTCACGCTGTCGGGGAGTTCGACACTGACGACGCGCGCATTGTGGAAGGACTCCGCGCCGATATTGATGATCCCGTCGGGCACGCGGACATATTCGCTCTGGCCGATGTAGCGGACCAGGGTGGATCCGTCGATGAGGAAGTCCCCCTCCTGGCGGCCTGTCTGGCCCAGGCTGTTCAGAAGATTCTGGCCCGCGCCCGCCGCAAGGCCGTTCACAGCCGTGCCCATAGCCGGATCCTGCTGCGCCGCTTCCCGCACCGCCGTCCCATACAGCTGCACATGGAAGCGCCCGGTCCCGTCCGCCAGCGGAACCGCCGCCTGGCGAAGTCCGATCACAGCGTCCGCCTCGAGAAGGGCCGCGCTCTTTTTGATCTCCCGCAGTGCTCCCAGAAAGGCCTGGTCGGGATCCGACTGCGACAGGCTCGACCCGCAGACCGTTCCCACGACTTCATAGCCCGTGTGAAGGTCCAGCGTTGTCACCGTCATGTTCATCATATCTGCCATTGTTTTTTGCTCCTTATATGTACACCTTTTTATGCCCTGCAAAGGGTTTGACGTCCCGTACTGTTGCCGTGTAAGATAGGAGGAAGGCTCTGCACAGGTTGCCCGGCACGCCGCCGCGCCCTGACGAATGCAGAAGGGCGGAAGGTTTTTCCGCGCACGCCATAAGACCCCCGCAGCAGTCTGACCGGCTGTGGTCATGCCGCTGCAATTTCTTAGTTTACCACATGGAGGGTTTTTTGAAAAAGCTTATCCGCCTGTTCATCGCAATATTCTGTATCTTTTTTGTCCTGCAGGCCATGCCGGGCAGCTTTCTGCCCTTCATGAGGACCCTTCTGGACAGGTCTGCGCAGGCCGTGAGCGACATGACTCTCCTGCTGGCCGGGAAGATCGACGAGATCAGCGGTGAGGAGCATGACACGCAGGATGGACCTCCGGGTGGACCCGGTGCAGAAAAGAAGGGGGACAGCGCAGACGGCGAAGACTTGGAAGACGACAGTCACAGGTCCGGGGACGGATCCGGCTCCGGGGATGCGGGCAGTCAGGCCGCAGAGAACGGGCCGGCAGACGATGACGCGGAGGAGGACAGCACTGACGCCGCGCCGGCAGATGACGGATCCGGGGACGGGGAGGACCGCAGCGCCGACCAGACGGCGGATCCCCCGGCAGAGGACAGCAGCCGGGCCGCCCTGACCGACGAGGACATCGAATATTTTTATTATACGAAGATCTCCCGCGAGGAGCGCCTGCTCTATGACGCCATGCTGGCCCTGGCGCAGAGTCCGGAGGCGGGACAGGGCGCGGAGGAATCCCGGCTGCTCAGCATCAATCCCTCTTCGGAAGAGTTCGCGCAGAGCTATACCCGGGCCTACAACGCACTGACAAGCGACCACCCCGAGCTCTTCTGGGTCGCCCAGGGAAGGGCCAGATACGAGTGCCGCTACTATCTGCTGCCCTCCCTCGGCGGCCAGTACAGGATCATGCTCTCGATGACTGCGGACGACAGCAGCGGTTCGGAATCCGGCGGTGACCAGACGGCTCTGTTTGAATCCTTCCACGAGGAGGAAAAGGAGCTGGACGAAGCCGCGCGGGCCCTGCTCGATCAGGTGGACCTGTCCCTGTCGGACGCCGCCATCGCGCTGCAGCTTCATGACCTTTTGATCGACACCGCGTGGTATAATATTGAAGCGGGCGCGGACGATTACGCCCATACCGCCTACGGAGCCCTGGTCGAAGACAGCGCAGGCAATCCGGGGGGTGCGCTCTGCGACGGATACGCCCTCGCCTACGAATACCTGCTGCAGCGGGCGGGCGTGACCAGCACCATGGTGTGCGGCTATGCCGGCTCCTCCGAAGAGGATACGGAAAAACATGCCTGGAACCTGGTGCAGCTGGACGGGGACTGGTATGAGGTCGACGCCACCTGGGACGACCTCGACTTCCTGCTCTCCCCGGATGAGGAGGGCTACGACCTCCTGGCGGAGGCCCTGTCAGACGAGGACTACATGCGGCGGATCCGTCACTATATGTTCAACCGCACGACAGACCAGATGCGGTCCTTCACCCCCGGCGACGAATACACCTACTCAAGCTACAACGGATGGGTCACCCTCCTGCAGCCCTCGGTCCACATCCGCTTCAGCGCGGATGAGAGCGAACAGACCCGGGACTATGTCACGCCGCTGGCCCCGGTCGCGGAGGGTACCTGGTACAGCTGGGAGACACTGGAAGGCATGTAGGCCGGCCCTTCCGACATACTTCCGCCGGGGCGGCGGCACCTGCTGTGCCTTTCCACTACACTCCACCCGGCTGTAAAAACGTGGCACCAAACAGCATCAATGGATATACCGGATGATTTGCATTCCATACGATCATATGTGAAGGAGGTCCTGATCATAGAGATGAGAAATACAGATTTTTTCAAAAATCATTCCTGCAGGCCGCTGGCCTGGCGCCTGGCTGCTGTCGCGCTCAGCGCAGGGCTCCTGCTCGCCGGATGCGCGGGCGGTAAAAGCAGGGACCAGGCGCCGGACGGGGAGGACGAAGTCGTTACCGTGGCTGTCACTGTGAAGGACATGGCGGACGCGGCGGGTACTGCCGCTGCCGGGGCACAGACAGCTGACCCGGCATCCAGTGACGACGTCGAAGTGATCGACCACACCGGCGCAGCGGGGACAGGCGCTTTTGCGACAACGATCATTCATGCAGATTCTGAGGAAAAAACCGACGCAGGGCACACGACATCTGCCGCGGCGTCCACGCAGGCGTCCGCCTCACAGAACAACCCGGGCACAGACATTCAGGAGTCCGGCGCCGCGTCCACACAATCCTCCGCTGTGCAGAACTCACCCGACACGAAGGCACAGGAAGGCAGCACTTTTTCCGCAGAGGGAAAAGGTCTGGTCATTGTCCTGGATCCCGGTCACTCCGCACAGGTACCCGGGACCACGGAACCCATCGGCCCCGGCTCTTCCGAAATGAAGGAGGCGGATACAGTAGGGACCTATGGTCCCTCGAGTGCCACGCACGAGTATGAACTGACCATGCGCGTCAGCCAGAAGCTCCGCACCGAGCTCGAAAAGCGCGGTTATATTGTGCGCCTCACCCACCTGGACACAGTCCGCCCCATCAGCTGTGTGGAGCGCGCCCAGGTCGCCAACGAGAACGAGGCGGACGCCTTCATCCGCATCCATGCCAACGGCGTGGAGGACACCTCCGCGTCCGGTGCCATGACGATCTGCATCACGCAGGACAACCCCTTCCACCCCGAGCTCTACAAGGCCTCCTACCGCCTGTCGGAAACCCTGCTTGATGCCTACTGCGCAGGGACCGGCGCCCGCAGGGAAAAGGTCTGGGAGACCGACACCATGACCGGCAACAACTGGTCCGAGGTGCCCGCCACCCTGATCGAGCTGGGCTATATGACCAATCCCGACGAAGACCTCCTGATGGCCATGGATTCCTATCAGAAAAAGATGGTGATCGCCATCGCAGACGGCCTGGACCAGTGGTTTGCACAGATGCCCGACGAAGAGAAGGCCATGCATCCGGTCCTGACCGGTGAAAAGAGCCCTGAGGAGGTCACCGGCGCTGACCAGGCCGGCCAGGCCTCTCCTGCCGCAGGAAGTCCTGCCGTGGACAGTCCCGCCGCCGGAACGCCCTCCACGACCGGCACCCCTGCTTCAAACGGTGTCCCTGCCGTCAATCATGAAAACGGTGGTGGCTCTGATTCTGCACAGGATACCGGTTCCACACAGGACAGTCAGGACACAGTCCGGGACGAATCCGGCAGTGGACAGGACGACAGCGCCCCCGCCGGTGAAGGAACAGACGGAACGGACGTCGATGTCGACGTAGAAACAACTCCTGCAGACGGATCCGGACAGCAGTCCGGGGACAACGAAGATGAGGAGATCATTATTATCGAAGAATAAGCCTCAGGGAGATCAATCAGCAATCATCATCAGCAAAAAATAATCGACAACATAATCATCATAGAAATCCGGCAAAATAATATTCATCAAAAAAACGCATGCGGCCCTGCTCTCTGCACCTGTCGCATGCGTTTTTTGATTCTTTTCTTTGATCCCCGAATCCTCTTTGCCTCCCGGTTTCACCCTGGTGCCCGATTCTTCTTTAATACCCGGATCCTATATTTTTTTTCTGTTCCGGCTTGTCTACTTGTTTCTGGTGAGCCAGTGCCGTATAAATATATACAGACAGATCGCAAAGGCCAGCATATAGCCCATGAAGCCGAGGGCAGGAATGCCCAGCATCTGGGGATGCATATCTGTCGTGCAGATGATGCTGGAGCCGATCAGAAGGGCCATGACCCACAGGCCCATGACGATGTTGCGGACCGACCTGCGCACCAGGTCGGTCAGTTCCCGGGTGGAATCCAGCTTCATATTGACCTGGGCCTGGCCCTTGAGATACTCCTCGAGGGCGCTCTTGACCAGGGGCGGGATCTCCACAGATTTATAGGCTGCGGTATAGAGCTTTCTGCCGCCCCGCCTCATCTCGTGCCCCAGGTCGAAATTTTCCATTGCCGTCTCCCGCATCCTGGCGGCGGCGATCTCCATCATGTTGATGTCCGGGCTGATCTCTGTGAGGACGCCCTGCATATGGTTCAGACCCCGTCCCAGCATGGTCATGCCGTGCGGGAGCCGGAGGCCGTTCTCCTTCATGATCTCCAGGATCTCCATGAAGAAATTGACGATATCGATGCTGCCCAGGGACATCTTGCCATAGCGGCTCATCAGGGTCCGGAGCTCGCGGTAGAGACGACCGTCGTCGACCTTGCCGGTCTGCTCGCACAGTTCAATGACCGTGCTCTCCAGGGTGGAGATATCGCTGATGGCAATGGCCTGGATGGCGCGCTCCATGAGCGCCTTGTCCCGGTTGGACAGCCGTCCCATCATGCCCATATCGATCCAGACGATCTTTCCGTCGTGCACCTTGACATTGCCCGGATGCGGATCCGCGTGGAAAAAGCCGTCCTCCATGACCTGCTTGATGTAGTTGTTGACCAGCTTGCGGCCGATCTCCTGCAGGTCATAGCCGCGCTCGAGCAGGTGATCCCTGTCATCGATGGCACAGCCGGGGACATACTCCATGACCAGAACCCGGCTGGTCGTGTACTCGTGGTAGAGGTGGGGCACACGCACATAGGCGATCCCCGCATTGTTGCGGGCAAACTCTTCGACATTGGCCGCCTCTTTGATGAAATCCATCTCCTCCTGCGCGACCGCCCACATCTCGTCCAGGATCATGCCCAGGTCAATGACGTTCTTGATCCCGCCGACCGAGGGCATGAGCCTGACCAGGCGGTGCAGCAGGCCTATGTCGCGCGCCATCATGTCGTAGATGCCCTTGCGCTGGACCTTGACGACCACATCCTCCCCTGTCAGCAGCCGGGCCCGGTGGACCTGGGCAATGGACGCCGACCCCAGCGGTTCCTTCTCGAAAGAAGCAAAGACCTGGTGCCAGTCCTCCCGGTAGGAGCGGTTGATGACCTCCTCCACCTCCTCAAAGGGCATGGGCTTCACATCGGAGTTGAGCTTGATCAGCTCGTCACAATATGCCTTTGGCAGGATATCCGAGTGCAGGGACATGATCTGGCCCAGCTTGATATAGGTTGGACCCAGCTCCTCCAGGATTACACGAAGCTTTTCGGGCGTCACGCCCCTCGTGATATGGTTGCGGAACAATACCGCCCTGATCTCGCTCATCCGGGAGCGATTGTCCATCTTTGCCTTTTCTTCCATAGTAGTCTCTGCTTCTCCCCGCGGCCTTCCGTCAGTGATACTTTTAAATCAATTGTGCCATCGTCTTGCGCGGCCGCCCGCCTTCACAAATATGTATCCGCTCTCACATGCAGACGCGAAAAACATGTGCAAAAAAACCTGCGCAAAAAAACATATGCAAAAACAAGCAGCCCGCTGTGCTGCCGGCTCCAAAAGCCGTCACACAGCGGGCCGTAATTTTTCGTCAGGATGCGGCGCATCGATCCGCGATACGCCCCTGGTCATCTTTTGCGTTATTTTCACTCTTCGGGCTTCGCCTCAGCTTCTTCCTCCGCAGCTGCTTCATCGGAAGGCATATATCCTTCTTCCTTGATATCCTCTTCCATCTCAGCCGCCTGTTTCTCTTCCTCGGTCTCCTCAGCCGCCTTGATGATCGCCTTCAGAGTCTCGAGCTCCTCCTTGCCCATGTTCGCGATCCTCTCCTCCATGGTCTTCGCGTCCATCTTGCGGGCATCCAGGGTCTTTTTCACGTTGTGCTGCAGTTCCTTATTGAGCTCCTTGCCTTGCTCGACCGTGATCTCGCCCTTTTTGACCAACTCGTCGACGATCTGCTGGGACTTTTCCACAGTCACTGCCGCTGCACCGATACCTACAAGCAGGAATTTCTTGAGGCCGTCACCGATAAAATCCTTTGCCATAATAACTTCCTCTCTTTCCGGAGCGGGCAGGTTTTTTGGGAAGGCATTCCCGCGCCGCTCCTGCACGGGAATTCTTCCGGATTGCTGTTTGTCCGGGCATGTGTTCAGGAAATCGCCCGCGCATTCTGTGCGTCGCTTGCAGGTCACCCATAAAGGGCGCCGGAAGGGTGACATTCCATGGCTGCCGGACCATATATTCCGTCCCCCCGGCCTCACCGGTAATGGACGGGGCGGCGGGAAGCGTTTCCCGCTGTCACCATCAAGATTATCTGCAAAATGTTAAGACTGTGTGGTCAAAAAATATGCGCACGGGAAGGAATTCGAAACAAATTCTAAAAAACTGCACACGGGTCCTGCCGCGCATCACAGGACTTCACAGAGCCTCACAGGTGCAGATGGATCCCCAGTGCCTGAAACAGGCGGGGGACAAAAATGATCAGGCCGGCGATGGCCGCCATGATCGAGGCGATCAGCACCGCACCCGCCGCGGTATCCTTGGCCTTTTTGGCGAGGGGGTGGTAGTCCTGCGTCGCCAGATCCACCACCGCTTCCACAGCCGTGTTGACCAGCTCCAGTCCCATGATGAGCCCGAACAGAACCAGGCAAATGCACCACTCGGTCACGGTGATTCTGAGCAGGATGCCGAAGATGACGACCAGGGCCGCCACAGTGCAGTGGATCCGCATATTGCGTTCCTTCAGCCCGGCGCCGATGCCTTCGAAGGCATGCCCGAAGCTTTCCGGGAGAGACTGGCGTCCGTCCTTTCTGCGGCGGCTTCCCGATCCGGCACTGCCGGTCCTGACGCGCCTTGAGCTCTGCGCGGAGACTGCGGAGCCGGTCCGGAGCCCTGTCCTCTTCGCGGAGACGGCGTCGCCGGTTCCTGCGCGCTTTGTCTTCTTCGCCGGGTCTTTGTATTCCGTATCTGCCATGGTTTTTTTCCTATACTATTATTTCACAGAAGACGGCATCGTTCAATACCAGTAGGCATTCGAACTGATCTGGGCCATCAGGACAGCTTCTTCGATCCTCTGGAGATCCTCCTCGGTCAGCTGGGGCCGTCCCTCCTCCTCCGCGATCATCCGCGTCACGGTGCGGCAGGCCTTCACATAATCGAGGGTCAGTTTTCTCAGGCGGGAGGAAATATGCCGCAGCAGCTTCATGATGATGACCGGATGGCTGCCGAACATCTCGTCCAGGCTCTCGTCGGTGATCCGGTTCAGGATGGTCCCGTTCTCCAGGGAGACCGCCGTGGCAGAGCGGGGAAGTTTCTCGATCAGACCCAGTTCTCCGAAAAACCGGTCTTCACTGAGCGTGGTCAGTTCTTTCTGCGTGTCCCTGCCATAATCCGTGTAAATACCGACGGTTCCCCAGGCAATGTAATAGATGCTGTCCCCGGGATCCCCCTGGCGGAAGATGATCTGGTTCTGATCAAAACGGACACCCTCGGCCTCCTCGCCCTTCTGAGCCTTGATCTGCTCGATGGTATCATAGGTCTCCATGGCTTCCAGCACCTTTCTGGATCCCAGATAATGGCTGTAGATGCTCATAAAACGTCCGATCTTCGCCAGCAGGCCCTCTTCTCTGTTGTCGGTCTCGCCGCGGGTCTCTTTGATCTGATGGATCGTCGCGCAGACCTCTCTGTAGTCATCGGTCAGTTCGCGGAGCCTCCGGCTCAGATTCGACATGATCAAGCGAACCTGGGCGGGATCCTCCCGAAAAAAAGCCTCCATTTCGTCGCTGCTGATCTCCCTGAGGACCGTGTGGTCATCGGCGGACACAGCTGTCGCGGACCGGGGCCAAGACTCCAGGACAGCCATCTCACCGAAGACTCTGCCGGCCTCCAGCGTGGTCAGCTTCTTTTCATCCGCCTCCCCGTAACCGAGGACGATGTCGACACTTCCCTGTCCGATCTCGTAGAGGCACTCACCCAGGTCTCCCTCCCGGAAAATCACTTCGCCCTTTTTATATTCCAGATTCTGCATCGTTTTTTCCTCCTCTATACCGGCTCGACGTTATGATCAGGGCCGTTCTTTTCCCGGATCATCACGCACGCTCAGATGGTGCGGATCTTCCGGGACAGTCTGTTCTGTAATACTTACTCTATTGTATAAAAAACACCCGTTCAGGTCAATTCAAGACTCGCCTGCGAGCATCTCGCGGATGTCCTCGTGCAGGGCGGGGCCTGCCAGGTCTCTCCTTGTGTATTCAATGATCAGGTCCGCGTCCGGCGTCCGGCGCCGGATGGTCTGTATGAGGGGTGTAAAATCGATCGTCCCGTCGTGCAGACGATTGTGCTGATCATGGATGCCGTCATTGTTGTGCAGGTGATAGGCGCGGATCTGCGGCGCCAGGTCCTCGATCAGCCTGTACAGGTCCCAGCCGTTGGCATTGGCGTGGCCGATGTCGATCAGGACATCAAACTGCTCCCGCCGGCACAGGTCCGTAAATTCATCCTGGTCCAGCAGGACATTGCCCTGCAGCTTCGTCCCGGTGTTTTCCACAAACACCCTGCAGTCAAAGGCACCGCACAGGTCCCGCAGCTCACAGTAATTGTCCAGGGCATTTGCCAGCATCCGGTCCCTGTCGGCCGGATCGACCCTGCAGTTGTTCAGGTGCATGACAAAGTGTTCGCTGTGGAGGATCCTGGCATATTCCAGGGTCTTGCGGACATGCCACATGGTCTCCTCATACTGCGCAGAGCCCCGCGGCGCGGAGTGCTCCGCGCAGTATACCGGCCCGTGAAAAGAAATGCTGTAGTCTGCCAGAAGATCCAGGTTCTCCCGCAGCCTGTCCTCGAAGACGGGTAGGTCAAACATGGCCAGGATCTCAAAGCCGATCCTGTCCCCGTAGGCAGCCGCATATTCCCGGACATCGGAAAAATGTTCCGCCCCGAACACACATGTGTTGATCAGAAGCGGCTTCCGGCCGGATGACTCCTGCCTTTTATCCTTGAAATCAGTGGTCATGGCCTCCTGTCTCCCTTCTTTTTACTGACCGGCACAGCCGCAGGCGGACAGCCACTGGAGGAAGTCCTCCGGCTTCGCCGTAAAGCGAAGTGTCAGGCAGTTTCCCTCCCGGCGGGTCACCCGCGCGTAGAGGCCGTCTCCGACTTCCAGCATAATGTTTTCGGGGAATGCGCCATCCGCACCAGTCTCTCCCTCCCAGGGAGCAGCGTCTTCGGAAACCTCCGAAGACGGGTTCGCCGTTTTCCAACTCCGCGCAGCCCGGTTTTCATCTTCCCGGGCAGTTCCCCTCCCGGCTTCTGAGTCCGGACGTCCGGATTGCTCCGATGGAGGTGTTTCCAACAGAGCCCCGCGGGCAGACAGGGCGGTGATTTTCCCCTCCAGCTCTGCCGGGTCGACAATCTTGCCCCGCAATACGCGGTAACGGACACGGACCGGTGCCGGCAGGGGCCGCGGCGGATCCTCCGCGGCTTCATCCCGTGGCAGATAAACCTCATAGGGGGCGCCGATCCCCGTGACGACCGCCGCCTCGACCGGATCCTTCACTCCTTTGGCGGAGACCAGCATGGTGTCCGCGATCACAAGGGGCGATCCGGTCATGGCCCTGGTCGACGGGGTGATGATGACCTGTCCGCCGGCCGAACAGGACTCGAGCCTGCCGGCCAGATTGACGGCGGCGCCCATCACGCCGTATTTTGTCCGCCTGTCAGACCCCAGATTCCCCAGGATCATTTCGTCCGTATTGATTCCGATCCCCATGGTCAGTTCCGGATATCCGTGCGCCGCATTCCATTCATTGACCTCCCGCATGCGACGCTGCATCCCCAGGGCGGCCGCCACCGCGTCCGACGCGTGCGTATCGGTACGGACAGGCGCGCCGAAGATCACGAACATGCCGTCCCCCAGAAACTCAATGAGCGTCCCCCTGTACCTGCTGATCTCCCCGTACATGACGGTGAAATAGTGATTGAGCATGCTGACCATGTCACCGGGATCCATGTGCTCGCACATCATGGTAAAGCCCCTGAGGTCGCTCATCAAAACGGTCAGGACCCTCTTCTGTCCGCCCAGTTTCCAGCCGCCGGGCGTATCGAGGATCTCCTTGACAATATCTTCGGACAGATAGCGTCCGAAGGTCTCCTGCAGGACGCGGTTGCGCAGCTCCAGTTCCCGGTTCAGGCCCTGGATCGTCTCCATGGCCTTGACGGCATCCCGCATCTCGGTCAGCTCCGTGATGTCGCTCAATGTCAGGATCACCCCGATGGTCGTCTCTTCTTTTTTCAGAAAGGAGGAGACAATGCGGAGCTGTCTGACCCTGCCCTCTGCACGATAGGGAACATACCGCTCCTGCCGCCTGGCCTTGCTGTAGATGACGTCCAGCACACACTCGGTAAAAGCGTCATTGCCGCCTCCCGCCGCCGGATCCTCCCCGTCAAAAAAGCACCGGGCAAAGGAATGGCCCTCCAGCTCCTCCCGCGTCCGGGCAAGGATCTCCAGGGCGGCATCATTGACCAGTTCGATCTTTCCGTCGAACCGGATCGCCATGACGCCCTCCGACATATCCGAGATGATGCTGTTCGTGATGATCTGTCTGTTGTCCATGTTTTTCAATTATGCCTCGATCAGCGGTCAAATACGGCCGCGCAGTCCTGCAGGCGCTCGATGATATGGATCCTCTGGGGACATGCGCCCTCGCACTGGCCGCATTCGATGCAGTCGGAAGCCTTTCCCTTTTCCTTTGTATCCCAGTCGTAGGACCGCTGACCCTCCTCCATTTTTCCATAGACCATCTGCTTGTTGCGGGCCTCGAAAATGTCCGGGATGGGAATATTCATGGGACATCCGGGCGCGCAGTAATTGCAGCCGGTGCAGGGGATGGACGGAATGGCAGCCAGGGCCGCCTGGGCCCTGCGGATGGTCTCCTGTTCCGCCTCATCCAGGGGGCGGAAAGCTTCTTTTTTCATATAGGACAGGTTGTCCGCCATCTGTTCCACATTGGACATGCCCGAGAGAACGGTGAGGATTCCGGGCAGGGAGGCCACGTAGCGGATCGCCCAGGAGGCCATGGATGCCCCGGGGTCGGCCGCCTCCAGGATCTCCCGCACGGGCGCGGGCGGGTTGGCCAGGGTTCCGCCCTTGACGGGCTCCATGACCACGATCGGCTTGTTGTGGCGGCGCGCCACCTCATAGTTGGCGCGGGCGGTGACGGAAGGGTTTTCCCAGTCGGCGTAGTTGATCTGGAGCTGGAGGAAGTCCACTTCCGGATGCTCGGTCAGGACCCTGTCCAGGAGCTCCGGCGAAGCGTGAAAGGAAAAGCCCATGTTTTTGACCAGGCCCTGCTTTTTCAGGTCCGCGACATAATCCCACAGGTGATACTCATCATATTTTTGAAATGTATTGGACTGAATCGCGTGCAGGAGGTAGTAGTCAAAATAGCCTGCGCCCGTCCGTTCCAGACTGGTGTAGAACTGGGCCCTGGCCGCCTGCTCATCCTCTGCCATCAGCCAGGCGTTGATCTTGGTCGCCAGCGTGAAGCTCTCCCGGGGATAGCGGTCCACCAGGCAGGCCTTCGCCGCCCGTTCGGAAGCGCCGTCCTTTCCGTACACATAGGCTGTATCGTAATAGGTCAGGCCCGCCTCCATGAACATGTCGACCATGCGGCATACCTGCTCATAGTCGATCTCATCCGGCCTGCCCTCCAGGGTGGGGAGCCGCATCAGGCCGAAGCCGAGTTTGGGCGTATCCAGAAGATTTTTATACATGGTGCTTTCCTTTCTTCTGCTGTTATTGTTGCTGCTGCCGCCGGGACTTTGCTGATACGTCTGCGCATGGCTCACTGCTCGCACAGGTCTTTGACGACCTCGCCGGCGATGATGAGTCCCGCGACGGACGGCACAAAGGCCAGACTTCCGGGAACGGACCTGCGGGAGGATCCTTCCGGGGCCTCACCTGCCTCTTGTCCGGCCGGCCTGCGGGGTTCTTCTTTTGAGTATACGACCTTGAGGGACTTCACGCCCCGTTTTTTCAGTTCGCGGCGCATGACCCTGGCCAGGGGGTCGACAGAGGTCTGATAGATATCGGCCACCTCAAAGCGGGCAGGATCCAGCTTATTGCCGGCGCCCATGGCGCTGATGACGGGGACGCCCGCCGCCTGCGCCTGGAGGATGAGCTGGATCTTGCCTGTCACGGTGTCGATGGCGTCCACGACATAGTCGTAGGCGGCAAAATCGAACCGGCCCGCCGTCTCCGGCAGGTAAAAGCATTTGTGGGCATGGACCACAGCATCCGGATTGATGGACCGGATCCGCTCCGCCATGACCTCGACCTTGTCCCGGCCGACCGTGTCCACGGTCGCGATGATCTGGCGGTTGAGGTTGGACAGGGCGACAGTATCATTGTCGACAATGTCCAGGGTCCCGACACCGCAGCGCGCCAGCGCCTCCACGACATAGCCGCCGACACCGCCGACGCCGAACACGGCGACCCTGGCGGACGCCAGCCTGTCCATAGCCGCATCCCCCAGCAGCATCCTGCTGCGCGAAAAACGATCTTCCATACAAAGCTTCCTCGACGATTCCTCGACTCTTTTTTGCTTTTTTGTCCTGCTGCCGCCCTCTTCAAACGGCCGGGCTCCCGGATCATCTGTCTGCCGGGCAACTCGATCTCCCATCTGCCGGACAGCCTGTTCTTCGGATGGTCTGTCCGCCGGATGGTCTGTCCGCCGGGCAGATACAGGTATTATAACATGCAGGGAAGCTCTGTGAAATATCCCCCCGGCGGGCTTCTTTGGCCGTTTTTTTTCAGCTAAAATGATAAAAGCCGGGTTAAAAAGCCTGTGTCTCTATGTGCCTGGGCATACAGCAGAAAAGAGCCTGCGATCCGGAATGAAAAGATCATCGCTTACAGCAATTCACCATCAAGTATTACAGGAGTAAAGAAATGCATATTCCCGATCATTATCTGAGTCCGCAGACCTGCGCGGTCATGACCGCCGCCGTCGCCCCCGCCTGGGTGGTCTCCATCAAAAGGATCCGCCTGGACCTCCCCCTCAACAAGATCTCCCTCATGGGCGTCGGGGCAGCCTTTTCCTTCCTGGGGATGATGTTCAATATCCCCCTGCCCGGCGGAACGACCGGACACGCGGTCGGAGGAACCCTGATCGCCCTGCTTCTAGGCCCCTATGCCGCCTGTATCAGTGTCAGCATGGCCCTGCTCCTGCAGGCCCTGCTCTTCGGAGACGGCGGGATCCTGGCCTTCGGGGCCAACTGCTTTAACATGGCCTTCGTCCTGCCCTTCGTCGGCTACGCCGTGGCCTGCCTGCTCGCGCCTGAGCTGCGAAACGGTGTCGGCAACACAGCGGCGGGTTCCGGTTCGCACACCGATCCGAAGACCGGCATGCTGACCGGGGCATCTTCCGCCGGTCAGACCCGGAAAAAACTGATCGCCGCCGCCGTGGGATCCTATGCGGGCATCAACGCCGCCGCCCTGTGCGCCGCGATCGAATTCGGCATCCAGCCCATGCTCTTTCGCGACGCGGCGGGGAACGCCCTCTACTGCCCCTACGGCCTGAACATCTCCATTCCCGGCATGATGATCGGCCACCTGACCATCTTCGGCCTTGCGGAGGTGATCTTCACCGTCGCCATCTACGCCTTTGTCGCGGCCTCCGCCGCGGACGGCTCCTCCGCCTTCTCCGCGGCCGGTACTTTTACCGCATCCAGCGCTGCCGCGCATTCTGCTGGCGGCGCCTCTGCAGAGCAGTCCGGCACACCTCTCCCCGTCAAGATCCTGCTGGGCGCGCTCATCGTGCTCACCCCCCTGGGCCTGATCGCCGAGGGCACCGCCTGGGGCGAATGGGGCGTGGACGAGATCGCCGCGACGGGCGCAGGATATACACCTGCCGGCATGGCGAACGGCTTTTCATTTAATGCGATCCTGCCCGACTACTCCCTCGAGGGGCTTCCGGACTGGACCGCCTACATCCTGGCTGCCGTCATCGGCACAGCCCTGCTCCTGATCATTTTCCGCCTTGCAGGCATGTTGGGATCGAAAAAAACCGGAGCATCAGCGGCATAAAAGCGAACCGTTGAGATACGTCCCGGACGGTTTTCCACATACAGGCACAGAAAAACATGACTGAAACGATCCTGCGGGTCCTGGCCCTCCTCGCCGAGGGCGATGATGATCCCGCCCTTTCTCCGGGCCAAAAAGGCCGATACAGCCCTTATGGAAGGCAGGGCCTGCTGCGACGCGCGGCACCACCGCTCCGCCTGGTCACGGTCCTGTGGTGCATCCTTTTGAGCGCCCTGTCGCGCAACGCGGTCTTCACCACAGGCATCCTGGCGGCAGGCCTGCTGCGCCTGGCCCTTTTGCCCGGCCGCAGTCTGATCCGGGTGCTGCAGCGCGTCCTCCCGCCCCTTGGGTTTTCCGTCCTGATCCTGCTGCCGGGCGTCTTTCTGGGTCACCCCCGGACCATGCTGACCATCTCGCTGAAGGTGCTGACCAGCCTGCTCCTCCTGGCCCTGATGAGCATCGACCTGTCCTGGAAAGAGGTCACCGCCTCTCTCGGCGCCCTTCACCTTCCGCAGGTCCTGATCCTGACCCTGGACATGACCATCCGCTTTCTGGTCCTGATGGGCAGGCTGTGCCAGTCCATGTACGAGGCCCTGACCCTGCGCACGGTGTCCGCCGGCGGCCGTCGCTACGACCGGGCCAGGATGGAGGCGGCAGGCGGTATCCTGGGGACAGTCTTCCTGCGGTCCGGCGAGATGGCCGCGGAAGTCACCGAGGCCATGGAATGCCGCTGCTTCAACGGAACCTTCCGCACCTATGAAAAGCACCGGCTCTGCGGGGCGGACCTGGTCTGCGGACTTCTCCTGCCCCTGGTGACCGCCGCCTTTTTCATTACGGGACGCTGACTGAATACATGCAGCGCGCGGGACAGCCCGGCACCGAGACAGGCAGGCTGCATTTTTTATCCCACCGCTTATAGAAGCGGGGCTTCCCCCGCTGAGATAAAAAAAGAAAAACATCCCCTGTTCCGTAGATGGTCGCTGCTCTGACCAGGCGTTACAGTTCAGGCCCACCTGAAAACCCGAGCTTAAGGGCGCCGCCGGAGACATATAAAAAGAGGACCTATCCTTGATCCAGCTTCACGACATCACTTATCACTATCCCGACGGCACACCCGGCCTGTCCCATGTCGACCTGACCCTGCACAAAGGCGAGTGCTGTGTGGTCACAGGCCCCAACGGCTGCGGCAAGTCCACCCTCTTCCGCGTCCTGAACGGACTGGCCTTCCCTCAGTCCGGATCCTACCTGCTGGACGGGCAGCCCGTCACAGAGCGTTCCCTGCGCAGCCGCAGCAATGCCGCTGCCTTTCACCGTCGGATCGGCTACCTCTTTCAGAACAGCGAGGCCCAACTCTTCACCCGGAGTGTGGAGGACGAGATTGCCTTCGGCCTCTGGCAGCTGGACCTGCCCGAAGAGGAGGTACACGCGCGCACGGAAAAATATCTCCGCATGCTGTCTCTGGAGGCCATGCGCCACCGCGCCCCCTTCCACCTCAGCGGAGGCGAAAAAAAGCGGTGTGCCCTGGCCGCGGTCCTGGCCATGGAGCCGGAGGCCCTGATCCTGGACGAGCCCCTGGGCGGACTCGACGAAGAAGGCCAGCAGTGGATCTCCGACTGTATCCGGTCCCTGAAGGGTCCGGACCGCCTCATTCTCCTGGCGACCCACAGCCGGTCGCTGGCAGACAGCATCGCCGACCGCAGGCTGACCATGGACAAGGATCACAGGCTCTACAGCGCGGAATGACGCAGCCTGCGGATAAGAGGCCTTCGCAATAAAAAGGGGTGCACATGCAGTATAAACCGGGATGCTGCGCATATTCCATGCTTGTATCTGACCTGATAAGGGGCTATTCTGAAACTGAATCTGAATGATGATGTTTATGTCAATGCGGATCAGCGCAGTGACCTGTGGATATAGACCAAGGTCCGCAATGTGATCACCGGCTATGTAGAGGCAAGATATGTGAGTATCAAGGCCTGACCACATTCGAAGAACGCACCATACAAAAACAGGGGGCTGTCCCCCTGTTTTTTGTATGCCCTGTTTTGCTGCTTCTTTTTCATCGTTTCCTTCATCAATAACCCGACAAAGCAGTCCATTACTTGATGAAGCGGTCAATTGCCCTGTTGAGGGCTTCCACGGCCTCCATGTCGTCCTCTTCGATCGCGTCGACGATACAGTGGCTGATATGGTTCTTCATGATGACCTTGCCGGTATTGTTGATCGCGTTTCGGACGGCCGCCAGCTGGATCAGGACATCGCTGCAGTCCTCATCGCGCTCGACCATGCGCCTGACGGATTCCAGATGTCCGATGGCACGGGAAAGGCGGTTGATCACAGCGCGTTTTTCTTCTTCACTGTGGACATGATGGTGGCTGTGTCCTTCCTGCTGATGGTGGGTATGCGCATGCGGATCCCCGGCCTCCTGCGAGTTGTGAGCGTGTGCATGGGAAACCGCAGGCCCCTGCGCAATGTTCAGATGCGCATGCGTTTGCCCCTCCCCATGCTCATGTATATGGCCGTGATTATGTTCATTCATCAGATTGGTATTCCTTTTGTTATCATACAGTCGGGCCGGGCTTCGTATCGTCTCCCGGTTTCAAGCCTTACACGGTCATGTCCGCAGGGATATAGGAGCTGCCGGTATTTGATCAGATTTCCATCCCCCATCCCCAGAAGGCCATGTCAAACATGCGCCGGTTCTCATCGGGGTCATCGGAGATGTCGAACTGGTGCAGCAGGTCATAGTCCTCGTCAAAGACCAACCGGAGCTGATACCACTGCGCGCCTCCGTGCACGGAATCGGAAAGTCCCTCGTTCATGAATCCGAACCTCTCATAGAAAGGGATCATCTCCTCCTTGCAGGTCAGGACGACGCCCTTCCGGTCTTTGCTGCGGGCCTCGCGGATCGCCCTGTTCAGGATCCAGGACCCCAGCCCCTGGCGGCGATGATCCGGCAGGGTGCAGACGCTGAAGATCATCTGCCATCCGCCGTCCTCCCGGTGACAGGACGGGTCGGCATACATCTGATCTGTCAGGTCTTTCTCCTCTGTCACGGGTCCGCCCGCATAACAGATCAGCTGATGGAAATCATCGAGCCCCAGCCAGAACCCCTCGGGGTAGCGTTCGATCCGCTCCGCGAGCCGCTCCCTGGACGCTGCCTCCGCCTCCGGAAAGCAGGCGGCTTCCACGGCCGCGATCATGTCGATATCCTCAGGTTTTGCTTTTCTGATATACATATTTCTGTTGATAACCTCCAGTTCTGACGATTTATTTACCCTCTTCCGCAGCATGCCGGAGCACGTAAGTGCGCAGGCATCGATCATTTTCATTCCGGTTTTCCCTTCCGGCAGACTGCTGAAAAAAGGAAAAACGTATCTGCCCGCCTCCCGTGAGGTGGTGGACAGATACGTCAAATATAGCATACTCACATTTTCTTTACAATGTTCAGGCCCCGGACCTTTACAGGGTCTTCACGGTCCTGTTGTACAGGCGCAGGAAGAAGATGATGGAGAGCACCGTCGACATGAGCTCGGCGATGGGAAAGGCCCACCAGATGAGCGTGACCTCACCGAAGGAGGCCAGGAACATGGCGACAGGGATCAGGACGACCAGCTGACGTCCCACGGAGACGATCAGTGAGTAGTAGCTGTAGGAAAAGGCCTGGAAGATGGATCCCATGGCAATGCAGGCGCCCGCCAGCCCGAAGGACAGGGAGATGATGCGGAGAGCCGGCACGCCGATCCGCAGCATTTCCTCCGAGGCGTTGAACATGCCCAGCAGGGCCTGGGGCACCAGGTGGAAGACCAGGGTCCCGCAGAGCATGATGCCGACCGCCAGGGACATGGCGAATCTCAGAGCCTCCTTGATGCGGTCGCTCCTGCGCGCGCCGTAGTTGTAGGCCAGGACCGGGATCAGGCCGTTGTTGAGGCCGAAGACCGGCATGAAGAAAAAGCTCTGCAGCTTGAAGTAGACGCCGAAGACCGCCGTCGCCGTCTTGGAGAAGGCGCCCAGGATCTGGTTCATGGCATAGGTCATGATGGATCCGATCGACATCATGAGGATGGAGGGCACGGCAACAAAATAGATCTTCCTGATGACCTCCGCGGAGGGGCGCATGATCTGCGGCAGGGAGATATGGATGTCCTCGTTCTTCTTCAGGTTGAGGAAGAGGCTGATGCAGGCGGCGATCACCTGGCCCAGGACGGTCGCCAGAGCGGCGCCCGCCACGCCCATCTTGGGGAAACCGAACAGGCCAAAGATCATGATGGGGTCAAAGATGATATTGATGATGGCACCCGTCGCCTGGGAGATCATGCTGTAGAAGGTGCGGCCGGTGGACTGCAGGAGGCGCTCAAAGGTCACCTGGTAGATGGCGCCGAAGGACAGGCACAGGCAGACCTTGAGATAAACCGTCCCGTATTCCTGGACGACCGGGTCCTTGATCTGGGTCCCGATGAAGGGACCGGCGGCAAACAGGCCCAGCAGCAGGAAAAGGATGTAGGTCAGAAAGGCCAGGAAGAGACCGTTGTTGGCCGCCTCGTCCGCCCGGTCGAACCGCTTCTCGCCCAGTGACTTGGACAGGAGGGCGTTGATGCCGACGCCGGTTCCGGCCGCAAAGGAGATCAGGGCATTCTGCATGGGGAAGGCCAGCGTGACCGCCGTCAGCGCGTCCTCGGACATGCGCGCGACGAACATGCTGTCTACGACATTGTAGAGTGCCTGGACCAGCATGGAGATCATCATCGGCAGTGACATTGAGATGATCAGCTGTTTCACGGGCATGACGCCCATCTTGTTTTCCCTCTGGTTCTCCATGGGTTGTGTTTCCTTTCCTGTATGATCCTGTATTGCAATACAAATGGATATCTTAACATACGGAAAAGAAACACACAACACGGATTATTCTTTCATTTTGTACAGGATGTCGTGCCTGTTTCCTATAGTTCCAGTTCCTCCTCGATCTCCTGCGCGTTGAGCTTGTTTTTGTTCAGGAGGGCTGTGACCAGGCGGTCCATGCGGGGCCGGTTGTCGCGGATCAGGTCCACGGACGATATTCACTTGATGCCGGATCTTTTGCGTGCCCGTTATATTATATTATAACTGTCCAATTTTTCGTTTTTAATCTACTGGAAGGCATATTTCAGCCTGGCTCCTGGTGGGTTTCCATCTTACATTGCTGTTTCTCATACCTGAAAACAACCCGTATCCTTTGGAATTCTCAATCTTCACTTCCGTTCACCGTCATTTGCCTGCAGATTCCCGCAAAATCCACGCTGACCTGTCTGCCGGAAATGCCTACGGGGACTTCATCCGCAAAGGTCCAGGTCTCAGGATCTTCCTTCCCGTCTCCCCAAAGATAGACCTGTACCTTTTTGTTTAAAGGCGATACGAGCCATACTTCCCTCACGCCCGCAGCCCGGTATTTGTAGAGCTTCTGGTACCGGTCCTTAAATGCAGTCGATCGGGAGAGCACCTCCACGACCAGATCCGGTCTCTCTCCTGCACGCTCAGAAAAAGCCTGCCCCGGATCTGTTGAAAAAACCATGATATCCGGCTGTACGACTGTAAGATCATCGAGCCGGGCATGAAAGGGGAAGGTCTGTACAGTCCACGGAAGTTCCCGATCCTCCAGGTTTTGCATCAGCTGACAGCAGATCCGCATTGCGATCTGCTGGTGCAGGCCGTCCGGCGCGGGCATCTCATAGAATCTGCCGCCGATCAGTTCCATCCGGCAGGAATCCGTGTTCGCCAGATATTCCTCCGCCGTGTGCTGCGGCATCTTTTCCAGGATCCCGTCATTGCTGACAATCTCCCGTTCAACGTCCTCCATTACGACTGAATAACCATAGAGCTGACAGGCCTCCCCTTCCCCGGCCTGCGTTTTCGCCTGCGTTTTTACGCGCGGCATTCCGGATTCCGCACGGCTGCCAACTGCAGCGTTTGTATTTGCATCTGCGTGAACAGACTGATCATCGCCGCTGTTTTTCCGGGACTCCGCTGTCATCCCCAGTGCTTTTTCCAGAGCCCGCACCGTATCGCTGCGCGGCCGCGTCGTAGCGCCGCACAGGATCTTCCCGATAGTCGAAATTGGAACGCCTGACAGGAAAGCCAGTTCCTTGGTCGTCAGCCGCAGTTCCCTTTTCCGTCTCCTCATTTCCTCCAGTCTCATCTGTTCACGCCTTTCATCCAGCTCTCAGGAAGGATTTCCAAAGATCCCTTCTATTTTCGTCTTTCCACTGTGGAGCCATGTTGATACTTTTACCGGAAAAAACCTCTCTTCAACATTATCCGTATTGACGGTATTTTCGTCTTGTATATCAACTATAAACGTCAGCCAGGGCTGTGTCAACGAAGTTTTTATTCCATTTGCGATCATTCAATTTCAGTATTCTGACTTAATGGAATCGTTTCAGGGTATAAGAAAACCCATGACAGGTCTTGTTCCTGTCATGGGCTCTGAAATTCATTCCATATGCAGCTATGGTCTCACAACCGCTGCTGCATATCCGTGATGGCTTTTTAGATTTCCACCTGCTTCCCAGGCAGCAGATTCTGTCACTGAGAATCCTCTTTTCCGTCAGATTCCGAGCCCGCAGATCCCGCTGCTGTTTCCTCGACAACAGGTTCCGCGTCGGCTCCGGTTTCGGCACCGACTGCAATTTCAGAAACGGCTCCGGCGTCTGAAGCAGCAACGGCTTCCTCATACGGCTCGTCCGGCTCCTGGAAATACTTCTTGTCGATATAGTATCCGATTGCCAGGCCGACACATGCGAAAATGATCTCCTGGAACTGGGACTGCAGGCGCAGGGCGCCGGTCACGAACAGACCGATCGCGTAGCCCAGGACAAAGCCGTAAAATTCCGAGCGCGGAACGGTCCCGAAATACTTCTTCTGTGTTGTATGTGTTTTTACCTTCTTTTTGTCTTTGTCACTCATTTTTTAACCAATAGATGATAGCCGGTCAAATGACAACCGGTCAATTGAATCGAAGCCGGTCAGCCTTTTCGGAGATGATCGTTACAGCCTCGAATAGCCGAAGCCGTTGCAGATCGCGTCGATGGGCTCGTGGTTCTGGCACATCTTGCAGTTGTTGGGCTGGTAGGACTTGTAATCCGGCAGGTCCGCCGTGGTGTAGAGGGCGTGGACCGGATAGTCCATGACCTTGCTGACTGCGGAATAGATGGCGGAGATTCCCTCGATCGTCCCGCCGTAGTAATTGATCGACTTGCCGGCGCGGGCGATGGTCTGGCCTGTCGTCGCGGAGGCCAGCAGGAGCAGACAGTGTTTACCGCGCACCATCATCAGGTTGTTCTCGCGGACGATCATCTGGCCCGCCAGGTCATACTCGGGCGTCATGATGTAGATCGTCTTGTGGGCGTTCATGGACATGATGCCGGCCTTGGTCAGCTCCTGGGCCATATAGGCACCGATGACCTCCATGCCGTCCATGCAGACAATGGTGTCCACGACCGTACTGGATACATAGACCTCACTCATAGCGCGGGCGGCCGCCTGCGCTTCGTTCGCTCTGGTCTTCATCGTCGTCATATCGATGTAATAGTTGATATGTGAGTTCGGTGTTACGAAATGTCCGGGGATCACCTTCATGATCACGTCGTGATGACGGGTAGAACGCATCTTGGTATAACTCTGCATAAATGAACCTCCCTTTGCGTAAACACTGCTGCCGTCCCGCACGAAGCGGGACTTTCCGGCCTGCAGACCTTTGGTCCGCGGGTCCTTGCCTCTTTGCCGCCAATCATCGTCCCTGACGATGTTTTGTTCTCCTTTCCGAAATTGATAGTACTATTATACAATAATTCTTGCTGTCGTGAACATTTTTTTGTGGGAGTTTTACAGACGAAGGGCCACGGGGACGGTTCTCCGGTTCCTTTCGTAAAGTCATGAGAAGCCAGAGAACCGTCCCCCTGGTACCCATGAAAAGGGACCACAGAACCGTCCCCGTGGTTCCGGGGCAACATGGTCCCTACATCATATAGCCGCTGACCAGGAGGCAGACACAGGTGATTGCCGCCCCGATCAGGGAATAAGGGATCTGGGTGAAGGCGTGCTCCATGTTCTCAATCCGGGCCGCAGCCGAGGCCAGGACGGTCGCATCTGAATAGAAGCAGGCGTGGCTGCCGAAGGTGCTGCCGGACAGGATGGCCGCCATGGTCAGGATCATGTTGGCGTCCACCGCCGCCCCCAGGGGAATGATGATGGGAATGACAATGGTGGAAATGCCCCAGGTGGAACTGGTCGCAAAGGTCAGAACCGACACGACCAGGAAGATGATCAGGGGATAGGTCTGTGGCGTCACGTAGGGCTGCACTGTGGAGATCACATACTCCGGCAGCTCCATGGCGTTGCAGCAGCGGGCCACGGTGAAAGCCCCCGCCAGGATGGCCAGGGTCGGCATCATCTCGCAGAAGCCGCTGATCAGGAGCTCGCTCCACTGGGTGAAGGTCATCCGCTTGCGCGGGATATAGAGGACCAGGCACAGGACCAGGGTCAGGATCACCGCCGCCAGGATATCGTCCGCGACGATGGTCGCCACGATGAGGAAGGCGACCGGCAGGAGGAAATCGATGACCCTCCCCTCCTTGCCGGTATCCTCGGGCTCCGTGTTATAGCGGTCGCTCTCTTCGCTGTAGGTCCGCCCGGTCGTCCGGACCCGGTCATAGGCCTTTTTCATGGGGCCGATCTTGGGCAGCCATCCCATGGCGAACAGGAAGACCATGAGCACGGTCACGCTCGCGTAAAAGATATAGGGAATGGTCTGGATGTACATGGACAGGCCGGAGGAAAAACCCATGTTCCGGATGGCCTCCTCCTTCATAAAAAGAGAAATATAGAAGGCCGTCCAGGTCGAAAAGGGCAGGAGAACGCAGATGGGCGTTCCCGTCGAATCCAGCAGGTAAGCCAATGATTCCCGCGGCACCTTTCTCCGGTCGCAGATCGCCCGCATACATGTCCCGACCGTCAGCATGTTCAGGTAGTCGTCAACAAAAATAACGACTCCCATCACAAATGTCCCCAGCAGGGCCCCCCGCTCCGTCCTGCACAGCCGCTCCCCGATCCGGATAAAGCCCCCGGTCCCCTTCGACTCGCGCAGCAGCGCGATCAGGCTCCCGAACAGACCGCAGACCAGGATCACCCACTGGTTTTCCGGGTCTGACAGGGCCTCCATCAGCATATCCACCCAGGGCAGGAAAAATCCGGTCCCGTGCATGATGATACTCGCGATCACCGAGCCGGCCAGCAGCGATTCAAACGACTTTCTCGTCACTACCGCCATGGCAATAATAAAAACGATCGGGATCAGAGTCAGGGCTCCATATTCCATACCTGCCTCCACTGTATTCCTGAAAAAATACCGCTCTGCACTTACGCGGATGCTGTCACTGCACACAGTTTATTCATATCCTGCGCACAGGACCTGCAGGCGGGTCTCAAACCACACTTTATCAGAATAAAGCATTTCCTTCTGATGTGCAATGCAAAATAATATACAGACAACACGTGCAAAAACATATTCGGGAATCCTGTGAAGGCAATCATGTCGCAAAGGGATATTATAATGGGGTGCACAGCTGGTATTGTGCATGGTGCGCATCGATTTATCCACTGGATGACGAATGTTAACTGTTTGATAACCGTTTTATAAATAATCCTTAAACAGCAAAAAAAACGCCTTCGTTTGTAATAAATACTCTGTCAATTCATTTGAAAAACTTGACATCCAAAAATAATCATACTAAATTATTGTGCGTAATCCCATTTATTCTTTTTAATTATTTATTTTTATTTATTACAGGAGGCGAAAAGTATGCCCAGAGCAAAGAAAGTTGTTGAAGAAGCTGCCGTTAAGGCTCCCGTCAAGAGGACCCGCAGGAAAAAGGTCGTTCCGAATTTCGTGATCCAGTCCGCAGCTGACCAGAGTGTCACCTACGACGCAGTCATCGAGAAAGTCAAGGCTGCATTTGACGGCGAAGTCACTTCCATCGACATCTATGTAAAGGCTGAAGAGGGCAAGGCTTATTATGTGATCAACGGCGACGTGACCGGTGATGTTGATCTGTTCTGATCACCGCATCATCTTTACATTTACAGCATAAGCACATTGTTTACAGCGGACAGTTTTGATGTCTGACATTGAAAACGGCGGAATCTCACCTTACGAGTGGGATCCCGCCTTTTTTCTCTGCGTTGCAGCCTACATATCTGGCTTTCAGCAGATTGCATTATTTTCGTCTCTTCTCAATCCCAACTCTTTATAAAAGCGAGGATTTCCCGATGAGACCAGAATTCCCGCTACACATTTGTACAGCGGGAATTTCATCGTTTTATGCCCTTCCGGGTGCTTTGTGAACCGGTTAGAACCGTCCCAGGTGGCTTACTCCACGGAGAAGCTGTAGACTGTCTCAGACCGGTAGACCTGGCCCTTCTTGAAGACGGGCTGCTGCCAGTCCGGTTTGTTCACGGCATCGGGATAGAACTGGGTCTCGAAGCAGACGCCAGTTCGGGGCAGGTAGTCCGCGCCGTCCTTGCCGGGATAGGTGTTTTTCAAACCGTTGCCGGTATAGAACTGCATGCCGGGAAGGTCGGTGTAGACATCCATCCTCCTGCCGGACACGGGATCCGTGAGGAGGGCCGCATGGCGGAGACCGGTCCCCTGTTCGTTCAGGGCAAAGTTGTGGTCATAGCCGCCCGCAAACTTCAGCTGGTCATAATCCGCGCCGATGTCTCTGCCGATTTTCTTTTTCTCTGTGAAGTCAAAGGGCGTCCCCGCGACAGGCCGGATCTCACCGGTCGGGATCGACCACTGGTCCGCCGGTGTGAATGCGTCCGCATTGATCCACACCTCCTGCTGGAGGATGTCTCCGCTTCCGTTCCCCGCCAGGTTGAAATAGGCGTGGTTGGTCGGGTTGATCACCGTGGTCTGATCCGCGGACGCCTCATAGACGATCCGCAGTGCGTCCTCCTCGGTCAGCGTATATGTGACCGAGAAATCCAGGTTGCCGGGAAAGCCCTGCTCGCCGTCCGGAGAGAACTTGGTGAAGCGGACACTGTTCCCCGCTTCTCCGTCCGGCAGGCTTCCCTTGAACAGGTGCGTGACCCACTTATCGGGACCCGAGTGCAGGTTGTTGTCATTGTTGTTTTTGGCCAATTGATAGCGGATGCCCTCCAGCTCGAAGGCCGCACCGCCGATCCGGTTCGCGTTCCGCCCGACACATTCGCCGCAGCTGGTGGGATTGTGGTAGTAGGCCTCCGCATTGTCATAGCCGATCACAACATCCGCGAACGTCCCGTTCCGGTCCCGGACCTTCATCGTGACCCAGGCCGCCCCCAGATCGATCAGGGAGCACTCCGTGCCCCTGCCGTTGGTGATCGTGTACAGGGTCACCTCCACACCGTTTTCTGTTTTCCCGAAGGACTGGATCTTTACTGCCATTTGCTTCTCCTCTCTTGTTCTGTTAACAACCAACCTTTATGCCGACAGCTCAATGCTGCCTGCCTGTATTCTCTGTTTTCCCCTATTTCCTGTTCCTGTCCGCGCACACTTGTCTCACGCACTTATCTTATCGTACTTTTACAGTTCTTGTAAATGCCCGGATAAGCGGCTAAAATATGCAATGTGGTCATGGCCTGATGCTGTTTTTTGTTCAAGGACATATGCTTACGCGTATAGTCTCCGGCATCTAGCTTCGGACATAAAAATAATCATCCTATCAGTCTGCTGCTCCGTGAGCGGCATGGCGGGAAAGCAGGTAAGCATGGAGACGATTCAGTCAGAGCAGTTCACCATAGATGGCAACAAGGACCCCAGTGTCAAGGAATCTCTTTTCTACATGATTTTTCTGCTGACCATCTATCCCATGATCATGGGCCTTCTGAGCGATTATTTCTCCCTGCAGCATCTGAGTGAGACAGACATATCCACAATGGGGATCACCGGCTCCATTGATACGCTGACCACGGCTATGTCAGCGGTGTTTGCAATCGGCGCACAGGCAGTGTGCGCAAAATATGTGGGAAGCAGGGATGAAAAAAAGTCATCCGAAGCCTATACATCGATTCTTCTTACAGAAACCGGGATCCTGCTGGCCTTCCTCTATCCGCACCTGGCCGATCTTTTCCTGGGAAATATCGGCGCAAACAGGGATATGATCCTCTATCACGCAGACTATTTCCTGATCTGCACCTGCATCGGCCTGCCCTTCTACGTGGGGAATAATATCTTTACCAGCATCTATGAGGTCCGGGAAATGCTGGCCCACGCCCATTTGAGCTACTTCCTGGAAATATTCGGAATGGTCACGATCTACTCGCTGGCTCTGGGGACCCTGATCGGTATCAAAGGAGTCTGGATTGCCTACCCGCTCGCAGAAGCGACCGTATTTGTCCTGAACATCGTCCTTCTCATCCTGCATACCGGGGACCTGCCCCGAAGATGGCTGGACCTCAGCTTTCCAAAGCCGGAGACAGCGGAGAAGGGGAATGCATGATTGACCGCCAGTGATTTTATTATCGCCTTAACCTTAGATGACGGCGAAACCACTCGGAAACCACCCGGGACGAAACCACCCGGGACGGTTCTCCTGGTCCTCATATGAACCGGAGAGATACGTCCCGGGTGGGATACTCCATCTGCAGTTCTACGAACTGCCATGCATCAACAGCCCCTAAATATGCAATGTCAAAGATGAGGATCAGGATGGTTCCAGAGCCGCTGCTAAAGATATCTTATCTCATCACGTTATTCGGATCCTGTAATTCATGATACATCGCATCTACAATAGCCGTATCATCTTCGATCCTATACAGAAAATAATAACCGTGCCGTTTGAAGTTGATTCTTCTGTAACCCAGCTTAGCAAGTCGCGGATTGTCAACAGGTTTCAATGATCCAGCAACTCTCTCCAGTTCATCAAGCGTTTCATCGTAGTCTTCGAGCACAGCATCTGCGGCCTGCTTGCTCATCTTCTCGAACAGCAGGTACTGTACAAACTCAGACAGATCTTCCTCAACGTCATCTGTCGCAAGTACTTTCCATGTTTTAAGCGAATCTCTAGAGTCCATACTTCGCCCTCACATCTGAAGATATCCTCTTTGCGTCCTTCAGTTTCCCTTCCTCTGCATGTTTTCTTGATCTTTCAAGCTGCGCATATATCTCTTCCTCTGTCAAAGGAGAAAAGGGATTTGATGTCTCCGGAAAAAAGAGCCTGATAAATGCCTGAATTTTAAGCAGATCCTTCTCAGGTAATTGTTCCAGCATTGATACTGTCGCTTCTAATGTGCCCATTTATCTTTCCTTTCTAACGTGTTCCCGGTGATCAGCAGATCTCCATGATCTGATCGACGCTGCAATCCAGGACCTTACAGATCTTTGTAATAACATCAAGCGATACATAGTCATTTTTTCCCATTTTCCACATGGTTGATCTGGAGACGCCTGCTTTCTGCTGAAGTTCATGTCGGGTGATATCGCGGTCAATCAGCAGTTTCCAAAGTGGTTTAAATGATATATCCGGTGTGATCATCTTTCATAATTCTCCATCAAGGTTCAAGGTTTTCAATATTTTTCAATCATTCAGATCCAGTATTAACGTCTTGATTATCTTCACGATTTTTCTTTCATCCCTGCTATCATGAACATAGCATATCTCATCTTAAATCTCAACCATTTGTTTTAGTTCTAAAACAGTTGATGTCATAAGGAAGGCTGACCCAGACCGTAACCCGGCAGTCTGATATCGCCGAGTGGGTATTCCTGACCATCGATAACACGAACCCCGTGCTGGCGGGATTAAGCGCCAAGCGCCGGTCAATGCTTTATGCTCATGTCGCATGCAAAGGCATCTACAACCCGGAGCTTAGCCTGACAACTGACTACGCTACCGCTCCATCTCCGCGCATGAAGAAAGAGATCGCGCAGTGGGAATTCAGCAATCTGGATGGCGGCGACGGGGATCACTTCATACAGTTGTACAGGGAACTTGATCAGCTTAGGAAAAAACCGGATGGAGCTATCCCTGCTTCCCTGCAGGAAGTCATTGACGCCACGTCCGATGCCAGCGATGA
>CACZIO010000016.1 GCA_902781215.1 uncultured Lachnospiraceae bacterium
TCCTCCCCCGGCTTCATCCGCAGGACATTTTTAATATGATTGTAGTCCTCCCCCGCGATTTCGAGCAAGTCGCCCTGCATGGCGGAGAGGTCCGCGAAAATCTGCAGCATATTTGTTCCGTGACCTCCGGTTTTCAGGCCTTGCGGCTTGTCAAAACGCTTTCGCGCCGATGATTCCGTCGCCAGTGCTCACAGTGCCTTGCGGCCGACCACGCAGCACCACTCGCCCTGGTCCGCGACCGAGACGATCTCCAGGCCCGCGTCTAGCATGGCGTCCTTTACGCTCTGTGCCCGCTCCAGGAGGATCCCGGAGGTGATGTAGACGGCGCCGGGCTTCATGCAGCGGACTGCCTGCGGGGTGAGCGGAATCAGGACATCCGGCAGGATATTGGCGAGGACAACGTCATAGCAGCCCTCTCCCACCTGTGCCTGGACCGCCGGATCATCGATGAGATTGCCCAGGATGACCGTGAACAGGGCGGGGTCCACACCGTTGGCGGCGCAGTTGTCCTCGATGGCAGGAAGCGCGCAGGGATCCAGGTCGGTCCCGACGGCGCTCCGGATCCCCAGCTTGAGGGCCAGGAGGGCCAGGATCCCGCTGCCGGTCCCCACGTCCAGCAGGACCGTGTCCGGTCCGATGTATTTCTGCAGCTCGCGGATACAGAGCTGGGTCGTCTCGTGCATGCCGGTACCGAAGGCCGTGCCGGGATCAATGTGAAAGACCAGGCGGGGTTCCTTTTCATGCCCGTTTTCCATGACCTTCTCCGGCTTCTCCCAGGACGGGATCACCAGGATATCGTCGATCCAGAACTGGTGAAAATACTGCTTCCAGTTATTGATCCAGTCAATGTCCTCGGTCTCGTCGATGCTGACGGTTCCCTCCCCCACGTCGGAGAAAGCCCTGATCTCGTCGATCTTCGCCAACATTCTGTCCCGGACTTCCTCCGGCGTGCAGATCTCGTCGTCGACGACCAGGCGGCCGTCCTCTGTCTCCTCCAGAAAGAAGTTCAGGACCGCGGTCCCGTCGTCCGCGGGACCCTCAGGCAGGATATCCACGAACATCTGCTCCTTCTCCGAGGCGGTCAGGGGTACATTGTCCTCAATCTGGGCTCCGTAGAGGCCGATGTCCTCCATAAAGCTGATCAGTATATCCTCTGCGTCCGTCCTGGTGCGGACCCTGAATCTCATCCATTTCATATCTGTCTCAAATCCTTTCCGGCTGATCGCGGCGGGATGGCCCCGCCTCCATATCTGTAAGCCTGACGCGGTGGTCCCGGGGCCGTCGCGCGCACAGACCGGCCCCTGTGATGGAGCACAGATTCCGCCCCGCATCATATCACCGATAACACGAAGAATTGTCAGGAGACAGAAAATCCCCTGACAACCCTGAAACTGCATGCTTCTTTCATTTAACATGCAGAAAAAGTTTTACTTTTCCCAGAAGTGTTTTTTCTTTTCCTTTTTTTCCTTTTTGGTCTCCTTCTGGTCCTCCTTCTCCGTTTTTTCCGGTTCGTCGTCCTTCTTACTCGCGCGCTCCACGGCGGTGAGGGAGTCACCGGTCAGCTCATCGAATTTGCGCAGAAGATCCCTGGCCTCCTTGCTGAGCTTGGTCGGGACATCGACGACCAGGGTGACGTAGTGATTGCCGCGCAGGTCTCTGTTGCGCAGGGACGGAACGCCCTTGCCGCGGAAGCGGATCTGGGTGCCGGTCTGGGTGCCGGCCTTGACGTCGTAGACGATCTTGCCGTCGACGGTGTCGATCATGACGCTGCCGCCCAGGGCCGCGACCGGATAGGAGATCCTGACCATGGAGAAGATGTCGACGCCGTCGCGCTCGAAGATCTCGTGGGGCGATACGATGACCTCCACCAGCAGGTCGCCGCGGGGGCCGCCGTTGATCCCGGGCTCGCCCTTCTCGCGGATGCGGACGCTCTGTCCGTTGTCGATGCCCGCGGGGATGGTGACATTGATGGTCTTGCGGCTGGTGATGTAGCCTGTCCCGCCGCAGTCCGGGCACTTGTCCTTGATGATCTTGCCGCTGCCTGCGCAGTCCGGGCAGGTCTGTACGTTGCGGACCGTCCCGAAGAAGGACTGCTGGGTGAAGACCACCTGGCCCTTGCCGCCGCACTTGGGGCACATCTGGGGCGTGGTCCCGGGCTTGGCGCCCGTCCCGTTACACTTGGGGCAGGGATCCTTGAGGTTGAGGGTCAGCTCCTTCTCGGTGCCGAAGACCGCCTCCAGGAAGGTGATCCGGACGCTGGTGCGGATGTTGGCGCCCTTCATGGGACCGTTGGAGGCACCCCTGGTGCGGCCGCCGCCGAACATGCCGCCGAAGAGATCTCCGAAAATATCCGAGAAATCCGCGCCGGTAAAGTCGAAACCGCCCGCGCCGAAGCCGCCGGTCCCGTCAAAGGCCGCATGGCCGAACTGGTCGTACTGCGAGCGCTTCTCATGGTCGCTCAGGACAGCGTAGGCCTCGGAGGCCTCCTTGAACTTCTTCTCAGCCTCCTTGTCACCGGGATTCATATCCGGATGGTATTTCTTGGCCAGCTTTCTGTATGCCTTCTTGATCTCTTCGTCGGTCGCCGATTTCTCGACGCCCAGCACCTCGTAATAGTCTCTCTTCTGTTCAGCCATAGAATCTTCCAATCCACTGCAGGCGCAGGATATTGTATAGGAACTGCCGGACCGGGAAATCCCGCCGCCGGCAGGGAGTCATCGTCACATTCAGACGCCCCGGATCCGGGGGTACTGTTTACGCATCATTGCCCAGACCGCCTCAAACGGCCTGGGCAATGCCTTTTTATATCACATCAGACAAAAAATGTAAAGCGCGGAACGCGCGAAGCTCTGTTCAAAGCAGTGAGCCGGATGGGCGCAGGTGTGTGCCTGCACAGACGCCTGCGCTCATCCGGCGAATGCAGTTTCAATTTCTGTCATCAGACCTCTCTGTAGTCGCCGTCGACGACATCGTCGTCCGCGCCGCCCTGTGCTGCATCCTGATAACCGCCTGCAGGGCCTGCGCCGGCACCCATGTCGGGGCCTGCGGCACCCTGTGCGCCCTGATACATCTGGGCGAACAGCTGCTGGGCGTCGTTCATCAGCTTCTCCTTGCCGCTCTTGAGGGCGTCGATGTCGGAATCGCTCAGGTCAGTCTGGTCCTTGGTCCTGTCGAGGACAGCCTTCAGCTCCGCGATGTCGGCCTCGACCGTGCCCTTGACGGCGCCGTCGATCTTGTCGCCGGCCTCCTTCATGGCCTTCTCGGTCTGGAAGACGATGGAATCGGCTTCGTTGCGGGCCTCGACGGCCTCCTTGCGCTTGCGGTCCTCCGCCTCGTACTGAGCGGCCTCCTGGACAGCCTTCTCGATCTCCTCGTCGGACATGTTGGAGCCTGCGGTGATGGTGATGTGCTGCTCCTTGCCGGTGCCCAGATCCTTTGCGGAGACATTGACGATACCGTTGGCATCGATATCAAAGGTGACCTCGATCTGCGGCACACCGCGCATTGCGGGCGGGATGCCGTCCAGACGGAACTGGCCCAGGGACTTGTTGTCGCGGGCAAATTTACGCTCGCCCTGCAGGACGTTGATATCAACTGCGGGCTGGTTGTCGGCCGCGGTGGAGAAGACCTGGCTCTTTCTGGTCGGGATGGTGGTGTTTCTCTCGATCAGAGGGGTCGCGATGCCGCCCATGGTCTCGATGGACAGGGTCAGAGGAGTGACATCCAGCAGCAGGATATCCGTGCCGGCATCCTTGTCGCCGGAGAGCTTGCCGCCCTGGATGGAGGCGCCGAGCGCGACGCACTCATCGGGGTTCAGGGTCTTGGAGGGCTCGTGGCCGGTCAGCTGTTTGACCTTCTCCTGGACGCAGGGGACACGGGTGGATCCGCCGACCAGCAGGACCTTGCCGATATCGGAGTTGCTCAGGCCTGCGTCGCGCATGGCGTTCTGCACGGGGATGGCGGTCCTCTCGACCAGGTCGCTGATCAGTTCCTCGAATTTGGCGCGGGACAGATCCATGTCAAAGTGCTTGGGACCCTCTGCCGTCGCGGTGATGAAAGGCAGGTTGATGTTGGTGGTCTGAGAGCTGGACAGCTCCTTCTTGGCCTTCTCAGCGGCCTCTTTCAGACGCTGCATGGCCATCTTGTCGCCGGAGAGGTCGACGCCCTCTTTGGCCTTGAACTCGCGGACCATCCAGTCCATGATCTTCTGGTCGAAGTCATCGCCGCCCAGGTGGGTGTCGCCGTTGGTGGACAGAACCTCGATGACGCCGTCGCCGATGTCGATGATGGAGACATCGAAGGTACCGCCGCCCAGGTCGTAGACCATGATCTTCTGCTCGGACTCATTGTCCAGGCCGTAGGCCAGGGCTGCCGCGGTGGGCTCGTTGATAATACGCTCGACTTCGAGGCCTGCGATCTTGCCGGCGTCCTTGGTCGCCTGACGCTGGGCGTCATTGAAATATGCGGGAACAGTGATGACGGCCTTGTCGACTTTCTCACCCAGATAGCTCTCTGCGTCCGCTTTCAGCTTCTGCAGGATGAACGCGGAGATCTGCTGAGGGCTGTACTTCTTGCCGTTGATGGTGCGGCCGTGGTCCGTGCCCATATCTCTCTTGATGGAGGCGATGGTGTTGTCGGCGTTGGTGACGGCCTGGCGCTTGGCGGGCTCACCGACCAGGCGCTCATTGTTCTTGGTGAAGGCAACGATGGAAGGTGTTGTCCTTGCGCCCTCGGCGTTCGCGATGACAGTGGGCTTGCCGCCCTCCATGACTGCTACACAGCTGTTTGTGGTTCCCAGATCGATACCGATAATCTTGCTCATGATTTCTCCTTTCTATTTCAACGAATCATTCGATAATGTTCCTGACTCTTGGGGATCCGGCTCTTTTCCTCCGTTTAAAAAGTGATTCAAAAAGCCATCTCCTCATCTATCCGGTCAACACGGCCTGCGCCGTGATCATTGTCTCTCCTCTGCGGATGATTTCTACTGTACGACCGCGACCATGCTGTAGCGGATGACCGCGTCGTGGTATTTGTAGCCCTTCTGCAGCTCCTGGGCGACGGTTCCGGAGGGGTACTCCTCACTCTCCACCTGCATGACCGCGTTGTGAAGGTTGGGATCGAACTCCTGCCCGACCGCCTCGATCGGCGTCACGCCCAGGTCCTCAAGCTGTTTGACCAGCTGGCGGTAGACCATTTCCATGCCGCTCGCCAGGGCGCTTGTCTTTTCCTCTTCCGGGACGGCCGCCAGGCCGCGCTCGAAATTGTCGACGATGGGGAGCATCTTCTCGATGACGTTCCGCTCGCCCATGGAGAACATCTGCTGCTTCTCCTTGTCCGTGCGCTTGCGGAAGTTGTCGAACTCCGCCATCTGGCGTTTCACCCGGTCCTCGAGCGAATCGATTTTTTCCTTCAGGGCCTTCTTTTCCTTGTCGCCCTTTTTGCGCTTGAAAAAGCCCTTCTTCTCCTCGCCGGACGCCTCATCGGTGTCCTCTCCGGCGTCTTCGGCTCCAACGTCCGCATCTGTCTCCGCGTCCTCCGCCTCAGCGTCCGCCTCCTCAGCTGAAGCTGCTTCAGCTGCTATGTTTTCCTCTGTATCCTTATCCTCTGCCGCTGTCTCAGGATCCTGTCCCTGACCGGCCTCCGCTTCCGCGGAAGTCGTATCTGTATCAGGAATATTTTCCTCCCGCAGCATTTCTTCCACTGTCTTTTCAGCCATGATCTGTGGACTTCCTTTCTGCCTTTTCGTTCTGTTAGCACTCACTCGTTTCGAGTGCTAACATCTTTCATTTGAGAGAATAGCACCCTGTGGAAGAGATGTCAACAGAGATTTTCAGAGAAAATATAAAACGTTTCTATATTGTTTCTGTAGAAAAACAAAATGAAATCGAAAAAATGCGCGTATGCGGTACCAGCCGGCCCTGAAGAGGGCCGGCCGGGTACTCTTCCTCTATTTCGCAGCCTTCCTCTGCTCCCGAAGCCTCTCCTGGCGGGAGACCACGATCGCGCAGGAGGCGTCGCCGGTGATGTTGACCACCGTCCGCCCCATGTCAAAGATCCGGTCCACGCCCGCGACCAGGGCGATTCCCTCCACGGGAAGGCCGACCGACTGCAGGACCATGGCCAGCATGACCACGCCCGCGCCCGGAACACCGGCAGTGCCGATCGAGGCAAGTGTCGCGGTCAGGACGATCGTGACCATCTGGCCCGGGGTCAGGCGGACGCCGTAGCAGGCCGCGATAAAGATCGCGCAGACGCCCTGGTAGATGGCCGTCCCGTCCATGTTGATGGTCGCCCCGAGCGGGAGGACGAAGGAGCTGATCTCCGGGTCCGCCCCCATCTTCTCGCATCCCTTCATATTGACAGGGAGTGTGCCGACGCTGGATGCACTCGAAAAGGCGAAGATCATGGCCGGGAGCTGGCCCTTGAGGAAATCCAGAGGCCGCATGCCCCCCAGGAGGCCGACCGCCGCGGAATATACCACCAGCATATGGACGAGATAGCAGACATAGGCCGCCAGAAGGACCATGGCCAGAGACCCCAGGATGGAGGCGCCGTTGGAAGCGACCACCGGACAGATCAGGCAGAAGACGCCGACGGGAGAGAGCCTGAGGATGATGTCCATGCACTTCATGAAGACCACGCCGAAGGAATGGATCCCCTTCGCCGCGGGCGCCGCCTCCTCACCGGCCAGAATGATGGCGAAGCCGATCAGGATGGCCATGACGATGACCTGGAGCATGATGGCCTCGGACATGGGCTGAATGATGTTGGAGGGGAACATATTGACCAGGGTCTCCATGGGCGGCACGCCCTCAGTCTCCTGAAAGCTCAGTCCGGACGTCTCCAGTACAGGGAAAAAGCGCGAAAAAACACTTCCGCCCGCCAGGCCGATCACAATGGCGAAGGCCGTCGTGCAGAGGTAGTAGACCACGGTCCGCAGACCGATGACGCCCACCTTGCGGATATCACTCATGGAAATGACGCCGTCGATGATGGAAAACAGCACGATCGGCACCACGATAAACTTGAGCAGATTCAGAAAGATCGTGCCGAAAGGCCTGATATAGGTTTCCGCCAGGTCAGCGTGACTCTGCAGGGCCAGGCCTGCGAGGATCCCCAGCAGCAGGGCGATGAAGATCTTGGCGGCCAGCGGCAGTTTTATCTTTTTTTCTTCCTTATGTTCCATCCGTCTCTCTCCTGAAAAAAGCCGCGCAGCAATCCTGTTCCGTTGCATGCGCGGCTCTGAATGATCTTTTTACTTTATAATTCCTTGATCTCGATCCTCTTGATCTGGGGGATCCGCAGTTCCGGTATGGTAAAGACCTGCCCCCCTTTTGTGCCCCCTTCCTGACCGGAAGAAGCCGCCGCGCCGTCTCCCTTGTCCTCCAGACTCGCCGTGCCGGAAGGCTTATAGATCGCATCGAGCTGGCTCATGATCTCCTTGAGGACGCCGACGACCTTGTCGTAGTCCATGCGCTTGGGGCCGATGATGCCGATGGTGCCCTTCATGCCCTCGCCCAGCTCATAGGTCGCGGTGACGACACTGCAGTCCCGCATGCCCGCCACGGGCATCTCGTTGCCGATGTAGACCTGGATGCCGTTCTGGCCCTCGCCGGCCAGGGTCTCCTGGACGATGCTGCCCAGGGCCTGTTTTTCCTCGAAGTCGCTGATGATCTCGCTGGCCCGCTGGTGGTCGGCCAGCTCGGGATATTTGAAGATATTGTTGGCGCCGCTGGTATAGATCTTGAGCTCCTCCTCGCTCCGGACGATCTCCGCCGCCGCGTCGATGACATTGTTGACGATGGCGGTATGGATGCCGGCATTGCGCTTGATGCCCTCGATGAGGCCCAGGGTGATCTCCTCGACGGAAAGACCGCATAGGTTGGTGTTGAGGAGCATGTTGAGCTTGAGCATGGTCTCGGCGGACAGCTCCTCCTCCACGGGGATGACCTTGTTGCGGATCAGGTTCCCCTCGATGACGATGACCGCCAGCACATTGCGGGGGTCGACCTGGGAGAGCTGGATGAACTTGATCTTGCTGCTCCTTGTCGTGGGCGAGGAGATCATGGAGGCATAGTTGGTGGAGACCGCCAGGGTCTTGGCCACGCTCTGCAGCATGTTTTCCAGCCGGTCCTGCTTTTTCAGCAGGAGGTCCTTCATGTCCAGCATCTCCTTTTTGGCGCTCTGGAGCTCCTCCTTCTCGCTGCTGAGCATATCGTCCACGTAGAGCCGGTAGCCCGCGTCCGTGGGGATCCGTCCCGCGGAGGTGTGGGGCTGGGTGATCAGACCCATCTCCTCCAGGTCCGCCATCTCATTGCGGATGGTCGCCGAGCTCAGCTTGAGATCCGTGAGCTTGGAGATGGTCCGGCTCCCGACCGGCTCCCCCGTCTCCAGATAATTGCGGACGACCGCTTTTAAAATTCTCATTTTCCGATCCGGTAATTCCATTCTCCGCCTCACTCTCTGACCTGCCCGCTCAAGCCCGCGGCTGCGTATTGTAGTATCGTTCTATGAAAACTTCTGACGAAGCATTCATTAGCACTCCACACCACAGAGTGCTAATCTCTTTCTCTGAGAGAATATCACCCCCGACTGAGGATGTCAACCTGCGCAAGAACGCGCAGGGATGCAAAAGCGCAGCCCGAACAGTAACCGCCGTCTCTAAAAAGCAGTGGCAAAAGAAGTACGTGCGCGCAAAAAATGCAGCGCCGCAAAAAAACGGGGACGCCTTGCGGCATCCCCGTTCCGGTCAAAGCCCGGTCCTCCGGGCTCCATATCATAATGATATACGTCTTGTATAAATATAGGTAATTTACCTGTCTCGTATGACGCTGTCACTGTTTGGCGCTGCCGATGCGGACGAGGGCGCGGTAAAGCTTGGATTCCGTGCGGATCCTCGCCTCCTCGGAGAGCGCCGCCGCTTCGCGCAGCTGCTGCTCGGCGCGGTCCCTGGCAGCCTCGGCACGCTCGATGTCGATGTCCTCACTCCACTCCCAGGTGGTGGGGAGCAGGTGGCACTCATTATCCAGCATGGAGCACATGCCGCCGATGCAGGCCGCGGTGCGCTCCGTCCCGTCCTCCATGAGGACGCGGGCCGTGCCCATGCCGACAGCCGTGCAGTAGTTGATATGCCGCGCGAGGATCGCCAGATCCCCGTGTATGGAGCGGAATGTCAGTCTCTGTACATCCCCCTCATATGCGAGACCATCCACTGTGACGATCTTCAGATGGAAGGTATTTGCCATGGATTGTCTCCTCCTTACATTCGTTTACCTGCTGCGGAGAAGCTCCTCAGGCCTGGCCCTTTGCCTTCTCGAAGGCTTCGTCGATGGTTCCGACGAAGAGGAAGGCACTCTCGGGCAGGTCGTCGCACTCGCCGTCCAGGATCATGCGGAAGCCGCGGAGGGTCTCCTTGAGCGGTACATAGGTGCCGGGGATGCCGGTGAACTGCTCTGCGACCGAGAAGGACTGGGACAGGTAGTTCTGGATCTTCCTGGCGCGGAAGACAGCCTGCTTGTCCTCGTCGGACAGCTCGTCCATACCCATGATGGCGATGATATCCTGGAGTTCTCTGTATCTCTGCAGGACCTGCTGGACGCCCCTGGCCACATCGTAGTGCTCCTGGCCGACGATCTCGGGGGAGAGGATGCGGCTGGTGGAATCCAGGGGATCCACTGCGGGATAGATGCCCATGGAAGCGATCTCACGCGCCAGGACGGTGGTCGCGTCCAGGTGGGTGAAGGTCGTCGCAGGAGCCGGGTCGGTCAGGTCGTCCGCAGGGACGTAGACCGCCTGGACCGAGGTGATGGATCCCTTCCTGGTGGAAGTGATACGCTCCTGCAGGGCGCCCATGTCCGTGGCCAGCGTGGGTTGGTAACCGACGGCGGAGGGCATGCGGCCCAGAAGCGCGGACACCTCGGAGCCTGCCTGGGTGAAACGGAAAATGTTGTCGATGAAGAGCAGGACGTCCTGGTTCTTGACATCGCGGAAATACTCCGCCATGGTCAGTCCGGACAGGCCGACACGCATACGGGCTCCCGGAGGCTCGTTCATCTGGCCGTAGACCAGGGCGGTCTTGTCGATGACGCCGCTCTCCTTCATCTCGCCGTAGAGGTCGTTGCCCTCACGGGTGCGCTCGCCGACGCCGGTGAAGACCGAGATACCGCCGTGAGCGGTCGCGATGTTGTGGATCAGCTCCATGATCAGGACGGTCTTGCCGACGCCTGCGCCGCCGAACAGACCGATCTTTCCGCCCTTGGCGTAGGGGCAGATCAGGTCGACGACCTTGATGCCTGTCTCCAGGATCTCGGTCGCGGGGATCTGGTCCTCAAAGGAGGGTGCGGGGCGATGGATGGCCCAGCGCTCCTTCGCGTCGGGAGCGGGCTGGTTGTCGACGGGCTCGCCCAGGAGGTTGAACACGCGTCCCAGGCACTCGTCACCGACAGGGACTGTGATCGGCCCTTCGGTGTCGACCGCGTCGATGCCGCGGACCAGACCATCGGTGGAGCTCATCGCGATACAGCGGACGACATCGTCGCCGATCTGCTGTGCCACCTCGGCGATCAGTCTGCGGCCATCAATATTGATTTCGATGGCATTGAGCAGTGCAGGCAGCTCCCCCTCCTTGAAACGGATATCAAGGACAGGGCCGGTGACCTGTATTACCTTGCCGATATGTTTTTCACTCATTGATATGTAATCCTCTTCTCATTGTCTAAGCTGCGGGATATTTCACGATCCGGACCTTCTCGCTTTGGGTGCCGCCCTGCAGGACGGCACCTGCCAGCATCCGCACAGGTGTGCGGGCGGATCCGGCGGGCCTTATGCTCCCTCGGCGCCTGCGACGATCTCGGTGATCTCCTGTGTGATACTGGCCTGTCTCGCGCGGTTGTAGAACAGACTGAGATTTTCGATCATCTCACTCGCGTTGTCCGTCGCGGCCTCCATGGCCGTGCGGCGCGCCGCCAGCTCACTGGCGACCGAGACATTGATACTGGTATACAGGATACCCGCCAGATACTCGGGGACGATCGCGTTGAACACTTCCTCGCTGGAGGGCTCATACAGGATCAGGTCCCTGGTACCGTTTTCGTCCAGTTCCGGATTTTCAAAGTCGGAAAGAGGCAGGAGCGCGCTCGATTTGGGCACCTGGGACATCATGGAGACGAAGTTGGTGTAGCACATGGACACATGGCCGAACTCTCCGTCCTCATAGGCCTCGCACACCGACTTGGCGATGCGGAAGCAGTCCGAGATGGTGACCTTGGCGACCTCCGCGTAGGCGTCCGTGAAGATCTCCACGCCTCTGTGGCGGAAGTACTCCACGGCCTTTTTCCCGATGGGAAGGACCGCGTAGTCATGTCCCTCCACCTCTTTTTCCGTGAATTTGAACAGGTTGGCATTGTAACCGCCCGCGAGGCCCCTGTCGCCGGCAATGACGACATAGAGCCGTTTTTCACTGGTCCCGGCCTTGGTAAAGCAGGACTGGAAATCCGTGTTCTCGTTGGCGATCTGGGTCAGGGTGCCCTTCATGGTGCGCAGATAGGGCTTGCTGGCCATGGCCTTGTCCTTGGCCTTGCGGAGCTTGGACGCGGCGACCAGCTGCATGGCCTTGGTGATCTGCATGGTGTTCTGGACACTCTTGATCCGCAGCTTGACTGCCTTCATATTAGCAGCTGCCATAGTTTTTTTCTCCTATGCAGTGCCTCTGCCGGGCCCCTCCGGGTCCGGGCGGACGCACCGGTTTAAGCCAGGCTTCCCTGCGTGGCCTTTTTGGACTCGATGAAGCTGTGGGTGAAGCCCTCCAGGACAGACCTGAGCTTGTCGTCGTCGCCCTTGTCCATGGCGCCGGTCTCGCGGATCGCCTTCATGACGGCGATGGCGTCGGGATCCTGCTCCAGGCGTCTCACCAGCTGTTCCTGATAGTCCGCGATGTCCGCGACATTGACGTCCTTGAGGATGCCGTTGACGGTCGCGTACAGGATCGCGATCTGTTTCTCCACGGGCCAGGGCACGTTCTTGCCCTGCTTGAGGACTTCGACGATGCGCTCGCCCTGGGCCAGACGGGACTTGGTGTCCTCGTCCAGGTCGGAGCCGAACTGAGCGAAGCTCTGCAGCTCCCTGTACTGGGAGTAGACCAGCTTCAGGGTACCCGCGACCTTCTTCATGGCCTTGATCTGGGCGTTGCCGCCGACGCGGGAGACCGAGATACCGGGGTTGATGGCCGGCATGATACCCGAGTGGAAGAGCTCCGTCTCAAGGAAGATCTGGCCGTCCGTGATGGAGATGACGTTGGTCGGGATGTAGGCCGACACGTCACCGGCCTGGGTCTCGATGATGGGAAGTGCGGTCAGTGAACCGCCGCCCAGCTCATCGGAAAGCTTGGCCGCGCGCTCCAGCAGTCTCGAGTGCAGATAGAAGACATCGCCGGGGTAGGCTTCACGTCCCGGGGGCCTTCTGATCAGGAGGGAGATGGCGCGGTAGGCGACCGCGTGCTTGGACAGGTCATCGTAGATGATCAGCACGTGTTTTCCCTTGTTCATGAAATATTCGCCCATGGCGCATCCTGAATAAGGCGCGATGAACTGGAGCGGGGAGGGCTCGGAGGCCGTCGCCGCGACGACGATGGTGTAGTTCATGGCATCCGCCGCCTTGAGGTCCGCGACCAGGCCCGCGACTGTGGACCTCTTCTGGCCGATGGCGACATAGATGCAGATGACATCCTTGCCCTTTTGGTTGATGATGGTGTCGATGGCGATCGTGGTCTTGCCTGTCTGGCGGTCGCCGATGATGAGCTCACGCTGGCCTCTGCCGATGGGGATCATGGAGTCGATGGCCTTGATACCCGTCTGCAGCGGCTCCTTGACCGGCTGGCGGTCGATGATGCCGGGCGCGGGGGACTCAACTGCGCGGAACTCGGATGTCTCGATGGGGCCTGCGCCGTCGATGGGCTGGCCGATCGCGTTGACGACGCGGCCGATCATGGCCTCGCCGACCGGAACGGAGACAACACGGCCCGTGCGCTTGACAGTCTGCCCCTCGCTGATCCCCGTGTCTTCTCCGAAGAGGACGGCTGAGACGCTGTTCTCCTCGAGGTTCTGCGCCATGCCGAAGGTTCCGTCCTGGAATTCCAGGAGCTCGCCCGACATGCAGTTCACCAGCCCGCTGACCCTGGCGATACCGTCACCGACTGTGAGAACGGTGCCGGTCTCGTTCTGGATGATCGCATTTTCATAATACTTGATCTGACTGCGGATCACCTGGGAAATCTTCTCTGGTTTTAATTCCATTGCTTTTCCTCTGAATAAATGATGTCGATGTTCATGTTTTCATGATCATCGCGGATATACCGGTCCGCGCGGCAGTTCGCGCCGGCCCGTCCGGCCGGCATGCGCGGGCACCGGTTCTATGTTTTGTACAGATACGAATTACGGTGAGACAGATTCCCTGTCACAGGACTGTCTCGGTGACTCTTCTGCGGATCTCGTCCAGTCTGCCGCCGACCGTGCCGTCGAACAGCTTCCCGTCGAGCTCGACGGAAAGGCCGCCCAGGACCTTTGCGTCCACCCTGCGGTTGAGCAGCACTTTCCTGCCGCTGACCTTCTCCAGCTTTGCCTGCAGGGCCTGCGCCTGGTCCTCGCTGAGGGGAACCGCGCTGGTCACGATGGCCTCGGAGATGCCGTGATCCCTGTTGTAGGATTTCCGGTAGGCGCTGCAGCAGGTCGAAAAACCGCGCAACATCCCCTTCTCCACCAGGATCTTGAGAAAGTTCAGCAGATAAGGATGGATCTGTCCGCCGAAGGCGTCATCCAGCAGCTGAATCCGGTTCTTGCCGGGGATCGAAGGCTCCGAGAGCAGGGTGATATAGTCGGGGTTTTCCCGGAAGATACCGCGCACCGCCTCCAGCTCCTCCATGATCTGATCGTCGGCCTTCTCCTCAGCAGCCAGATCATACAGGCTCTGCCCGTAAAGACCCCATGCTGTTGTCATGATGCCTCTCCTACATTCTTAATAAAATCATCGATGAGACGCTTGTGGTCCGCCTCGTCGATCTCTTTCTCGACGACCTTGCCGGCGATATCCATCGCCAGTCCGCCGATCTCGTTTTTGACCTCATTGATCGCCTTTTTGCGTTCCTGGGCAATGTCGGCCTCGGCCTGGGCTTTGATGCCGGCCGCCTTGGCCTGGGCCTCGTGCACGAGGTCGTCCGCGCGTCCCTGGGCCTCTCTCTGGGCGTCCTGCATGATGCGGGCCGCCTCTTCGCGGGCCTTGGCGATGCCGGACTCGTACTGGGTCTTCAGGCCGTCCGCCTCTTCCTTTGCCTCGCGCGCCTCGCGGATCGCCTGATCCGTGAGCTGTCTCCTCTTCTCGAGGATGTCATTGACGGGCTTGAAAAGGAACTTTTTGATCAGGAACAGCTGGATCATCAGATTCAGGAACTGGGCGATCATAGTCCACGGAACCAGTGTTACCAGTGGCTGTGTATTCATGCTTTTCCTCCAATTCCCTGTTCTGGTCTATATGCCGCGGGCCGGTTCTCAGTTGAGATAACCCATGAACATGCCGGGAGCGACGAAGATCAGAAGCAGGCCGGTGACGAAACCGTAGATACCGGTGGTCTCCGCGATCGCGCAGCCCAGAAGCATGGTGCTGGTGACATCGCCCTTGCACTCGGGCTGACGGCCGATGGCCTCCAGAGCCTTCGCTGCCGCGTTGCCTTCACCGATACCAGGGCCGATACCTGCGATCAGAGCGCAGCCCGCGCCGATGCCGCAGCCAGCCAGTGCGATACCTTTTGCCAGAAATTGCATTTCACTCATGATAAATCTCCTTATTATGATTTTACTTTTAATCTTTTGAGATATACGTTTCCTTCAGCCCCGCAGCCGCGGGACCGGGTGCTGTCTGTTTTCGAGTCTGACGCGCACGCGTCCGTCCTCTGTATTATCCCTCCGCGGCGTTCGCGATGTACATGATCGTCAGCATCGTGAAGATGAACGCCTGCATGGCACCGGTGAACCAGTCAAAATAGACCGACAGGACCGCCGGAAGGCCCACGCTCAGGATCGGGATGTGGCTCAGGAAATCGCCGACCGCGCCGGGGATCAGTCCCAGGAGCGCGCCGGAGGCGATCGCCAGCGCCGCGTAGATCAGGCCGTTGATGACGATACCGGACAGGATGTTGCCGAAGTGACGGCAGGCCATACTGACGGGCGTCGCGAGCTCGGACAGGATATTGAAGGGGGTCATGACCGGGATCGGTTCCGTGAAGCCCTTCATGTAGCCGAGCAGGCCGCCGGCCTTGATCTTGTTTGCCGTGATCATAATGAAGACCAGGATCGCCCAGGAGGCCTCCGTCGACAGGTCCGCCGTCGGACTCCGGAAGATCGGGATCAGGCTGATCAGGTTCGAGACGATACTCGTGGCAAAAATGGTGGAGACAAAGGGGATCAGGTTGTCAAACTTTGTCCCGCCCGTATTGTTCCGCACCAGGTTCGTGGCGGCCTCCACGATCATCTCGGCCACCGCCTGGCGTTTGGAGATCTTCTCCACCTTCAGGTTGCGCGTCAGGAAAATGCACAGTCCCGTGATGATGAGCATGACGATCCAGCTCACCACCAGTGTTTCCGTAATCAGGATATCCCCGAGGACAGGGATCCCGGTCGGAATTCTCGCGAATATCTTCGCACCGGAAATGTCAAATTCCATTGAAAATACTCACCTCCTCTTTCCTCGTTTTTTGAATTCAGAAACTGTCCCGTAACAGCCCGGAAAAGACTTGCGATACTCCCGGATTATTAAGTGACAGGTCCCTAACACCTGTAACATCTCTGGTTGACGGTTGCTGCGGACGCACCGGTTCCGTCGCTGCGCCACAGACCCGCTCCTTTCGGTCTGCCCGGAACAGTGCCTGCCGGCGCTGACCTCATGCGGGATCCCGTGTGTGTATGCACGCATAAAAAGAACTCTCAGCGTCCATCTATGTCAGCGGCTTCTTTCATCCCTCTAGTATTATGAAATAATAATAGAAAAAGCAAAAAAGCGCTGCTGCAGACCGCTGTGCCCTGACGGGCGCCACCTCAGTCCGGTCCCCCCAGACCGCACCTCAGGACAGCGATAAGCATTCCTATTCAATGAATCCGTAAAAGCGGATTGTACCGGTCAATATGACCCTTATGTCTCATCCGGCAGGTCACCGGCTGCCGACTCCGTCACAGCGGCAGCGGCATCAGCATCGGCACCGGCAGCCTCCGTGCTCTGAGCACTCTCTGAACCGGCTGCGGCGTCCACGCCGGCAGAAAGGTCATCCGCGCCGGCAGCATCCGCATCAACATTCGCGCTGCTGCCGGGTTCCTCACCGGCTGCAGTCTGCGCAGGTTTTCCCGTGATACCCATCCTGATTCCCCGGATCTTGATGACGAGACTGGGGATAAAGAGCGGGATGATCCCCGCCGCGTAATGAAAACAGGGCGCGAAGATGGCGACGATGATCCAGATCCCCCGCATCAGCATGCGGTTGCGGTAACTCACCCGCATCATGCGCAGGGCGTCATCCCTGTTCTCGACGTTGACCACATTCTGGACGGTAACCGCCATCAGAAAAAAATTGGCGACGGCGACCGCGCCTCCGCACAGGGCACCGAGCACGACCCGGTAGTCAAACCTGACGGCGGACTGCGGAAAGATCAGATAAACGATCAGAAACAGCAGGATCAGGGCAATACAGCCGATGCCCGTGCCGGCCGCGACGGCCACGGTCTCCTGCCTGACGGCTTTTTGTAACTTCATGGTTTTACTATTTCTCTACTGCTTGTCTACTGCTTTTCTGCGAATTCTCTCTATAAGAAATATTTCTATTTTCAATAAATATTTTGATTTACATTTTTTATATAAATCATATTTCTATTGAAATAATGTATGGTCTCTGCAGAAATGATGTGTCACCGGTTTTTCCCTCAGCGATGGCCGTTGAAGGACCGCTCTTCCTTGCCCCTCCGGGGCTTCTTCTCCTTGTTCGTGACCGACAGGTAGACCTTGTAGGCAGTCATAAAGGAGGCGCCGAGGCCGAGGATCATGCCCGGCAGATAGATCCACAGGGGCGCATGCAGGCGCGTGCACAGCAGGTAGCAGACCGCCAGGCACATCAGGATTGGCGTCGCCAGGGACAGTCCCAGCTGTCCCAGCATGGTCAGCTGCGCCAGTATTTCATTCCATCCCTTCATCAGGGTCCTTCCCTTCACTTCGTAAACATGAATATTCTAACATGATACACTTTTTCTCTTGGCCGGGCAATGACTTTATTCTGGAAAAGCGTGCTGAAAGTCATAAGTTTTTTCTTTCACATTCTTTCCGACCATGCCGCTCATAAGAGCAAAAAAACGGGAAACCGGCTGTTTCGCTGCGATCTGCGGGCATTAGCGCCGGAACAGATCAGTGCGCCGCCTGTCCGGATGCAGCCTCCGGATCCGTGTCCGCCGCGGGTCCCAGCTTCTTTTTCTGCTGGGCGGCGGTCAGGCGCACGGTCATGGCCGCCGGGAGCAGGCGTTGTCCGATCACGGCGGCCCGGATCTCCCGGCCGGGGATGATCACGGTCTTTTTGCGCCGCATCATGCGCAGGGCATAGGTGACACACTCCTCGGCGGAGATGCCGGGGAGGGCGAAGGAAACATCCGCCACCGCGTTGAACTCCGTGTTCACAGGCCCCGGGCACAGGCAGCCGACATAGACAGGGGATTTCCCCTGCCGCAGTTCCTCGGCGACGCCGCGCGTGAGGCTGGCCATGTAGGCCTTGGTCGCGTAGTAGCCGGACATGAAGGGGCCGCCGGGGAAGAGTCCCGCCGACGAGGCGACATTGAGAATGGATCCGCCCCCCTCCGCCTCCATTCTGTGCAGGACGTATTTGAGCAGGACATGCTGGGCGGTCACATTGACGTCGATCATGTTGACCTCCCGCATGAGGTCCGTGCCCATGAAGGGGCCGCTGACGCCGAAGCCCGCATTGTTGATAAAGACATCGATCCGCCGGCCGACCAGGTCCTCACAGAGCCGGATCAGGTCATCCCGCCTGGCCAGGTCCGCCGGCAGCAGCAGGCACTCCGTGCCCAGCTCCGCCCGCAGGGTCTCCAGCCGGTCCCGCCTTCTGGCGACCAGGATCAGGGGATGGCCCTCCAGGGACAGCTGGCGGGCAAATTCGCGGCCGATCCCGGAGCTGGCCCCGGTAATCAGGGCGTAGTTTTTGCCGCCCTCGCCATGGAAATCCTGCAGCTCGCCCGTGACCCGCTGTATGCCCTCCTCCAGGAACTGCCGGCCCTCTTCGAGGAACTGCCGGCCTTCCTCCAGCAGGAGTTTTCCGCCGGCTTTCAGATATTTACTGCTCTCCTGCAGATATTTTTTACCGCTTTCCATATCGATCCCATCCATTCGTTTTGTGGCGATGACTTCCTGTGCGTAAGCGTTTGTGCAGGCACACGCTTACGCACAGGTGATGAAAACTCCGCATTGTTCCGCGCTTACACGCTCTCACAATGCTGCAAACATTCGGATTCCGCTCGTTTTGCGCAAAAGGCATGCGCAAAACGGCTCCTTCCTCATGTTTGTACGTTCGCCAGATGTGCGTAAGCGTTTGTGCAAGCACACGCTTACGCACGCCTGGCTCACTGTTTTCATCAGGTGTCTGTCGGGAAGTGCAGCCCCGCGCCCAGGCGTCCTTTTTCAATCGCCCGCATGACACCGAGTGTGATGCCCAGTTCGCGTTCCATGAAGGCAGTGTCTCTCTCCGCCGCCGCCCTAGAGAAGTTCCGGAATTCCTGGACCATGCGGCTCTTGTCGGGGACAGGGATGTACTCCTCTGTCTTTCCACCGATGCACCACCGGAGCTGCTCCGCCTCGTTGGGCTTCCCGGGCACCTCGATCCAGCCTTTTTCTCCCTGGATCGTAAAGTGGGAGGGGCTGTCCGAATCCTTGGCCGCCGCCAGGACGCCAACGAAGTCCGGATAGCGCAGGACCGCGATCCCGGAGGTGTCCACGCCGTTGAAACCGATGTTGGGCAGGTACTCTACATCCTCGGGCTCACCCAGGAGGGCGACCGCCATGTTGAAATTATAGACATTGAGGTCGTAGAGGGCACCGCCGCAGGCCTCCGGATCAAATGCCGGGGCAACATCCCCCTTCAGATACCGGTCGTAGCGGCTGGAGTACTGGCTGAAATTGGCCTGGACCATGCGGATCCGGCCGATCCTGGGCAGCTCCTCCCGCATCCGGTCGATGATCCGGCAGTTGCGTGTGGTCACCGCCTCGAAGATAAAGCGGCCGTTGGCGCGGGCCAGGTCCGCCAGCTCCTGGGCGTGCGCGGTCAGCGTCGTGAAGGGCTTCTCCATGATGACGTCCTTGCCCGCCAGCAGGGCCTTCTTTCCATATTCATAGTGCATCAGGTTGATGATACCCACATAGACCGTGTCGATGCCGGGATCCGCCAGGAGTTCATCGTAGTCGGTGTAGACCTTCCCGATCCCGAATTCCTGCGCAAAGGCCTCTCCCTTGGCCAGGCTGTGGGGCCTCGCCAGGATGGCTGTCAGCTCGATGGCGGGCACCTCCGACATGGCTGTCAGTGCCTCGCGAATGATAAAACCGGTTCCGATGATGCCTATTTTCATGTTGTGTGCTCCTTTTCTTCTGTCGCAGATCCCCTGCAGACTCACTGCTGTTATCCTTATGTATCTTCTGCCGCGGGCCCTGCTACCGGCTCCACCCCATCAGATTCTTCCTCTGAGGACCCGGACGCCGGTTCAGTCTCTGCCGTATCGGCTTTCTCTGCTGCCCCCGCCTTTTTCATGGTCTTTTCGGCGTCGGACTCGGCGGTCTCGACCAGGTCCTCGATGAGAAGGGACTTCATGTCCTCCCGGGTCGGCTCCTTCATGGCCGCGACGCGGCGGGCCTGGTTGGTGATGATCTCCTCAAAAAGATTGCGCACCTCGCGGGCATTGGCGAAATTCTCCACCGCGGCCAGCTTGCGCTGGACGATCATGGCGCGGACCTGGGCCCGGACATCGTCTGCCATCTCGTAGTCGTACTTTTTGCAGTTCATGTCGAAGATTCCCATCAGCTCATCGATGGTGTAATCAGGAAATTCGATATATTTGTTGAAGCGGGACTTAAGTCCCGGGTTGCTGTTGATAAAGTTCTCCATGGGACCCGTGTAGCCGGCGACGATCACGACGAAGTCCTCCCGGTTGTCCTCCATGGCCTTGAGGATGGTATCGATGGCCTCCTGGCCGAAGGTGTCGTCCTTGCGGGCGAGGGCATAGGCCTCGTCGATAAAGAGGATGCCTCCCTTGGCCTCCTCGATCTTCTTGGCTGTCTTGAGGGCCGTCTGGCCGACATAGCCCGCGACCAGCCCCGACCGGTCGACTTCCACCAGCTGGCCCTTTGACAGGACGCCGATCTGCTGATAGATCCGGGACAGGATGCGGGCGACCGTCGTCTTGCCGGTGCCGGGATTCCCCGTGAAGACCAGATGGAGCGAGACAGGTACGGACTTGAGGCCTCCCTCCCTGCGCATCTTCTGGATCCTGACAAAATCCGTCAGTTCCCGCACATCGTGCTTGATCTTGGAAAGGCCGATCAGGCCGTCCAGCTCCTCCATAGGATCCTTTTCCGGCTCCGCGGGCCTGGCAGCCGCGGCCGCGGTCTGAGTGGCAGCAGCCTGCGCGGCAGCAGCCGATTCCGCTTCCCCTGTTCCCGCTCCTGCCGTCCCAGTTGATCCGGTTCCTGAAAATCCATCCATGGAAAAAGGATCCGCGCCGGGTGTATTCACGCCGGAAGAGGCACCGTCTGCGCTTCCGTCTCCGCCTCCCGCAAAGCCGGAGAAGAGGTCGCCGTCGCTCCCCGCCATCAGGCCGGGGTCGATCTCGCCTGTATCCAGGTCCGGAAGGCCGGGGCCCGCCGGACGCCCGCTGCCGGGCTTCCCGCTGCCGCTTCCTCCGCCCTTTCCGCTCAGGGAGGGCATGCCGTCGTAGAGGGGATTGTCCAGGAGGGCCTGGACCTCTCTCAGCGCCTCATTAGCCCGCCGCAGGGATTCATTGCGCGAAGAGACCGCCGATACGATCTCCTCCCCCCTTCGGGCCAGGGCGTCGATCCGGCTCTCCTGCCTGCCTGCCTTCGGCTGCCCGCTCTCTTCCGCGCTGCCGCCCGTCGAAGCTTCCCCGGGCTCCCGGGTCTCCGTCTCACCGAAGGTCAGGTCTCCCTGCGCGCCCGCGGACCCGTCGCAGCCCGCCGCACCGGTCCCGAAAAAATCCCCGTAGGTACTCTTGAGGAATTTACGCTCCGTCTCCTGCAACGCCTCGAGAATTTCCTTTTCCTTTTTCCGTTCGTTTTCACGCTTTGAACTCATCCTGACCTCCCTACCGCAGTGCTCCGCACAGGTGACCGCAGGCACTCTCACCGGCGTTTTGCAAGAGAACCCCGCTCCCAAACCTGCCCGTCGGAACGTCACGGGCACTCTCACCGGCCTTCCGCAGATCACAGCTCATCTTCCGCAGCCTTCCGCGCGGTTATTTGTCCTTTTTCTATCTTACTACATGCCGGCCTTTTTTTCATCCGGCAATCTCCACGCCCCCTTCCGGCAGGGCAGGACGGCAGGGCGAGGCGGCACGAGACAACAGGGCAAGACAGAGCCAGGCCGGGCGCGACTGTGCTGTCAGCGCAATCCACGTTTGCCCTCGGCATGGAATCAGTATATAATGAGAACCGTGTGTCTATTCGTATACGCACCACAAGCGAGTCTTGATTTTTCACACAGGAGTTATATGGACAAAAAACGACATTCCCGCCGCGCGCTGCTGATCACCACACTGATCCTGGTATGCTTGCTTCTGGCCGGCGGTGTCTTTATTCTTTACCGGATCCGGCTCAGGACAGCCGCTCTCCCGCAGGCACAGACTTCCGGCCAGAACGGGGATCCTTCGACTGCCGGCGGAACCGGGCAGGCGCCCGCAGCCGCAGGGCATTCCCCTTCCATCACGGAGCAGATCCGCTCCTGGTTCGGCGTAGACGCCGTCGTCGACATCCTGTCCGCGGACAGGTCTGTATCCCGCGATGTTCCCATGCCCCACGCCTCCAGCAGGCATCCGGCGCAGACGGCCGGTTCCGGCAACGCGGCCGCACCCGCTGCCGCGGAGACGCCGCAGGACGCGGCGCAGGCAGTACAGGCTGATCCGGCGGCAGCGACTGCAGCAGGAGACGCAGCCGGCGCGCAAAGCGCCGCTCCGTCCGAGGAGGCGGAAGAGGTCTCCGCCGCCCACCAGCTCTTTCCCGAGCTGAAGACCTCCGCCGTCACCTCCGCCAAAGACCTGACCAAGCGGCAGAAGAGCTATATACAGTCCTGGGAAACCCTGCACGGACGGGAATTTCCCATGGGTGCCCCCCTGCACAACTACAACTGGAAATATCTCGAGTACGACGAGAACGGCATTCTCCACTATGAGGGAGATGACGACTACACCGTCCGCCGCGGCATCGATGTCTCGGAATTCCAGGGCTGGATCGACTGGGACGCGGTCCGCGAAGCCGGCTATGACTTTGCCTTTGTCCGGGTCGGCTACCGCATGTTTGACTCCGGCGACCTCTACGAGGACTCCCGGGCCGTCAAGAACCTCAAGAGGGCCAAAAAAGCAGGCCTCGATGTCGGCGTCTATGTCTTCTCCCAGGCTGTCTCCAAAAAGGAGGCCCGCGAGGAGGCGAAGCTCTGCCTGGACGTGATCGAGAAGAGCGGCGTCGAGATCACCCTGCCCGTCGTCTTCGACCCGGAGATCCAGATCGATTACTACGCCCGCATCAACTACATCACCAGCGAGCAGTTCACGGACAACGCCATCGCCTTCTGCGAGGCCATCCACAAGGCCGGCCGCGTCCCCGCCATCTACGCGAACAGCTCCACCCTGACCGACATCCTCAACATGAAGCGCATCACCAAGGAGACCGACGCCGTGATCTGGTACGCCGATTACTACGGCGTCCCCGAGACCCCCTATCAGTTCACCTTCTGGCAGTACACGGACCTGGGCTGGGTCAGCGGCATCGCCGAGACCGAGACCGACCTCAATCTCTGGTTCGTGAAAAATGAAGAGGAAGAGGAAGCGCCCGCGGAGGAAGCCTCTGACCAGGCTGCAGAAGGCGCTTCCGCACCGGCAAAAGACGCTGCGGAGGCGTCCTCCGGAAAAGCAGACCAGACAGAAGAAAAAGCCGGGGCAGCGGACCAGACGGAAGACAAAGCCGGGGCAGCGGACCAGACGAAGGAAGGAACCGCTGACCAGGCCCCATCCGCAGAGAGCGCCCAGCCTGCCGGCACGCCCTGATCAGCCCCGGCACGGCCTCGGAACATCTTTTGAGTCCGGGCTTGAGCCAAACGACAGAAAAAACCACCCGGGATGTATCCCGCCGGTATATGAAACCGGACAGATACGTCCCGGGTGGTTCTTTAATTGTCTTCTTCCATGTCTTCAGACGGCAGGGGCATGTTCTTTTTCTCCGCCTCCCGCAGCAGCTTCTCGCCCGGATGATCCAGTATATCCTCGTAGGTCACACCGAACACATCCCTAAAGCCCCGCAGCTGCTTCAGCTTGATATGCTGACGTCCGCCCTCGATCTTGACCAGGGTCTCCCGCGTGATCGCGACGCGGTAGAGCTGGAGACGGGCCACCATTTCTGTCTGGCGGATCCCCTGTGTCTGCCGGATCCACCGGATATTCCGTCCGATCGTATTCTGACCGTCGTCAGATATGATCTTATCGTCCTTCATCTACGCACCTCAGTCCGCATGATAACCATCTGTTCCGTCTGGAACCAAATGAGTTCTGTTCTCATGCGAAAAGTCTAATCGGTGCGTTATTTCAAAAGGTGCTCAAACGGGTCCATATACGGTGTTTCCGTCATTTTTTCTCCCTGTTTTTTTACTTTTTTGTGTATAGGAATCCTGTCTGCCCGTTTTCCGTCTGCATGTGATCCAGACATATCCCGTTTTCTGTCTGCCCGGCCGGATGGACTTGCGGCGGACGGCAGTCCCGTGTCTGACGACTCACGGCACATGTCACGCGGTCACGGGTCCTCCGGCAGCCTGCCGGCATCCACGGCTCCGAAATAATCCCGGGACAGTTTGAAGACCGTGCCGGACAGCAGGAAGACCGCGATCAGGTTGGGGATGACCATGAGGCCGTTGAAGGTGTCCGAGATATCCCAGAGCAGGCCCAGATCCAGGGTCGCGCCGATGATGGAGACCAGCGCATATACGACCAGGAAGGGTTTGATCGTCCTGGTGCCGAAGAGATACTCGACGCAGCGGGCCCCGTACAGGCCCCAGCCGATGGTCGTGGAAAAAGCAAAGCAGATCAGGGCGATGGCCGTAAAGAGCGACACCCACCTGCCATAGGACGACACGAAGCCGGCGATGGTCAGGTCCGCGCCCGCAGCCTGGCCGAAGGTGATCGGGATTCCGCTGCAGAGGATGACCAGTGAAGTGAGCGTGCAGATCACGATGGTATCCGTGAACACCTCGAAAATACCGAAGAGGCCCTGCTGGACCGGATGCCCCGTGTCCGCCGTCGCGTGCGCGATGGAGCCGGTGCCCAGGCCCGCCTCATTGGAGAAGATGCCGCGGGAGACGCCGCGCCGCATGCTGATAAACATGGAGCCGACCACGCCGCCGGTAAAGGCTTTGGGATCAAAAGCGCCGCCGAAAATGGACGCAAAGACGCCGGGCACGCTGCCGATGTGCATGATGACCACGCCCAGGGCCAGGATGATATAGAAGACCGCCATGAAGGGGACCAGCTTCTCGGTAAAGCTGCCGATCCTGCGGATGCCTCCCAGCAGGACCAGGGCGACGCAGACCGCCAGGATCACGCCCAGGACCAGGTTGATGGTCGGAAGCACATTTTCTCCCGCCAGGTTGTAATTGATAAAGACCGAATCGATCGCGGTCACGATCGTATTGATCTGGGTCGCGTTGCCCGTCCCGAAGACAGCGACCGTTCCGAAGATGGAAAACAGGACCGCCAGGAAGTGCCATTTTTTCGACAGACCGTTTTTAATGAAATACATGGGACCGCCGACCCAGTCCCCGTTGGCATTGCGCTCGCGGAAATGGACCGCCAGGACGACCTCGGAGAACTTGGTGCACATGCCCAGCAGAGCCGAGATCCACATCCAGAAGACCGCGCCCGGGCCGCCGATCGCGATCGCGCCCGCGACACCGGCGATATTGCCCGTGCCGACGGTTCCCGCCAGGGCCGTACAGACCGCCTGGAAGGGCGTCATCGCCCCGCTCTCGGCCTCTTTTTTCTCAAAGACCTTGCCCAGCGTGTGTCCGATGGAATATGCAAAGCGGCGGATCTGGATAAATCCCGTGCCAATGCTCAGGTACAGGCCCACGCCGATGATACAGATCATGGCGGGAATCCCCCAGATAAAGCCGTTGACTGCTCCGTTTATGGTGCTGATCGTTTCCAGCATAGATAGTGCCTCCTTGAAGTACGGATTTTTTCGCAGTTCTATCCATTATGCTTCATTCGGGCAAAAAGTACAACTGTAACCTTCGACAACCTTGCGCTTCTCTCTCCCACTCCCTATAATAAGGCGCATGGAAAAAATCAGCACCCAGGTCCCGGAGCAGCCGGGCATCCCCGCAGTCTCCGCGGAGGATATCAAATATATGAAGGCCGCCCTGAAGCAGGCGGAGAAGGCGATCGCGATCGGGGAGGTCCCCATCGGGGCGGTCATCGTCTACGAGGGAAAGATCATCGCCCGCGGCTACAACCGCCGCAACACGGACAAGACCACACTGGCCCACGCCGAGATCTCCTGCATCCGTAAGGCCTGTAAGAAGCTCGGCGACTGGCGGCTGGAGGGCTGCACCCTCTACTGCACCCTGGAGCCCTGCCAGATGTGCGCCGGCGCCATCGTCCAGTCCCGGATCGACCGCGTCGTGATCGGCACGACCAGCCCCAAGTCCGGCTGCGGCGGGACCCTCCTCAACATCCTGCAGAATCCGGACTTCAACCACCAGTCCGAGGTCCTGTACGATGTCCTGCGCCCGGAGTGCACGGAGATCCTTCAGCGCTTCTTCAAGGACCTGCGCAGGCGCAACAAAGAGGAAAAGAAGATGCGCCGCCTGGCAGAGACCGCACAGGCAGACAGCTGAGGAACCACGGGGGGACCACGGGGACGGTTCTCCGGTCCATTGAGAACCCGGAGTGAGCCACAGAGCCGGTTCTCCGGCCCATTGAGGACCCGGAGTGAGCCACAGAGCCGGTTCTCCGGCCCTTTTCAGGCCCCTTGACATTTCCATGCCTTACGGATATATTAAACGGAGTGCTTCGCACAAAATCATTTTGCGGAGTGTATTACATCCCTGTCAGGGATGGAGTTCTGAGAGCTGCCTGTCGGCACACATGGGTTCGGGTCTCGCGCAATGGAAACCTGCGAACCGTGTCAGGATGGGAACATAGCAGCACTAAGCGGGACCTTTCATGTGCCGCGAGGGTGCCTGGCTCTGCGGCCGGCCGGCAGCTTTCAGCATTTCATCACCGGACGGGGATTTTCTATGTCGGGAATCTCCATGAAATTCCATGAAAATCCATGAAACTCCATATTTTTCCGAGTATTGCCGGGAATTTCCATGATACATACAGGATCATCTATGCAGGACTTCACAAATCAATCCACTGATCAGTCAAATCAGGAAAATCAGTTCCACAAGAAAAATCAATTGAGGCAGGAAAAACAATTCCATCAGGAAAAACAGTTTCATCAGAAAAAACAATTGGATCAGAAAAGACTATTCCATCAGGAAAACCAATTGGGTCAGGAAAAACAATTCAATCAGAAAAGACAATCCGATCAGGAAAATCCGGCAGAAGTCTCCGCTTTTGATCTGTCTCTCGAGGACTGTGTGCTCTGCCCCAGAAACTGCCATGCGGACCGCCTCCACGGCGGGAGGGGCTTCTGCGGGGAGGCCGCCGCGATCCGGGCCGCCCGCGCCGCTCTCTACTATACCGAGGAGCCCGTGATCTCCGGCCGCCGCGGAAGCGGCACCGTCTTTTTCGCCGGCTGTAATCTCGGCTGTATCTACTGCCAGAACCGGCAGATCTCCAGGCCGGCGGCCTCCGTCCTTTCACCGGGCAGCAATACAGGCAGCGTGGATCTCACTGATTATAAGAACATGGACGAATCTGTCTCCAGGGAAAAGCAGTCCTCAGAGGAAGCCTCCCTGCCCCGCCTGATGGAGATCTCTCCGGACCGGCTGGCGGAGATCTTTTTTGAACTGGAGGACCAGGGCGCCCACAACATCAACCTGGTGACCCCGGAGCACTTCGTTCCCCTCCTGATCCCGGCCCTGCGGCGCGCCAAAAAAGAGGGCCTCTCCATCCCCATCGTCTACAATACCGGCAGCTATGAGCGTGTGGAAGCCGTGCGGGCGCTCGAGGGACTCGTGGACGTCTGGATGCCGGATCTCAAGTATGTTTCCCCCGCCCTCTCAGAGCGCCACACCGGTGCCGCCGACTATTTCCGGTACGCGTCCGCCGCCATCGCGGAGATGGTGCGCCAGTGCCCGGAACCGGTCTTCTCGGACGGCAGCCATACCCTGGACTGTCCCGACGACGCCGACGACCCTCTCCTGGTCCGGGGTGTCCTCGTCCGCCATCTGGCCCTGCCCGGCTGCGGCGATGATTCCCGCGCCGTCCTCCGCTATCTGCATGAGACCTACGGAAACCGGATCTTCATCAGCATCATGAACCAGTACACGCCCATGCCGCAGGTTCTGTTCCACCGGCAGTCTCACCCGGAGAAAGCCACCGCTCTGTCCGCTTCTCCGGATGAAGGCACGCCTTCCCGGACAGCCGCCTCCTTCCGGCCTGTACAGCTCTCCCCGGAGGACGAGGCCCTCTGCCGCCGTCTGTCGGAGGAGGAATACGACGCCCTGGTCGACTACGCCATTGAAATCGGAATCGAAAACGGCTTCATTCAGGAGAGCGGAACCGTCTCTCCCTCCTACATCCCCGTCTTTGACGGGACAGGCCTCTGAGTAAGACTAAAAAACCGGCTTTTTTCTTTCCTGACTCTTTCGCCGGGCTCCTTCCAATGCCATATGGCTGTGCCCTATGGCTGCTTTGACGAGCACGTTCACAGCCTGGCTGTTTTCACATAATCCCAGAAAGCATCGAGCACCGTACCGGCCTCGGAAGCGCGGTTTCGCATCAGCAGCACATCCGTTTCCAGTGCCGGCTCCAGGATCCGGTAAACCATATAAGGGGCCCCCGTCTCCTCCCCGTCTTTATACCTTTCATTTTCTCCTTCATACTGCCAAGTCCCACCTCTGGATTTCCGTCTGTCCTGCCGCCCGGTTCCGCCTCCGGATCCCCATCTGTCCTGCCGCAGGAGTGATTCCGGAAAAACGGCCGCTGCCAGCCCCTGCTCTGCCCACATCAGGGTCGTCCTGGCATCATCGCATATGGAAAAACAGTCTGCCTTCAGCCCCTCCCGCTGCATACATTCCTCGATCAGACTGCTGTAGCGCCTGTACAGGGACAAGGGAAAGCCCGCCAGCTGTCGCAGCGTGATTCCGCCACCTTCCACTTCCGCACTTGCCTTTTCCGATAATATCTCCCTTTTTTCACCAACATCATCATGATCCGCCGGACCTGTCACGGCCTTTAATTTCTCAATGCGTCCTTCCTGCAACGGGGCATTATTCTCTTTCCTGCCCTCCCGCAGCAGGGAAAGCGGAATTGCCGCCACCATGGGATCCGTCCCCAGGTGCATCACCTCCATTCTGTCTGTCGGAACGGGACTCCGCAGGACCGCCGCCTCGATCTCCCGGCTCTCCAGCAGGCGCTTGAGAAGGAATGTGGACCCGTCATGGATCTGGTAGCGAACCTCCGGATGCAGCCGCGAAAAATCTCTGAGATAAGTGCCGGCCAGGGCTATGGTCGAAGGGGTCATTCCGATGTGAAGTGTCCGCGTCTCCCCGGCCCGGCGCGCCTCCCGCGCAGCATCGTCCGCCATAGAGATCAGGCGAATTGCTTTCTCATAGAATACTGCGCCTGCTTCCGTGAGTTCGATGTGCCGCGGCCCTCTCACAAAGAGCTGCGTCCCGATTTCCTCCTCCAGCTTTTTCATCTGATAGCTGAGCGGCGGCTGCGACATATGGAGCCTCCGCGCAGCCTCACTGATACTCCCTGTCTCCACAACCATCTGATAGCATTCCAGCTGCCTCAGTTCCATTCCTTCCGCCTCCTTACCCCCGCGGACGCCCACGTCTTCTATTATGATTCCGGCCGCCGCACTTCTATTCCATCTGCAGCCCTGCGGATTCGCCGATTCTCTGCTCCTCTGCTCCTCTGCTCCTCTGCTCCTCTGCTCCTCTGCTCCTCTGCTCATTTTATCCATACAAATTGTATATGGCAAGCATATTTAAACGATATTATTCGTATACTTCCGATTAAGCTATACTCATCATAAAGTCAGATTGCCAAGGACGCATCCGTGAATGCGGCTGAAAGTTCCATATATACAGATGGCAATTTCATGACTGCGGCGTGCGAATTCGGTTTTACAGCATGATACAGACGGAGGTCATCACAGAAATATGAAAAGAGTTGATTTCGAAAATGGAAAAACACTGACTAATATTCTGGCCACGGCATTGCCCATGTTCGTGGCCCAGACCCTGAACCTGCTCTACAACATCGTGGACAGGATCTATATCGCCCGCATCCCGGAGATCGGCACCACAGCCCTGGGCGCGGTGGGACTGTGCTTTCCCATCGTCATACTGATCACCGCCTTCACCAATATGTACGGCAGCGGCGGTGCGCCCCTGTTCTCGATCGCCCGCGGCGCCGGAAACCGGGAAGAGGCGGCCAGAATCCAGGATACGGCCTTCTTTCTCCTGCTTGCGACCGCCGTCGTCCTGACCATTGCGGGCGAGATTGCCGCCCGGCCCATGCTGGCCGCATTCGGCGCCTCCGACCAGGCCATGATCCATGCCCTTCCCTATCTGCGCCTCTACCTGCCGGGCACGGTCTTCACCATGATCGCGACCGGAATGAATCCTTTTATCAATGCCCAGGGCTACTCGACCGTCGGCATGACAACGGTCATCATCGGGGCGGCAGCAAATATCATCCTGGATCCCATCCTGATCTTTGTCTGCGGCATGGGTGTCGAGGGCGCCGCCATCGCGACCGTGCTCTCCCAGGCAATTTCCGCCCTGTTTGCCCTGCGCTTCCTGTTCGGCCGCAGAGTTGAATACCGTCTCCACCTGCTCCGCGCCGGTGAGATCCGCACCTGCGGTCCCCGCGCCCGCAGGATCATCGGACTGGGCATGGCCGCCTTCATCATGCAGCTCACCAACAGCCTCGTCTCCATCAGCTGCAACAGCGTCCTCGCCCACACAGGCGGCGATGTCTATGTCTCGATCATGACCATCATCAACTCCGCCCGCCAGATGCTGGAGACCCCGCTTCTGTCCATCACGGAGGGATCCTCTCCCATCATGAGCTACAACTACGGCGCCGGCAGAAATCAGGACGTAAAAAAAGCAGGAACCATCATGTTCCTGCTCTCCATGGGATATGCGGGGATCATCTGGATCTGCATCCGTCTGTTCCCCGCATTCGTGATCGGGATCTTTACCTCAGACCGGCAGCTGGTCGGGACAGCGCTGCCCATGTTCAATCTCTACTTCTCCACGTTTATCTTCATGGTCTTCCAGCACTGCGGGCAGATCATCTTCAAGTCGCTCGGAAAAAAGAATCACGCGATCTTCTTCTCCCTGCTGCGCAAGGGCCTGATCGTTGTCCCCCTGACTTTTCTGCTGCCGTCACTCTTCCATATGGGAACCGCCGGCGTCTTCGCCGCCGAGCCCGTCTCCAACGTGGTCGGCGGGCTGGCCTGCTTTATCACCATGCTCCTGGTCGTTCTGCCCGAGCTGAACGGCACCCGTGGTACCGGCATCACCGGCGGTCTGATCGCCGGATAAGCTTCCGGGAACTGCATACTCTTCATTTTTCTTTTTACCGAACCTGAAGAAGCCGGGGCGCTTTGCGGGCCGAGTCTGCGGTGCGCCCATGCCGCCGGCTCCCGGTGCCGCGCCGGGCATGCCGTTCATGCCGCCCATGCCCGCCTGGGCCTGAGCCGCCGCCCTCCGTCGGATCTCCTCCAGCCGGGCGCGCTCCACCGCCTTCTTCTCTCTTCTGCGGCGCAGCAGCCGCCTGAGCAGGACGATGACGATCGCCAGCATGATCAGGAAGGGGAAGGTCTCCACGATAAAGAGGATGAGTTCCTGCCAGAAGTTGACAAAGCCGTCGACAGCCCGCCCGAAGGCCTTCTGGAGCCGCTCGCCGTAGGTGACCTCCACGACCTTCTCCGAATACTCAAATACCTCCTGCAGGCTGATATAGATGGTCGAGAAATTAACATCCCTGTCCAGGGCGGAGAGCTCGGTCTTCTCGCTGTTGAGCTCCCGTTCCACCTCGGTCAGGCGCTCCTCGACCCGGATCATATCCTCGACGGACTCCGCCTTTTCCATCATCTCCAAAAGACGGCTCTGCTCGATCTCCAGGGCCTTCTTCGAGGCCTCCCGCGTCGCGTAGGTCACGCTGACATTGCGGGCATTGATGGAGGAATTGACCACCTGGCCGTCCTTCTCCAGGTCTTTCATGAAGGCATCGAACTGGTCCGCGGGGATCCTGGCCGTGATGTTCAGGTTCCTGCGCGTGCGGTTGGCCGCCGATCCTGTCCGCTCCTTGTAGTACCAGTAGGGATCGTCGTTGTAGGTATCCTCGCTCTCGATAAAGCCGCCGTACTGGGTGATCTTGGCGTGGATGCTGTTCGATGCCTGATCATATTCCAGCGTCTGCAGCGAAATATTGCCGGTATAGATGATCTTACGGTTGGACTTCTGCAGATCTGTCTGCGCCGCCGGATCCGACGACGGATCCGTGCCCTCTTTGGCAGCCGCGCCGCCGGATTCTCCTCCCTCATCTCCCGTATAATCTTCTTCGTCGGAAGCGGACATGGCCGCCATTGGCATGTCCTCATCCGCCAGGTCGGCACTGTCCTCATAGGCGGATTCCGCCGCGTTGGAATTGTAGGAGCCCCCCGCCGCCTGCGGCGCGTAGGCCTCCTCCGTCACGCTCTCCGTCTTCGCCGCGTTCCCGGCACTTCCGGCTCCGCAGGCGCTCAGCACAAATGCCAGCGCGACCGCCCATGCAGCCGCTGTCTTCCATGTCTTACGCTTTCTCATAACCGTGCACCCCTTTCTCGTTCATCGATTACACTCAATGACCCATTGATTGATTTTCTCAACGACTCGTTGATCGCTTTTTCAACGCCTCGTTGATCGAGTGATACGATCGACCTGAAACACCGGGTCCTGCCATGACCCTGTTATTCTAAGAGACGGTTTCTCTGTTTTCCGGTTACAAAACAGCGGGCCGCCCTGCTGTGAAAAAAATGTGAACGATATGAAAACGGCCGGCCTCCTGCGCGCAGAAAGCCGGTCCGTCTGTTTTCCAGGTGCTGTATTCAGTCTCCGTCATTGTCGCGCGTGTCAATGCCCGACACCGTCGAGACTGCCGCGATCACGCCCGCCAGTACACCGATCAAAGCCATCACACAGATTGCCGCAACTCCTACCACAACGCCGATTTCCATATCCTGTTCATCCTCCCATTTTCTATTAGCAGATCATTCCGGAAGACACTCTATGCCTGCCTTCTCCCGTTTCTTCTGTTTCTGTTGACGACAGCACTCCTGAAAGCTTTCTGCATCGCAGGGGACAGTTCCTCGCAATCCTCATCGAAAACAATAGGGTGCTTCTTTGCTTCCTCAACTTCCTTAAGCTGCTCCCGGGTAGGCTTCTGTCCAGGATGAATACTATACTTCCTGATCATAGTAGAGTCTCTTTTCAATCTCTGTTGCAAGCCTTGCGGAAATAATGCGTATTGATTCTTTTCTCTCCTTCATTTTACCCGACTTTTCCCGTTTTTTCCACTGAAAATGTCATGCCAGGGCCGCCCGGTTCTTGTCCGCGTGCATGTGCTCCATGGCCAGCTCGTCCTCGATCGTGACGGCGCAGGCGCCCTCGACGAAATACTGACGGTACCAGACCAGGAAGGTGTAGACCGTCCAGATGTGGCGGCTGTAGTCCTCTTTGCCGGCGCGATGGGCGTCCAGCAGCTCCATGAGGGCATCCGTGTGGAAAAACCGCGCCGCCTCGGGGCTGCAGAAGGCTTTTTTCACAATATTGTAGTACTTGTCCTGGCGCAGCCAGATGCGGATGGGGACCGGGAAGCCCAGCTTTTTCTTCTCGGCGGCCGCCGCGGGCATGTAGCGGTGAGCCGCCTCGCGGAAGGCGGTCTTGGTATTGGTCTCGCTGATCTTCTCCTCCAGAGGGAGGTCCTTCGCGATCATGTAGACACCGCGGTCCAGGAAGGGGACGCGGCTCTCGAGGCCGTGGGCCATGCTCATCTTGTCGGCCTTGAGGAGGATGTCCCCCTGCAGCCAGAAGTTGAGGTCGATGTACTGCATCTTCTCCGTGTCGGAGAGGTGGCGGGCCCTGCGGTAATAGGGACCGGTCAGCTTTTTCGGCTCGGAGTCCGGCGAGGAATAGCGCAGGACTTTCGCGCGCTGCTTCATATTGAAGACATTGGCGTTGCCGATGAAGCGCTCCTCCACAGACTTTGCGCCGCGCAGGACGAAGCCCTTGCCCTTGGGATGGCCGGGGATCTTCTCCGCCGCCGCGGCCGCCGCCCTGCGCAGGCCTGCCGGGATCTTCTGATAGGCATCGAGGGAGAAGGGCTCGTGGTAGATCACATAGCCGCCGAACAGCTCATCCGACCCCTCGCCGGAGAGGATGACCTTGACATGCTTCGAGGCCTCGCGGTCGACGAAATACAGGGCAGCCGCCGAGGCGTCTGCCAGGGGCTCGTCCATGAAATACTGGATGCGGGGAAACTCCTGCCAGTATTCCTCCGTGCTGATGATCTTGCTGATGTTCTCGATCCCGACCTCTTTGGAGAGGGCCTGGGCGTAAGGGATCTCGTTGTAGGTCTCATAGTCGAAGCCGACCGTAAAGGTCTTTGACCCGCCGAAATTGGCCGCGACATAGGAGGAGTCGACGCCGCTGGACAGGAGGGAGGCGACCTCCACATCGCTGACCATGTGGTAGCGGATGGATTCCTGCACCGCCTTGTCGATCTCATTCACCAGCCGTTTGTGGGCGGCCTCGGTGCGGGCGTTCTGTGCCTCCTGCCCGCCTTTCCCGGTCTGTCCCTCGCCCGTTTTCGCAGAAAGGGCACCGGTCCTGCCGGCCGCCTTTGCGCCCCTTGCGCTTTTCATTGCCGGGCTGCCGCCCCGGGGCGTGAGCATGGGGTCGAAATAGCGGCGCATGCGGAGCTTCCCGTTTTTCCACTTCATGCAGTGGCCGGCTGGCAGCCTGAAAATGCCTTTAAAGAAGGTCTCGGGCAGGACCGAGTACTGGAAGGACAGATACTGCTCCAGAGCCTCCAGATTGACCTCGCGCGTATAGCCGGGATATTCCAGTATGCTCTTGATCTCGGACCCGTAGACAAACTGGCCGTCGATCTCCGCGTAGTAGAAGGGCTTGATCCCGAACATATCGCGGGCGCCGAAGAGCTCCTGCTTCTGTGTGTCCCAGATCACGAAGGCGAACATGCCGCGCAGGCGGTCCAGGATCTTCGTCCCGTACTCGCTGTAGCCGTGCAGCAGGACCTCAGTGTCCGAATTGGTCTGGAAGGTATGTCCCTTGATCTTCAGGTCCTCCCGCAGCTCCCGGTAGTTATAGATCTCTCCGTTGAAGGTGATGACCAGCCGTCCGTCGGCGGTCGCCATGGGCTGGTCGCCCCCCTTCAGATCGATGATCGACAGACGCCGGAAACCCATGGAGATCCCGTCGTCCATATATTGTCCCGCGCCGTCGGGCCCGCGGTGGATGATCCGGTTCATCATGCCGGTCAGCACCTGCCGCCTCTCATCCTCTCCCGCCGCAGCGCCGGTAAATCCGCAAATTCCACACATAATATTCCTCCTGTGCAGTTCTCCTGTTACAGTACATGCCGCCTCGGACCCCGGGATGGTCTGCGTGCCTGCAAAGCCTCCTGCGATGTAATCACAGGAATACAGTTGCATGTCTCCAGCCCGAAACCCCGCGTTCGGCAGCTTCCTGTTATATAGACGCATCCGGCATCTTGCCGGTTTACAGCCCGCGCCGGATGCAATACCATTATTAGAACGCATTTTCCGCGCGGCCGCAAGGAAAATCTATCACCCATTCCTTGACCACGCATCCACGATCAGGTTATGATCATAGCGCGAAAATATGTTTTTTTCATGAAGGAGTACTTATGAGCCAGTCTGTCAGGAGCACCCTGCTCGCATTTGAGAAACTGCACAACATCCGCGACCTGGGCGGCATGCGGGCCGCAGACGGCCGGACCATCCGTCCGGGGCGCCTGATCCGGGGCGGCCACCTGGTGGATCTGGTGGAGGCGGACGCCCGCCAAATGGAGGAAATGGTCTCTGTCATCGTCGATTTCCGGACACCGGAGGAGGTCGGAAGGCAGCCTGACCGCCAGTTTCCGGGGGTCGAATACCACCATCTCCCCGCCGTGGAATCGCTCACCGAAGGCATCTCCCGCGAGGAGGAGTCGGACCGGGACGTCATCTCCCGCCTCATGTTCCTGCCGGACAAGTCCAGAGAATATATGGCGGGCCAGTACAGGATCTTCGCGACCAGCGACCGTACCGCCGCCCAGTACGCGAAATTCATCGACCTGCTGACCGTCCCGCGTGAACGCGCCGTCTTCTGGCACTGCACGGCCGGCAAGGACCGGGCAGGGCTCGGCGCCATCTTCACCGAGGAGATCCTGGGCGTTCCGCGTGAGGACATCATCGAGGATTACCTCTATACCAACGAATGCCTGGCGGAGGATGTCCGCATGCTGTCCTCCTGGGTCAAAAAAAATGCCGGGACCAACGATCCTGTCGTGGACCGTGCCCTCGGCTACCTCTTCGGCGCGGATGAATCCTATATCGAGACCTTCTACAACACCATTGACAATGACTTCGGCGGCATGGATGCCTTCCTGCGGGACCGCCTGGGCGTAACGGATGAAAAGAAAGCTGCGCTCCGGTCCCTCTATCTGACCTGAAAGAGCCGAACAGACGCTGTCACGCGCTGCCAATGTCTGCTGAATCTGCAGCGGGCGTAAAATCAGACTCAGATCCGGCGGCTGTCCTCTTCCCCTGTCAGACTCAGATCCGGCAGCTGCCCTCTTCCCCTGTCAGACTCAGATTCGGCGGCTGCCCTCTGCCCCTGTGAATACTTGCTCAATAAGTCATCGGCAAGCTGAAATTCCCGCAAAAAAAGAATTCCTGTACACAACAAGAGAAGGGATGTTGTCCGGCGTTTCTCGCCTGTGATCAACATCCCTTCTCAGGAATTCTTGTCCAATGGTTCATACCTCCGTATTCAATTATTTTTTGATTCCCCGTTTTTCCTGATCCAACTTTATTTCTCACCTGCATTTCTCGTCTGCAGATGGTACCCGGAACTCCTTTCATCACGTTCGCAATGCTGTTCGAATGAGAACTGTTTATTGCGGGGGATGTACTGGTTCACTTTTCATTGAATATGGATTGAAACGGTTCCTCTTCTCCAATCATCCGTTCTGCAGATTTATCTACTATCTTCTTCCTCTTCATCCTTCTTCTTCCGGGATCCGGTTGGACTCATCACTTCCTCGGGACCGGAATATCGTTTTCCGAGTTTTTCGCTGCTGCGAATCTGCAGGATCGACATCCTGTCAGTACACCTCTGTGCAGCTTTCGAAAATAATATTAATCACGAACGTATTGCAAACCTGCCCCTTCACGAACTCTCTGCAATATTCGGATGATCTTCGATACGAACTTTATAGAGCCAAGACTACTTAGATAATTGGTCCGTACCTTCCTTTCCTGGATTTTTACAGTTCAGTCAAAAGTTTTTAAAAGTGTCCTTGTGGGAAAAATTTAATTGTACTTCGGACCGTACCTCCTTTACCCAGATTTCAATGGTGCTGCAAACAGATTGATCACTTCCACAAATTATGAAACTCATCAAATCTATTTAGAATAAAATACTTCAAGACGTTTTAAACAACCAACTGCTCCTTGATCTAACAACAGTTTCAATCGATCGACAATTGTATTTGTTTACCCGGGTAACGTCTATCGCTTTGATGTGTTTATTATAGCATTTTATCTTGAATTGTCAATCAAATATCTGTCTGTTTTCTTAATTGTCGCATTTTTCAGACATTTTAGAAAAATATCGGTTTCTGACTTTTTCTGCTTGATCTCAGTGGGGGAAGACCCCCGCTTCTATATGATCTCAGTGGGGAAGACCCCCGTTTCCATAAGCGGTGGGATCAACGCTGCAGCTTGCCCGTCTCAGCTTTCTTTCACCCCGGCCAAACCCCGGCCGGAATCCGGGCCATCCTGTCCGTCCTGTCAGCGCCGCTCTCTCTGCCGTCCAGGCCTGTATGAAGATGTGTACTCATAACAAAGAACACAAAGAACAAATGCTGCCCCGGGCAGCCCGGGACAGCATTCTGTCACACATGTTTCACTTCCACACATCCGCGCCGGCCAAAGTGCTGATGATCCGTCCGGATGCTGGATCTGCTCCTCTCACTTCCACACATCTGTATCGGTCAGGCCGATGTTGGATTCGTGGAAGACGGGGTCCCTGCCGGCGGCCTTCTGCTTCTCGTAGTCGTCGAGGGCGGCGAAGGCGATGCGGCCCAGGAGCAGGATGGCGATGATGTTGACGACGGCCTCCAGGCCCATGGTGATGTCGGCGAGGCTCCAGGCGACGTCCAGGCTGTTGCCGGCACCGATGAAGACCATGACGGCCGCGCAGATGCGGAAGATGGTCATGACCGTCTTGTTCTTCGTGATAAAGAGGATGTTGGCCTCCGCGTAGAAGTAGTTGCCGATGATGGAGGTGAAGGCAAAGAGGCAGACGATCACGGTCACGAAGTGGATGCCGACGGGGCCGATGACGCGGGCGACGCACTGCTGCAGGAGCGGGATGCCCGAGTAGCCGGTGTCAGCCCAGTCCCCGGTCAGGAGGATCAGGAAGACGGTCGTGGAACAGATCAGGAGGGTGTCGATGTAGACCGAGATGATCTGGGCCAGGCCCTGCTTGGCGGGGTGCGAGACGGTCGCGGAGGCGGAGGCGTTGGGGGCGGAGCCCATGCCGGCCTCATTGGAGAAGAGGCCGCGCTTGATGCCCAGGACCATGCAGGAGCCCGTGAAGCCGCCGAAGATGGACTTGAAGTTGAAGGCATCTGCCATGACAATGGCCAGGACACCCGGCAGGCGGGTGATGTTGGTCAGGATGACAAAGATGCCGATCAGGATATACAGGCCGGCCATGAGCGGGACCAGCACGGAGGAGATCTTGCCGATGAAGTCTCCTGCGAAAAAGATGATGCAGGAGAAGACCGCCAGGATGATGCCGATCACGGTGGGCAGGATGCTGTGTTCGAGATCGGGCACATAGACGCCGAAGGCCGAGACGATGTTGTAGGACTGCAGGCCGTTGAAGCCGAAGGCAAAGGTCGCGATCAGCGAGATGGCGAAGACGATGCCCAGCCAGCGGGCGTGGAGGGCGCGCTCAATGTAGTAGGCCGGCCCGCCCTTGAAGGAATCCCCCTCCTTTTTCTTGTAAATCTGGGCCAGGGTACTCTCGACAAAGGCCGATGCGGAACCCAGGACCGCCATGAGTCACATCCAGAAGGCCGCCCCGGGGCCGCCCAGGATGATGGCAGTCGCGACGCCGGCCATATTTCCGGTTCCCACGCGGGAGGCTGTGGCGATCATCAGGGCCTGGAAGGAGGAGACGCCCTTATCACCCTCCTTTTTTTCCATCATACAGGCCAGGGCGTCACGGAAGCGCCGGATCTGGACGAAACGGGTCCGCACGGTAAAGTAGATGCCGCTGCCGGCCAGCAGGTAGATGAGCAGCCAGGTATAGAGCACATCGTCGATCTGTGTCAGAATACTCGCAAAGTCCATATAAATCTCCCTGAAAAAAAACGAACAGATACACTATCTGTCTCATTATAGCATTTTAACGCGGTAAAATGGTAAATTTTTCATCTGACCTGTCGATTTGACTTCCCGGCGGGTCTCGGAAACCTGCACGCATGTCAGCAAACTGCTTGGGCTTGTATTTTGACTTCCCGGCCGGTCGCGGAAGCCCGCCTTCTTTCCCATTCCGCTTTTGCAGGCAGCAAAATGACCGGAAGCCGCCTCTCTTTGAAATCTATACAGATCACTTTATATCTGAAAAAGTGAAAAAAACTCCCTGCCGGCAGGTTTTGGCCTGTCCGGCAGGGAACATCTTTGTTTTCCTGTTATTCTGTTTTTATGAAGCCGATCGCTTCTGCCCTGAGATCATTGCGCTCCACACTCTGATCCACATGTGATCAGCGCTTGTTGCTGCGCTTCCAGATGTGCATCTTCTCGGCTTCCTTGATGAGCTCATCGCGGAAATCCGGGTGCGCCAGGCTGATGAGCGCCTCTGCGCGCTGCCAGGAGCTGAGGCCCTTGAGGTTTTTGATTCCATATTCGGTCACGACGTACATGACGTTGGGACGGGTGTCGGTCACGATGCTGCCGGGCGCCAGGGTCGGGCGGATGCGGCTGGCAATGCTGCCGTCTTTCTTCTTGAATGTCGAAGACATGCAGAGGAAGGTCTTGCCGCCGGGAGCGCCGTAGGCGCCGAGGACGAAGTCGAGCTGGCCGCCTGCGCCAGAGATCTGTTTTGTACCCGAGCTCTCGGCGTTGATCTGGCCGAAGAGGTCCATGTCGACCGCGTTGTTGATGGAGATGAAATTGTCCAGGTTGGCGACGCGGAAGTAGTGGTTGACATAGTCGACGGAGGCGGACTTGATGGCCGGGTTCCTGTCGAGGTAGTCGTACATCTTCCTGGTGCCCGCGCCGAAGGCAAAGGTCTGCAGGCCGCGGTCAAAAGGCTTGCACATACCGGTGATCTTGCCCTTCTCCGCCATGTCCACGAAGGCGTCGACATACATCTCTGTGTGAACGCCCAGGTCCTTGAGGTCGGACTCGGCGATCATCTTGCCGATGGTGTTGGGCATGCCGCCGATGCCGAGCTGGAGGCAGGCGCCGTCCGGGATCTCCTTGACGACGAGCTCCGCGACCGCCTTGTCGACGTCCGTGCCGGGCTTTGCGGGCGGCATGGCATCGATGGGCTCGTTGTCTGTCTCGACGATCATATCGACATCATCGATGTGGACATAGGCAGACCGGTCGCCGTAGATGACCGGCATGCTCTCGTTGACCTCGACGATGACCTTTTTCGCGATCTTGATGGCGGCATAGGAGTGGCTGGCGCTGGGGCCGAAGTTGAAATAGCCCTTGTCATCCATGGGGCCGACCTGAAGGATGGCTACATCGATGGATTTGATGTTTTCCAGATACCAGCGGGGAAGCTCGGAATACTTGAGGGCGCCGTAGAAGGCGAAGCCCTTCTCGCAGGCCTTGCGCTCGATGCCGCCCATGTGCCAGCTGTTCCATGTCATATGCGCTGCAGGATCCTCGATCTGGAAGATCGCCGGCTCATGCATAAGGATGCCGCCGTAGAAATTCACGTCATAGAGGTCCGGAAGCCTCTTGGCGAGCTCCTTATCCACTGCCCTGGGGGTCGTCGCGGTCCAGCTGTAGTCAACCCAGTCACCGGATTTGACGACGGCCGCCGCCTGTGCCGCGCTCACAAGTTTCTGCCTGTACTGATCCTGATAGCTCATACATTTTCCTCCTCAAATAAAATACATCCCGTTTGTCCCGCAGCACACGCCGCCCGGACCGGCCGGATTCCGGTTCTGTTCCGGCCATTCATTCCCCTGTTACGGTTCACGACCGGCTTTCCTTCTGTGGCTGCAGGGATCTCCTGCCGCCCCCCTTCCCTGTAAGATCCGACAAAGCTGTTTCTAATTATACTGAAAAAAAAGTGTGCAGGCAATCTATGTTTATGGATTAACACAATGTAACGCAATCGCCGGTCTGCCCGGTGTCAAAACAAAAAAACGCTGCCGCCCCCCGAAAGGGACCGGCAGCAGCTGGTCTGAACGATATCAATATTGAATATGCCGGCATCCCTCCTCATCATCCTGCAGAGGTTCACAGATACTGCTGTACGATCGCGGCGTAGAACATGTTGCCAAATCCATAGATCCAGCCGCCGTTCTCTTTGATCGCGTACAGGTGGAGGTAGCGGACCTTCTCTCCGCCCGACTGTTCCTTCGCGTACTCCGTCGCCAGCTCCTGGGTGTGTTTACCGCCGTGATCGCTGATAAAGTACAGGTAACCCGGGCCGAAGTTGTAGGCCTGGATGAGGGCGTTCCTGTCGTCGATCTCAAAGGTATGGGCGATGTCCACAAGCGCGGCGAAATAGATGCAGGCCTGCTCAATGGATTCGTCCGGCTCGAGTGAATTGGTCTCCAGTCCCTTGGACTCGCTGGACTGCATGACGTCCTTCCCCTCGCCCTCGCTCTCGACCATCATGATGGCCAGCAGAACATCGGTATATTCCTTGATGCCTTCCTTTTCCGCGCACTTTTTTACCTGGCCCCGATAGCCGAGCACAGCCTCCGAGAGCGTGCTGGTCGCCCAGGCCCGGCGCAGGACCATCGTCCCGCCAATGGCAATGAGAAGGACGAAGACTGCGATAGCGGCCGCCATGACCTTCTGCCTGCGGACTGCGCGGGCCCGTCTGGCGCGCTCTGCGGTGCGGCGGGCCCGGCGTTTTCTCTGCCGGATCGCATCGTCATTATCCGGATCGGAAGACCCCTGGCGGATCCGTCTTCTTCTCTCTACTGTTTCACTCATTCATCATCCCCATATCGTCTCCGGTCCGTCGAAATGCCGCAGCATCGGCGGGGACACCATTCTCCGTAAGGGAAACGTCAGAAGCCCATGTCCTTGCGGGAATTGCGGTACTCCTTCCTCAGAAGAGCGCCGTCCCATCTGGCCTTTTCCTCCACGGTCCGCACCTCCAGTCCGTAGGGGATCTCCAGGGGCTTTCCCTTCTCATCGATCGCGACGTAGGTCAGGAAGGCCCGGTTCATCGCCCGCCGGTATCCGTTCTTGTCCTCCACGTAGGAGTCCACGCGCACCTCGCAGGAGGTCCGGCCGACATAGGTCATACGGGCGACCAGGACCACGATATCGCCCAGGAAAGCTCCCCGCTTGAAGGTCAGGTTGTCGATGGATGCCGTCGTCATCTTGTAGCCGGTGTGGCGCATGGCGCAGGCGCCGGCTGCGACGTCGATCCAGGAGACCAGGCGGCCGCCGAACAGGCGCCCGGAATCATTGATGCTGTCATACAGGAGCACGTGCGTGCACTCTGTCTGCGAATATTCCACGGTTCTTTTGGGTCTGGGATCATTGACACCGTAATCCGTTCCCGTATTTCCCAGTCCGATCTTCATATCACTCATGCTTACCTCCATGTCCCGGCACCCTGCGGCGGGACATTCCCCCCGATGTTTTTTGTCTGAACTCTACCATAAGCGAGAGTTTCCTTCCGTGTCAACCCCTGATCTGTACAGACAGTGTCTGTACAGGTGCACAGTCACTGCACATCTCTGTGCAGACCAGGTGGATGCGATCCTGATATTGAACGCGTTTTTCATTTTTTCAGGTCTGCCGGCGCAGGATCCTCCCGCAGGAAGCTGTGCCGGCCCACAGCGCCCAGGCCTTCTCTTCTCCAGGCCCCCGGCTCCGGAGGGGTCTCCAGACACCAGCACCAGCCGCAGGGCGTCTGCCAGGCATAGTAATCGCGCGCGGGCCGGCCCCACTCCTCCAGGACTGCCATCTGGGTCCCTCCATGGGCGACGATGAAGAGATCATCTGTCCTGCAGTCTCGGAGGTTTTCGTCCAGGATGCGGGCAAAGGCCGCGCAGACCCTTGCCGAGCAGGAGGCGCGGTCCTCTCCCCCCGGGCACTGTCCCAGGCAGCCGCCGTCCACCCAGGACCGGTAGTCGGCATCATTCTCCATCTCCCACCAGCCCCTGCCGTCAAAGGCACCGAAATCCATCTCCCGAAGGTCCTCCGCGACCACCTGGTCTGCATCCGGAAACAGGATGTCCGCTGTCTGGCGGGCCCGCAGGGCCGGGGAGACATAGACCCGCGAAGGAGAGACATCCGCCCGCTCCAGCGCGCGCTGTCCCTCCTCCGACAATCCCGTATCAAGCTTTCCCTGGTAGCGCCCCTCTTCATTGAGCGGCGTCCTGCCATGTCTGATGAGCCAGATCCTCATTGTGCCTCCTTTTTTTGGGAACCACGGGGACGGTTCTGTGGTCCCCGGCCGACCCCCGGTCACGCCGTCTCGAAAGCCGGAGAGGCCGGAAGACTGCCCTCCGGTCTTCATTTCCGATTGCCGGAGAATCGCCCTGCAGTCCACAGGCTGCCGGCCTTCACTTTAATACCTGGGGCAGGCCGCAGCAGACGCGGATCACCCTCCGGGCCCGCTCCGCCAGCAGGCAGGACAGGCGTCCGGCCGCCTCGCGCTCCCGCCGCTGCACGGGATCCATGGGGACGACACCGCCGCCGACCTCCGTCGCGATCACGACCTTTTTCTCCGCCAGCCGGTCAGCCAGCTCCGTGAGCGGCTCACCTTCCCGCACGGCCTCCGCCGCCAGGTCCTGGACGTCCCGGACACCATACACGGCAAAGTCCGCCTCCGTCCAGCCCAGCGCCTGCATAATATAAGCCTGTTTTCCCGCGTACAGGGGACCCGTCACAAAGATCATTCCCGCCTCTTTTCCGGTCACTGTTTCCGTACTTCCTGACATGCCGAAGCGTTTTTGAGCAGAGATACCCTCGTCAGAGCCGCGGAGGCAATTCTGACGATAGGATCCGGATCCGCAGAGAATCGCGGCTTCGAAACAAACCTCCCCCCGGTCACACAGAACCACCGGCTGCCCGCAGACAAGCTCCACGACCCTGTCCGCCCCGGCCGCCAGGGCCCGGTTGACATCCGCCAGCACCCGCAGATAGCGGTCTGTATCGCCCTCATAGTCATTCCCTGCGGAAAAAACATCGTTGGTGACAATGGTCAAATGGGCGCTGCGGGCGAGCAGGTGTTCAAGGCCGGCCAGAATCCTTGCGGCCGCATGGTCCCTGTCTCCTTCCTGCCTCCCGCCAGGTTGGCCATAGGAAATATTGCCAGCACGGCCGCCCGGCCTTTTATGCGTCTGCCCCTCTGCGCCTGCCTTGTCTGCGGCCTCCTGATTCCTTTCACGCAGAAGCGGATCCGGATCTCCGAACAGTTCATTGGCGACGAGATTTCCCATATCCTCAAGCAGAATATTGCTGCCTGACGGGACATGCGCTGAAGCCAGATTCCGCGTACACTCCAGAGTCTCAAACCCGCGCCCTCTTCGCATCTGACGATGGCGGGCGATCCGGGCATGCGCCTCCGCCCCGAAGGCCTCCATGGTCGCGAGATAGATCCGGGGCAGGTCTCCCGGCAGGGAGACTGTCAGCCGCTCCGCATATGAACTTTTTCCGCTGGCGCTGCCGCCGATGATAAGTGTAAACATATAACCTGATCTGTGAAAGCTGATCTCTGAAAAAACAGGACTCGTAAACAAATCCTGCCTATGCAGCAGTCCGCATCATTGAAGCTGCGGGACCAGCCCGCAATAATGAAGCTCCACCGGCACTCCGCATCTTCAAAGCTGCATCAAACTGCATTATTGAAGCTACATCAACAGTCCGCACAGGACGACAGCCCCCGCGGACGTCAGCTCGCACATCTGTGTGAACCAGCCGGCCAGGTCGCCCGTGACCCCGCCGAAGACCCTGTCGGACATGCGCCGGTAATAGAGGAGGGTGAACACCGCTGCCAGGACGGCGGCGGTTCCCCTGGCCGGACCGGCAACGATGACGGCGGCGCCGGCCAGGACCGAGACGACTGCCATGGCAGCCGGTGCCCCCTTTGCGGCCGGGTCCGTCTCCTGACGCAGCATCCCGTCTTTTTTTGCCTTTGGAAAGGTCAGCGCTGACCAGGCACTGAGAGACCTGGAAAGCGCGAAAATACAGCACAAGGGAAGGATATTCTCCGGCCGTGCCTCACTCCAAACGCCGAACAGGAGCACAAAATACACAATCCCGCAGATGATCGCGAAAGCGCCGGCATGGGGATCCTTCAGGATCGCGAGGCGGTCTTCCCGTCCCTTGTAGGAATGGATGGCATCGCAGGTATCCAGGAAACCATCCAGATGGATGCCGCCTGACAGAAGTGCCGGCAGCGCCGTCAGAATGGAAGTGCGCAGCAGGGCTCCGCAGGCGAGCCTCGTCATGACAAAAAAAGCCGCCGCCTGCAGGGCGCCAATCACCACCCCCACCAGAGGCAGGAAACAGATGCACCAGCGCATGTTTTCTTCCTTCCACTGCGCCTGGGGCACAGGAATGCGCGAATATAAGGAAAAAGCCATCAGAATCGAGTCAAGCAAGGTTTTACTCCTGTCTTCTGTCGTCAAGTGTTGTCAATGCGGAAGTGATAAAAGGGCCGTCTCCATTGTCACATTGGCTCCCGTTCCGGCCCGTCACGGCAGGGCCGTGAAGAGGAAAATCCCGTAGTAGTTGCCGATCACGTAGCCCAGGGTCCCGACCAGGATCGCCGGGAAGATCAGGGTGTGCCAGCCCTTGGCAATGGCGAAGGCGGCGGCTGTCGTCGGGCCGCCGACATTGGCGTTGGAGGCCACCGTGATCTCCTCGATGGAGTAGCCGAAGAGCTTGCCGAAGCCCAGGGCAAAGACCAGGTTCATCAGGACCACGATGGCGGCGAAGACCAGGAGCATGGGGGCCTCGCGCAGGATCAGGACGATGGAAGCCGGGGCGCCGATGACCGCGAAAAAGATATGGATCAGGAAGGTCCCGATCTCCTGGGCGCCGGAGATGTTGCCGAAAAACTGCGGAAAGGCGGTCGCCAGGGCCGTCGTGATCGTCGTGATCAGAAGGTACTGGTTGCCCAAAAGGCCCCGCAGGAGGGAGATCCCGAATCCGTCCCCCGCCAGGGCTGTGTCAAAAAAGCCAGCCAGCATGCGCGAAACGGCGACGATCATACAGGCCGCCGCAAAGCCCGCAGCCAGGTCTGTGAGGGAGACCTCCCTGGGCTTCCAGTATTCAGCCGCCCTGCTGCGGTGGGTTTTGTGGTGTGCCCGCACCTGGTCCATCTCTGCCGGCGATGCCTCGATCCGCTCGCGCCGGTCAATGATGGGGTGGCGGAAATGACGTCGGATCCAGCCGGAGGCCGGCAGGGCTGCCAGGACGAAAAAGTAGAGCACCATGAGCAGGTTGTCGGCGACGACAGCGGAGGAGACCAGATTTTTGCCGGCCCCCGTCGCATCGGCCATGGCGACCAGGTTGACGGAGCCGCCGACATAGGTGCCGACAAACATGGCCACCGCCGGCTTCGCCGCCGTCCCCAGGATATTTTTCAGCAGCAGATAGGCCAGGACACCGCCGGCCGCTGTCCCCAGGCTCCCCAGAAGGAAGATTCCCGCGATCCTGCCGCTCTCCCGCCAGATCTTGCGGAAATCCGCCTGAAAGAGAAGAAAGGGGATGGCCAGGGGCACCAGATAGGACCAGATGAAATCATAGGCCGGCGCCTCCGTCGGGATGACCCGGAGGTTGGCCAGGGCCATGGCAAAAACCAGACAGAGGACACAGGCGGATACCTTCGCCGCCCACTGGAAACTCTGCTCGAGCCGGATGGAGACCGCCGCGATCACGACCAGGATGGCAAAGAGCATCCAGGTATTATCTGCTGAGATCAATGTTGTCATAAATCGTCCCAAACCTTTCCGTGCCGGATCACCGGTATCCGGATCATCTTCTTCATCCGATTCTGCCCTTCCGGATGCAGTCCGCCAGTTCCTTCGCGTAATAGGTCAAAAGAACCGAAGCGCCCGCGCGGAAGACGGAGACAGCCGCTTCACACATGACCTTCTCCTCGTCGATCCAGCCGTTGGCCGCGGCGGTCTTGATCATGGCGTACTCGCCGCTCACACTGTAAGCGGCGACCGGCACCTCCACGCGGTCGCGGACGTCGCGGACAATATCCAGATAGGACATGGCGGGCTTGACCATGATGATATCTGCCCCCTCCTCCACATCCAGAAGAGCCTCCCGGATTGCCTCGTGGCGGTTGTGGAAGTCCATCTGGTAACTCTTGCGGTCGCCAAAGGAAGGCGCGGAACCCGCCGCCTCGCGGAAGGGGCCGTAGAAGGAGGAGGCGTATTTGACCGCGTAGGACATGATCGGGATCGAAGTGTGGCCGGCGGCATCCAGGGTCTGCCGGATGGCCCGCACACGTCCGTCCATCATATCCGAGGGCGCCACCATATCGGCGCCCGCCTCCACATGGGAGAGGGCCGTCATGGACAGCAGATCCAGGGTCTTGTCATTGTCGACATCGCAGCCGCACAGGACGCCGCAGTGGCCGTGCGAAGTGTATTCGCACATGCAGACATCCGTGATGAGATAGAGCGCAGGGAAATCCTGCTTCGCCCTGCGCAGGGCGCGCTGGACGATACCGTCCGCGCTGTAGGCCTGGGACCCCATCTCGTCCTTTTTGGCCGGAATCCCGAAAAACATGACCTTGCCGACGCCTGCCTCCTGCAGCCGCGCCAGCTCTTCTCCCATGCGGTCTACGGTCCAGCGGTACTGGCCGGGAAGGGCCGTGATCTCCTCCACCGTATCCTCGCCGTCCATGACAAACATGGGGTAGATCAGGGACGCGGCATCCAGACGGGTCTCCCGCACCATGCGCCGCAGTGTATCGCTTCCCCGCAGTCTCCGGGGTCTGATCGTCAGATCCATTTTTTATCCTCCTCTTTACCCTATCTCCGCAGAAGACTCCCGCCTCTAAGCGTATGCGCAGGCGGTGGGTCATTCACTGAGGATCTGTCCAGAATATGGAGCTCTTCTGTATCAGATCCAAAAGTATAACTCTGTGTCAAAAATAATGTTGTTCTGAGTCAAAATGCTTATTCTGAATCAAAAAAGAATTCTTTCTGTGTCAAAAAAAGATATCAAACAAGTTATCAAACAAGTTATCAAACAAGAAATTGTTTAGCGTCAAAATGGATTTTCCGGGTCACACGCCCGGACGACCGCATCGACCAGGTCGTCGATCGCGGCCCGCCGCGCCATCCAGGTCCGCATGCCGGCGGCGTCCGCGGCGGCCTTCGTCTGCCGTCCGATACAGACGGCGCGGACGCCGGACAGATCGGGAACAGCGGGATCGTTTTCCGCACCCTTCATCATGGCGCAGAAGCCCCGCACCGTGGAGGCACTGGTAAAGACCGCGAAATCGATCTCGCCGCGCAGGACCTCATCCCGCACATCAATGATCCCGGATGTCCGGTATTTCGTCTCATAGATCGCGAGGTCCCGGATCTCGACATCCCCGGCCTGCTCCAGCTCCCGGACCAGGTCCGGATTGCCGGCAGCCGCCCTGGGGATCAGGATCCTTACGGGCCGCCCTCCACATATTTCATGCGTCCCTGCGCGCCCGCTCCGGTCATGAGCCGCCTGCTTCGAGGCGGCGTCAATGCCCTGGCCGGGCTTTTCCGCCTGTCCGCCTTGGGTCCTCTCCTGCCGGATCTTCTGCGCCAGTTCCCTGCCCAGGGTCTCGCCGTCATAGACGGAGGGGACGAAATCCGCCCGGATCCCGTACTGCCGCAGGGCCTTCGCCGTGCCCCCGCCGATCGCGGCGATCCTGCTGCCGCACAGATCACGGACATCGCGATGCTCCAGGAAGGCCTCCATGAAAATGCGGACGCCGGCGGGCGACGTAAAGACCAGCCAGTCCGGCCTTTTTGCCGCCTCCTTCTGACCGGGGACCGGGCCGGAAGCATGCTCGAAATACCCCTCAAGGATATTTACGGCTGCGGACGACGCTGTTTCCGCCCCGAAAGCTCGTGTATCCTGCCCGGTTCCAGTCAGGCCAGAGGTATCCGGCTCGATCGGCACCGTCTCGATCGCAGGGCATTCCAGGACCTCCGCGCCGAGCCGGCGCAGGCGGGCCGCTGTCTCCGAGATCAGCTCCTTCGGGCGGGTGACCAGGATCTTTTTGCCGGCCAGTGGACGGTTTTCCGCCCAGGCAAAGCGGTCCGCGAGGGCACAGACCCGGCCGACGACGATGACGGCCGGCGCCCCGATCCCCGCGCGCGCCGCTTCCTCCGCCAGGGTGGATATGGTCGCGACGACCCTGCGCTGCCCGGATGTGGTCCCCCGCTCAAGCACAGCTGCCGGCATGTCCGGCTCCATGCCTGCCTCCAGCAGGCCGGCCGCGATCGAGGGAAGGGAGGACACGCCCATCAGAAAGATCAGCGTTCCGCCCGAGCGGACCAGGGCTTCGTAATCGATTCTTTTACTGTTTTCACTGTTTTTTCTCCGGTGGCCCGTGATGATGTGCACACTGGACGTGAAGTCCCTGTGCGTCACCGGGATTCCATTGTAGGCCGGCACCGCGAAGGCGCTGGTGACGCCGGGCACCACTTCGTAGGGGATCCCGTTTTCCGCCAGGAGCTCCAGTTCCTCTCCGCCGCGCCCGAACAGAAAGGGATCTCCGCCCTTGAGCCGCACGACCCGGCGGCCCGCCAGGGCCTGTTCCAGGAGCGTCCGGTTGATCCGGTCCTGCTCCATGAGGTGGTTTCCCGCCCGCTTGCCGACATTGATCAGGTCTGCACTCTCCGGGACCAGGGCCAGGACCTCATCCCCGACCAGGGCGTCATAGACGACGACCTCCGCGTTCTGCAGGACCTCCAGTCCCTTTAATGTAAAAAGTCCCCTGTCTCCGGGGCCGGCTCCCACGAGCCATACCTTTCCTTTCATATTTTCCTCTCTCAACGGTCTTCCAGGACTGCCGCGGCGAGTTCCCGCCCGGCCGCGGCCGCCTGCGCCGGCGAATCGACGCAGAATTCCGCGCATTTTCGCACGCTTCTGTTCGTTGTATCGTCATAATAGAAGCCCCGCAGGGTCATCCGGACCATCTTCCCCTCCGCGGTTCCGTCCGGGAATTCCGCGTGCGCGGCGATCGGCGAGGTACATCCGCCGCCCAGGGCATTGACGAAGCCCCGCTCCGCCGCGGCCGCCATGGCGGAGGCGCGGCTCACAAATCCATCCAGGCAGGCGTAATCCTCCCCCTGCCTTCCCTGCAGGGCCAGGATCCCCTGTCCTGCCGACGGGATGATCTCCTCCGTTGAAAAACACCTGCTGATCCGGTCCTCCAGCCCCAGCCGCCGGAGCCCTGCCGCCGCCAGGATGATGGCGCCGTACTGACCTTCGTCCAGCTTGCGCAGCCTGGTCTGGACATTGCCCCGCACGCTCTCGAAGCGGGCCTGCGGGAAAAGATCGCGCGCCTGCAGGATCCGCCGCCGGGAGGAAGTCCCGATGGGCTTCGTAAAATCGATCTCTGCCGAGCCCGCCGGCAGGACCAGGACATCGCGCGGGTCCTCTCTCTCCGAAAAGCCGATGAGGGGCAGGTCCTCCGGAACTTCTGCCGGCACGTCCTTGAGGCTGTGGACCGACAGGTCGGTCCGCCCGGCCCGCAGGGCCTGGTCGAGCTCGCGGACAAAAAGTCCCTTGCCCCCGATCTGGTCCAGCCGCTTGTCCAGGATCCTGTCCCCGGTCGTCTTCATGGTCCGCAGGTCGCAGCCCAGGTCCGGGCAGGACGCCCGCAGATAGTCCAGGACAATCCGGGCCTGCCGGACCGCCAGCAGACTCTCGCGGCTCCCGATGATCAGCGTTTCTCTCTTATTTTTCAAAAGTGCCTCCATTTACCGCTGTTTCTGCAGGAATCCCTGTGCGCTCTTCCGCACATTCTCTTCCCGGCAGTCTGTTGCGCGGCAGAGCCCGGTTCATTTTTCAGCTCCGCCGTCTCTTTTTGATCAGATGATTCGCAATGCCTCCGGCCACGATGAAGAGGACCGCCCAGGTCAGGACCATGCGGGCGCCCTCCTGGGGGACCCGCTTCCAGCTCCCGATGGTGTCGGAGTAAAAGGTGAGCGTATAGTTGATCTCGACCGGGTCCCCCATGGCCGTCGTGTCCGCGATGATCTCCACGGGCTCATCGTAGGCCGTGACCGGAATCGTAAAGGAGGAACTGCCGCCGTCCTTCGTCTCGTTGGTATATTTTTTTCCGTCCAGGATCAGGTAGTCGTAGTAGGGGCTGGACCAGAGGAGTCTCGCATAGCCCCTGCCCTCCCGTACCGTCAGCCAGGTCGGGGAGGTGACCGATGCCCGGCCGCTGCCGCCGGCCAGGACCGTCTCGATGGAATACCTGCCGTCTTCTATGTCCAGGGCCGCTGCCTGCGGGGTATCGCCGGAATCCGTCGAAGCGGATCCCCCGTTCCCGGCTTTTCCCCCGGCGGACGCATCCGGGACTCCTGACGTTCCTGCTTTTCCCTGTCCAACCGGGCTTTTTACAGCGTCTCCGGAAGAGGCGCCCGCCTCCGTTCCGGTCTCCCCGGTTTCTCCAGTCTCCCCGGTCCCACCGTTTTCTGCGTCATAGAGGGCCAGCGCCTCGCTGATCCGGTCGTAGTCCGGGTAGACGAAGCGCAGGCTGTCCGCCGGGATGTCGGACGCGTGAAAAAGGACCTTGCGCGGGTACCACATCTTCTTTTTCTTCGAGAAGGCTGCCAGGTCCAGCTCCTTGTCCAGGGCCTCGACCGGGATCGTGAAGGTGTCCCAGCCGTCCAGGTCCTCCGACTGGATATAGTCCTCGTAGGGCGCTGCGGCCGCCTCCTCCGCCGTCCCCGGATAGACCAGCAGGTAGCTGGAGCTGTACATGGTCAGCAGGGCCGTCATCCGCCCGTCCCGGACGGTCAGCCGGGCCTCCTCGATGCGGAAAAAGGAGGAGGAGCACTCCGTGCCGACCACGTATTCCCCGTCCTCGATCATGTCCCCGGAGACCGGCGTCATCCCGTAGGGCGCCAGGTTTTCGCTGGTTTTGCCCATGGAGGAGGATCCCGCCACCCTCTCGTACCCCTCCTCCGCCAGCGCGCGGACGCCGGGCACAGCCAGGAGAAAGAGACAGCATGCAATTGTCAGGATCCGCAGGCAAGGCCGCCAAATACAAGGGGGAAAAGAAAAATCGTTCTCACGGATTTCTCTTTTGCGCTGCCTGCGCACCTGCGTGCTCCGGCATGCTGTGAACGAGCGGTCAGCTCCGGGGGGCATATGGGTTCTGTGATTTCTCATCTTTTTCTTCATGTTCTTAAGGCGCATCCTCACAGCGTATTCTCACAGCGTCTTTTTTCGGTAGATATAGAAAAAAGATATCCCGCCAAAGATTACCAGATAGAGGAGCAGGACAAAAAAACCGGCTCTGCCGGGGTCCTCCCCGCGGGAGATGGCGCGGATCATGCGGCTGGCCTGGGACAGGGGCAGGGCGCTCACGACGGTCCGGAAGACGCCCGGCATCTGGTCCGTCGAAAAGAAGGTGTTGCAGAGGAAGGACATGGGGGTGATGATGTAGGCGTTGTACCTGGGCGTGTCCGAGTAGCTCTTTGACAGAAAAGACAGGACCAGGGCAATGGTCGAGAAGACCGTGCCGTTCAGGAACATGACCAGGAAGCTCCAGCCGTTGAAGATCAGGCCGCCCCGGACGGGCAGCGTGAGGATCAGGATGACCAGGCCCGCGTACATGCCGCGCAGGGCGCCGCCGATGATCTGGCCGGTGATGAACTGCCAGAGCGGGGTCGGGGAGACCATGACCTGGTCCAGGGCTTTCTCATACAGGCGCTGGACGCTCATGTTCTGGGCGACCGCGCCGAAACTCCCGGTCATGGTCGACATGGCGACGATGCCCGGGATCAGGAACATGAGATAGGGTTCCCCGTGTGAAGTTGTCTGGATGCCGAATCCGAAGATCATCAGATACATGAGGGGCGAGATCATCGCCGCCAGTGTGATCTTATAGAAATCCCGCCGGAATTCGACCCATTTTTCCCATAAAACAGTGATAATACCCATCGTTTCCCAATATTTTTTCGGAATTATGGCGGATTTGCGGACAAATCCCGTGAATCCGGGATCTCATTCCACACTACCCGCCATATTTTTTTATTTTTTCACCAGGTGCCTGCCCAGGCGCTCGAGGAAGACGTCCTCCAGGGTCGTCGCCCGCAGGGCTGCGCCGGCACCGGCCGCCTGCAGGCAGCGGATGGCCTCGTCCCTGTCCCGGAAAAAACGGCTGGAGGTCGTCTCCTGCGTGATCTCATCCACCGCGAACCGGCCCAGCCCGTCGATCAGGTCCTGCGGGGAGGCGACG